>CAZSGD010000129.1:0-1033 GCA_964606155.1 uncultured Chitinophaga sp. | reverse complement strand
CAGGCGGTAGAGGTGCGACTCGGTCCGGAGGAAGATCGCCTTCCCCGCGATCGCCGGGGTGGCCATGACGCCGCCCTCGCCGAACGCTCCGCGGCCCAGCTCCCGAGACTCGGGGCCGGGCGCCAGGGCGACGGCGGATCCGTCCTCGGCGAAGAAGTAGAGCGCCCCGTCCGCGAAGAGGGGCGACGCCGAGTGGGCGACCCCGCCGACCCGTCGCTGCCAGACCTCGGCGCCGGTCTTCGCGTCGAGGCAGGTCACGACGCCGGCCTTGTCGGTGACGGAGTAGACGTAGTCGCCCACGAGGACGGGCGAGGGGCTCGCCCCGACGCCCCGGATCGCCCTCCACGCGACGTGGGTGTCGGTCACGTCTCCCCGCCCGTCGGGGCGGATGGCGAGGAGCTCCGCCTTGCCGCGGCCCGAGGCGACGTACACGAGCCCGTGGGCGAAGAGCGGGCGCGCGGCCGCGGAGTGCTGCGGGTATCGGACGCGCCACAGCTCGCGACCGGTGAGGGGGTCCAGGGACACGACGGCCTTCGCCGCCGGGCTGATGAGCTGGGCCCGGCCCGAGGCCTGGATGACCACCGGGGTCGCGTACCCCTTCTTCTGGTCACCGTCGTCGGTGCCGAAGTCGTGGATCCGATCGGCCCTCCACACGGTGCGGCCCGTCTTCTTGTCGAGGGCCACGGCGTACTGCAGGTCGAATCCGTCGAAGTGCACGACGAGCCGGTCGCCGTCGAGGATCGGCGACGAGGCCGGCCCCCGCCAGTGGTTGCACGGCAGGTCGCGGCGCTCCCAGAGGACCTTGCCGGTGCGGGTGTCCAGGGCGGCCGTCCCGTAGCTGCCGAAGTGGACGTAGACGCGGCCCTCCTCGATCACCGGGGTCGGAGAAGCGAAGCTGTTGTACTGGCGCGTGTCCTCCGGCCGGGCCACCTGGAAGACCTTGACGTCGAAGAGAACGCGCCCGTCGTCGCGGTCGAGGGCCAGGACGGAGAGCTCGTGGCCCTCCGGGGTGGCGGTGGTGAGCCAGACCTGC
>CAZSGD010000128.1:0-1088 GCA_964606155.1 uncultured Chitinophaga sp. | reverse complement strand
CGCCGACCGCCGCACCGATGCCGCCACCGATGATCGCGCCGGCGACAGGGTCCGCGGATGCACGAGTGGAGAAGCTCATCGCCGCCGCAGCGGCAAGGATCGTTGCAAGCAACAGGGACCGTTTCAGCATGGCTATCTCCTTCGCGGGACTGGCCCGGAAGCCATGTTGGACCATCGCGGCGAAAGCGCAAGGGTGGTTACAGGTGGTTACAGACGTCGTGTCAACCTTTCGCCCGCTGGCCGTCCTCCCGAGGGCAAAGGCGACTTTGCGTAAACTGTCGGTCTCTTCCGCCGCATCCCGACAGGACTCCCGATGTTCCGCGCCAAATACCTCGATTACGCCGAAATCACCGCACAGCTCCAGGCCTGGGCGAAGCAGCATCCCGGCACCGTCCGCCTCTCCAGCATCGGCAAGAGCGCGGGCGGCCGCGAGATCCCGCTGCTCACCATCGGCAAGGACCCCGACCAGATCCGCCCTGCCATCTGGATCGACGGCAACATGCACGCCTCCGAGCTGTGCGGATCCAGCGTCGCGCTGGCCCTGGCCGAGGACATCATCGCGATTCACCAGGGGAAGAGCGAAGCCGGCGGCAAGCCCCTGCCCAAGCACATGGCCGATGCCATCCGCGGCGCCCTCGTCTACGTCGTCCCGCGCATCTCCCCCGATGGCGCGGAGGAAGTGCTGAAGAAGGGCCGCTACGTCCGCTCCAGCCCGGTGAACGACCGCGCCAACAAGGACCACGCCAGGTGGGAGGCGGAAGACGTCGATGGCGACGGGCTCATGCTCACCATGCGCCAGCAGAGTCCCGACGGCGAGCTGGTGGAGCTGCGCGGCGACGACGGCAAGCCCCTCGATCCCCCGGTGATGGTGCCGCGCGGCCCCGAGGACGAAGGCCCCTTCTACAAGCTCTATCCCGAGGGGCGCATCGTCAACTTCGACGGCCGCCGCATCCCGGATCCCTTCTTCCTCAGCGACAACCTCAACGACTTCAACCGCAACTTCCCCTACGAGTGGGCGGCCGAGCCGGACCAGGTGGGCGCCGGCCACTATCCCGGCAGCACCCCGGAGACGCGCGCGGTGATCGAGT
>CAZSGD010000127.1:0-1091 GCA_964606155.1 uncultured Chitinophaga sp. | reverse complement strand
TGGCGAACCGCATCTTCGAGGACCCCGACAGCGACCCCGAGCAGGACCCGCCGGGTCTCGTCTCCGAGGGGATCGACCACCCGGGCCTCCTCCTCCTCGCGTACCCCCGGCCTCTCCACGTCTCCGCGGCGGTCCTCGACTTCTTCCCGATCGAGGGCGCGCGCAAGTCGATGCGGGAGATAGCGGCCCTCTACCGTCGCTTCGGCCACGCCGACCGCGTCGCGATCAGCGAGGGCTACCACAAGCACCAGTACTCGGCGGAGAACCAGGCCAAGGCGTTCGCGTTCCTCGACCGCGCCCTCGGCCGGCCGTCTCCCGCGGGCTTCGGAGACGCCAAGACGCTCCCGCCCGAGGCCCTGTGGTGCACGCCGCGCGGCCAGGTGCGCGAGGACCTGGCCGGGCGCTCGCTGATGGAGGCGATTCGCGAGGACGCCCAGGCACGGCCTCCCGCGGCGCGGACGGTCGGCGAGCTCTACCGCGGCCCAGGGTACCCCGGCATCCGCGATTGGCCGGTGGTGCCCTTCGCGGGCACCGTCCCGCGCGACGCGATCGCGTGGGAGGCGGCCGGCAGCCAGCGGGTCGGGACCGCGATCGTCGACCGCTACCGCCTGCACCACGGCGGCGGGCTCGTGACCCCCCTCCTGCACGTGCGCCGGGACGGCGGGCCGCGACGCGAGCTGCTCGTGCGCCTGGACCTCGCGGGAAAGATCCGCCCCGGGGACTGGCCCGAGGTCGAGGCACGGCTGGCCGAGGGCCACGAGATCGTGTCGTTCGACCTGCGCGGGCTGGGCGAGACGCGCATGCGATACAAGGCGGCCTCGATCGACGACCCCGCCCTCGCGCCGGCCGACGAGGAGTCGGCCTACCCCAGCCCCCTCTCCGGCGTCCTCGCGAACCACGTCTACAACGCCCAGCTCCTCGGCCGGCCCTACCTCCTCGAGCTGATCGAGGACGTCGAGATCGCGGTGCGCTTCGCCCGCGCGCACCTCGGCGCGCGGGAGGTGGCGGTCGACGCGCCAGGTGACGCGCGCCTCCTGGGCCGGGCCGTGGCCGCGGCCCTGCCCGACGTGGCCCTCGTGAGGCCCGCGGCC
>CAZSGD010000126.1:0-1092 GCA_964606155.1 uncultured Chitinophaga sp. | reverse complement strand
AGGCCGACCTCTTCGACCCGGCGCGCAACCTGATGGCCGCGGCGCCGTGGATCGTGACGCGCGGCAACCACGAGTCGTGCAACCGGGCGGGGCAGGGGTGGTTCCGTTTCCTCGACCCGCGGCCGGTCGCGCCGCGGCAGGACTGCAACGGCGCGGCCGACGACGACGTCGGCAACTACAGCGCGCCGTACGCGGTGCCGCTCGGCCGCGACGCCAATACGCAATTCATGGTGTTCGACTCGTCATGGGTCGGGCTGAGCCCCCTGCAGCCTGCCGATCTCATGTACCGGAACTACTACGCGCAGCTCACCGAGCTGTTCGCGCTGGCCGCGCGCACGCCGCGGGCGTTCTTCATGAGCCACCACCCGGTGCTGGGCTTCGCCGCGAACCCCGGCAATCCGCAGCAGCCGTTCCCCGGCAACGCCGGCCTGCAGTCGGTGCTGGCGCCGCTGTACCCGACCGTGCTGTTCCCGCCGACGATCGAGGCGCTGCTGTCCGGTCACTCGCACACGCTCGAGGTGATCTCGTTCGCTACGCCGCACCCGCCGCAGATCCTCGCGGGCAACGGCGGCACGTACCTCGACGACCCATTCCCGGTGCCGTTCCCGGCGGGCGCGCAGCCGGCGCCCGGCGCCGTCGTCGCCGAAATGGTCACGACGACGCAGTTCGGCTTCATGACGATGGAGCGCAGCGGCGCCGGCTGGCGGATGCAGGCGTGGGATGCCGCCGGGCGGCCGCTGACGTCGTGCACGCTCGGCGAGCGCCGCGCGCAGTGCGCGCCGATCGCCGCGCCCGGCGCGGCGCCTTGACGGATCGCCGTCGGCGCGCTCACCATCGCGCGTTCGCGCGCCGCCATGTCCGATAACGCTCCCGCCGCTCCCGTGCCGGCCGCGCCGCCCAAGGCGTGGATGGGGGCGCTCGTCCGCTCGCTGATCCGTCCGTACCGGACGTGGGTGCTCGTCGTGTTCGCCGCGATGCTGGTCGAGACGCTGGCGAGCCTCGCGGCGCCGTGGCCGCTCAAGGTCGTGCTCGACAATGCGCTCGGCCACGACAAGCTGCCGGCGTGGCTCATGTGGATCCACGACCTCGGCA
>CAZSGD010000125.1:0-1100 GCA_964606155.1 uncultured Chitinophaga sp. | reverse complement strand
CGCCGCCGCGCTACCGCGTGCAGGGGCCGCTCGCCAACCTGCCGGAGTTCGCGAAAGCCTTCTCCTGCCCGGCCGACTCCAGGGCGCTTCGCGCCGAGGGCGCGCGGGTGAACCTGTGGTGAGGCGGCCGCCCGCGTGAACGCGCTCGCCAGCGCCGCCCACCCCGACCCGCGCCAGAGGACGCAGGCGTGGCTCGCGCAGGCCTGCGGAGGGCGGGTGGCCATCGAGCGCTGGGAACGCCTTTCCGGCGGCGCCATCCAGGAGAACGTGGCCCTCGACGTCTCCATCGACGGCGGGCCGCGGGCCGGGCGGCACGAATGGGTCCTGCGCACCGACGCCCCCTCCGCCGTGGCGGTGAGCCACACGCGCCCCGAGGAATTCGAGATCTTGCGCGTCGCGCACGCGGCCGGCGTGCGCGTCCCGGAGCCGCTCCTGTGCTGCGGGGACGGCCACGGCCCGGACTTCTTCGTGATGCGGCGCGTTCCCGGCGTGACGGCAGGGCACCGCCTGTCGAAGGACGATCGCCTCGTGCCCGACCGCCCCGCCCTGGCGCGGGAGCTGGGCGCGAACCTCGCGCGGCTGCACGCGGTGAAGCCTCCGGTCGCTTCCCTCGCCTTCCTGGGCGAGCCGGCGCAGGACCCTGCCCGCGCGAGCATCGCCGCCTACCGCCAGGACCTCGACGCCCTCGGCGCGGTGCGCGGCGAATCCTGGCCCGCGCTCGAGTGGGGCCTCGCCTGGTGCGAGCGCCACGCCCCGGCGCCGCTGCCGCCCTGCCTGCTCCATCGCGACTACCGCACCGGCAACTACCTCGTCCACGACGGGCGCCTCGCGGCCACGCTCGACTGGGAATTCGCCGGCTGGGGCGATCCGCGCGAGGACCTCGGCTGGATGCTCGCCCGCTGCTGGCGGTTCGCGCGGCCCGATCGCGAGGCCGGCGGGGTCGGGCGTGCGGACGACTTCCTCGCGGGCTATGCCGCGGGCGGCGGCCGCGTGACGAGCCGGGAGGAGACGCTCTACTGGCAGGTGATGGCGCACCTGCGCTGGGCGGTGATCGCGCTGCAGCAGGCCGAGCGGCACCGCTCCGGCTCGCAGCGCTCGCT
>CAZSGD010000124.1:0-1102 GCA_964606155.1 uncultured Chitinophaga sp. | reverse complement strand
TGGCCGGAGGTCGTGAACACGGGCGTGACGCTCTTCGTGATCTTCCTGTACACGAAGTTCTTCGACTGGTGGTGGGAGAGCATGCCGAAGTACCTCTTCTTCATGGTGCTGGCACTGGCCGCCGTCCTGCTGCTCGTGGTGTTCCGCCGCATCAGGTCCGCTGCAGGCAAGGCGGAAAGCGGAGGTGTCCGATGAAGCTCCGGTCCCGCAAAAGCCTCCTCCTGGCCGGCATCGGCCTGGTCCTGATTACCAACGCCGTGGCGCTCGGCGGCGCCGCCTGGAACCGGTCCGGCGAACCCGAGAGCACCCTTCGCCTGACCGAGCGCGAACTGCGTGTCGTCGGCGGCCCGGAACCCGATCGGGAGAACAGCGGCATGGCATTGAGGCTGCGGTGGCGAACGCTCGGGCAGCGATCCGATCCGGCCGACGACTTCCTCGACGGGCGATATTCCTACAACGGGGCGCCGAAGTGGCTCGACCAGGGCAAGCTTGCCGAGCTCGGCTTCGACACGTCGCCAAAAAGGGCGCCGGGTGGTCGCGAATATGACTCGATCCCGGCGAAGGAGGTCTTCCTGGTCCTCGAGCTGGACGGAGCGGCGTACCAGGCTGCGCTGGAGCGGGCCCGCGAGGACGACCGGCGACTGAAGGCCGCGCAGGCCGGCAAGGCCGGCCCGAAGGATCGCGAGAGCGAGTTGAAGAGGGCCGCGCAGCGGCTGGCGCGCGAGGAAAGCTCGAGCAGCAGGCTGTTCGTGATCGACGCGGGCCTCGATGCCGGGGCCTTGCGCGCCCGGTATCCGGACCGTGCCCGCCACGCCATCGTGCGCGGGCGGGTGCAGCCGTACTGGGATACGCGAGCCGACGCGACGGGAGCGCTCGTCGGCCGCGTGGGCGGCCCCAGTGTCGGCGAGATCAACGTGCCTCTCGAGTTCCAGCCGTCGTTTGCGCATGCCGGGGAAAGCGCCTGGCGAGGGGCGGATGCGCCGCCTCCCCGGCGCGAGATCACGGTCGCGTTCGGGCGCCGCCTGGAGCCGTGGATCACCGCCGTCGCGAAGCGGTAGGTCCCGCGGCGGGAATCGCGCGCCCCATTCGCGGCCGCGCCCGG
>CAZSGD010000123.1:0-1116 GCA_964606155.1 uncultured Chitinophaga sp. | reverse complement strand
TGCCGCTCGCCTCGCTCATCGGGTCCGGCATGGGCATCCTCAACCCCTGGAACCTGCAGATCATCATCGACCGCGCGAAGGTCCCGGTCCTCGTGGACGCGGGAATCGGCACGGCCTCGGATGCGGCGGTCGCCATGGAGCTCGGATGCGACGGCGTGCTCATGAACACGGCGATCGCCAACGCGCGGGATCCGGTGCGGATGGGGCGGGCCATGAAGCTCGCCGTCGAGGCGGGACGGGAAGCGTGGCTCGCAGGAAGGATGCCGAGGAAGCCCTACCAAGCCTCGGCCAGCTCGCCCGCCGAGGGGCTCATCGGCAAGACCGCCTGAGGGCGGCTAGAAGCGCCAGCGAACGCCCAGGGTGAACTGGTCGGATTCGCCTTCGCGCGGCCCCCAGCGGTCGAGCGTCGAGAAACGCCCCATCTCCGCCTGCAGGCCGACGGTCCGGGTCAGGTCGTACTTCACGCCCAGGCCGTAGCGCAGCCCGGACCCGGTTCGCATGCCCGGCTCGGCCGCGCCGAGGAGGGATACTCCCGCGCCGGCATGCCACGCCCCGAAGCGGCCGTAGAGGGAGGCATGGCGCCAAAGCGGGAGCGTCCCGATGGTATCCATGCTGAAGCCGCGTCCACGGGAAGTGGTCGTCGCGCCGAATGCGGGCGCCTGCGACGGGTTGCCGAAGTCCGCGAAGCCCGTCTCGACCGCAAGGTACCTGGAGTAGCGGTAGCCGAGCTTCAGCTTGAAGCCTTCCGCGAGTACCGGCTCGCCCAGGCTCCTGGCGAACGGATCGGCGCCCGGCCAGTAGAAGCCGGGATCCGGAATGGCGATGGCCGAGGGCTTCGCCGTGGGGCGCAAGGTGCCCACGTAGTCGCCCGGCGCGGCCTGGGCGGCAGGAATCGCCGCCAGGACCACCGCCGGAAGCCATCGCATGAGGATTCGCATACCCCGATGTTGGGGTTGTCGCCCCGAGGCGTCAACGAATTGGGGGGTATACCGGGGCGGGCAGCGTAAAATTGCGGCATGGATGCAACAGACCGGCCGATTCGCAGCTTCGTGCTTCGCCAGGGGCGCTTTTCCCCGGGCCAGCAGCGTGCCTACGAAATGCTCATGCCGCGCTTTG
>CAZSGD010000122.1:0-1137 GCA_964606155.1 uncultured Chitinophaga sp. | reverse complement strand
CAGGCGCGCGGGGAGGCCGTCGTGGCCGAGCTGGTGAGCGCCTACGGCATCAACGCCGCGCGCCTCAAGGGCTACGGCGTGGGCCCGCTCGCCCCCGTGGCGGGCAACGACGACGAGGCGGGGCGGGCCAAGAACCGGCGCGTGGACCTGGTGAAGGCGCCCTGATCCGGCGAAGGGCTACGCCTTCGGCCACAGGATCATCTGGGTGCAGCGGAAGAGCGCGATCTTCTTCCCGCTGGCCTCGTCCGTGACCACGGCATCCCACACCTGGGTCGTCTTCCCCAGGTGCTGGGCCGTGGCGGTGCAGGCGACGCTGCCCTCGCGCACCGTGCCGAGGAAGTTGCTCTTGAGCTCGATGGTGGTGAAGGACGCGGCGCCCGCGGGCAGGTGCGCGATCGTCGCGTAGCCGCACGTGGTGTCCGCCAGGGCCACCACGCTCGCCGCGTGCAGGAACTCGTTGGGCGCGACGTGGAGCTTCTTCACCGCCATGCGGCTCGAGAGCGCGCCCTGGGCGACGGAGGTCATCTCGACCCCGAGGTAGCCGGGCAGGTATTCCCCGCCCATCCGGTTGAGGCTTTCTACGGTGACTTCGGCTCGAAGGACGCTCATCGTCCGTTCTCCCGGGGAAGGGGAAAGGGAAAGGGAAAGGGTCAGGCACCATTCCCGCTCTCCATCCTGCCACGATTGTCACTGCCAAGCAGTCGCAGGCGTCAACTCCGCCGGGGCGGCCCGCGTTTCATATCCATGGCCCGCTCATCGTCCTCGTTGCCAGCCGATCGCATCGATAACGCGATCCTGCTGATACGTGGACAGCGCGTCATGCTCGATGCCGCGCTTGCGGATCTCTATGGGATAGAAACCCGCGTCCTCGTACAGGCGGTGACTCGAAATGCAGCGCGGTTTCCGGGCGATTTCTGCTTCCGGCTTTCGGACGACGAAGCGCGGACTTTGAGATCACAGTCTGTGATGTCAAATGGGAGGAGGGGAGGAAGGAGACATCCGCCGTATGCCTTCACGGAACAAGGTGTCGCCATGCTGTCGACAGTCTTGCGCAGCCCGACGGCCATCTCAGTGAACATCGAGATCATGCGCGCTTTCGTGCAGCTCCGGCGGGCGCTTGCCGGAGACAGGGAACTA
>CAZSGD010000121.1:0-1141 GCA_964606155.1 uncultured Chitinophaga sp. | reverse complement strand
CGCCACGGCATCGACATCGAGTACCGGATCGAGCCCGGCTACTACCTCTACCGCAGCCGCCTCAGGTTCGAGCTCCTTCCGGCCACCGTCCTCATCGGCGCGCCCGAGATGCCGCCCGGGATCGAGGTGGACGATCCCTTCCTTGGAAAATCGGCGATCTTCCGCGATCGCGTGTTGATCCACCTTCCGTTTGCCGTGAGCGTCGCCAAGCCGGGGAAATACCGGGTCAGGATCACCGCCCAGGGCTGCGCCGAGGAGCGCATCTGCTATTCGCCCTTCCCGCAGGAGCTGGTCGTGAACATCCCTCCCGGCTACCGCGAGATGGACATGCCGGCTTCCGCGGCCCCGCCGCCGCCCCGGGGGCTGCCGCGATGAAAGGCTGGCTTCCCCTGGCCGGCATCGGCCTGCTGGCGGGGCTCGCCGGCGTCTCCCTCCACCTCGCGGGCCGCCACGCCCAGCCCCCGGCGATCGAAGCCGGGCCGGTCGATGCTTCCCCGGCCGCCATCCATGCGGCGCAGTTCCGCGACGGCGAGGGCGCGTCCCGCAGCCTGGGGCAGTTCGCCGGCAAGGTGCTCGTGGTGAACTTCTGGGCCACCTGGTGCACGCCCTGCCGCGAGGAGATGCCCGGCTTCGTGAAGCTGCAGTCGCGCTGGCAGGGCCGCGGGGTCCAGTTCGTGGGCATCGCCCACGACGAGGCGGACAAGGTGGCCGCCTTCGGCCGCGAGCTGGGCGTCAACTATCCCCTCTGGCTGGGCGACGCGGGCGTGATGGACCTGTCCCGGCGCCTGGGAAACCGCCTGGGCGTGCTGCCGCACACCGTCCTCCTGGACGGCCAGGGCCGCGTCATCGAATCGAAGATCGGGGTGTTTGCCGAGCCCGTTCTCGAGTCGAGGCTGGCGGCCATCACGGGGAAGTAGGCCTAAATTCACGGAACTTCGTTTAAGTTCGGCTAAAACAGGCAAAAATACTGTTACGTCATCCAGGCGAACCGCGATGAAGCGCGAATCGTGCCCGCCTTTCCGGCGCCTCCAAAGGCACAGCCTGCTTCGGATTGCAACTTCGGCGAACGCTGGACATCTTGCAACTTCATCCGGCAGACTCCTTCGCCATGTCCGGAATCCTGGTTCTTCACGGACCCAAC
>CAZSGD010000120.1:0-1161 GCA_964606155.1 uncultured Chitinophaga sp. | reverse complement strand
CGGCGAGCGTGGCGGGCGTGGCGAAGGCGTGCGTCATCGCGAGCTCCCCGAACGGACGGTGCGACCAGGGCGGGTCCTCGTACACCACGGTGCCGCCCCGGCTCCAGGCGGCGCGCGACCAGCGGTACCCGCCCGCCGTCCAGATCGGGAAATTCCCGAGGTAGACGATGGACGACTCCGTCATGCCGTACAGCGTGGCAAGCGACCGGACGAGCTCCCCGTCTATCCGGGGTGAGCGCAGGACCTTCTTGAAGGTCCCCGTCGTGCCGGACGTGAGCATGACGTGGCCCGCCATGCCGCCCTCCGCCACGGCCGGCGCTTCGGGAACGGGGCCCTGCGACAAGCCGAAATGGCGCGCGGCGGCAAGGCGGGTCATCGGGCACCTCGCGGCGCGGGCGAGGGACTCGGCCACCTCGTGCGGCTTGTCGTCGGCGACCACGACGCCGGCCAGGTTGCGCAGGTCGAGGGACAGGAAGTCCTTGCTGCGCTCGATCATGACCGTGGTGAGCCCGAGGCTGCGCAGCGCGAAAGAACCCGCCCAAGTGTCGATCGGCCGGCCTGCCGCCATGGCCACGAGACCCCCGGGGCGAAACCCCGCGCTTTCGAGCGGCGAGCGCGCCTGCGCGATCGCGCGGGCGAAGGCGCCGTAGCTCCACGCCTCGCCGCCCTGGATCAGCGCGACGTGCTCGGGCGAGCGGCGGGCACGGTCGAAGATGGCGTCGATGGGCATGGGTCGCTCCGAATCAGGGGGACAGGTGCTCGCGAAGCGCCGCCACCACTTGGCGGGGAGCCTCGGCCGGCATCGCATGGCCCGCGTCGAGGAGGACAAGCCTGGCGCCCGGCACCTCCCTCGCCAGGGCGGCGCCCGCCTTGAACGGGGTCATCTGGTCGCGCCGTCCGGCGAGGACGAGCGTAGGCGCGGCCACGGCGCGGATCGACTCGACCGGCGGCGCGTAGGCGTGGCAGGCCGCGAGGTCCGCGTGCTGGACGCCGGGGTGAGCGCGGGCGACGAGCTGCCGGCTCGCGCCGGCGAGCGAAAGCCCCGGGATGGCGCTCGCCGCGAGGCTCACGCCCCGCGCGTGGCCCCAGGCCGTCTGCATGTCGAGGGCGGCCGGGGAGTCGTCGGCGGCCGCCGCGAGGAACGCCTCGCCCACGGGCATG
>CAZSGD010000119.1:0-1176 GCA_964606155.1 uncultured Chitinophaga sp. | reverse complement strand
AGGATTATTGATATTTATTTTTCTTTATAACTTGTTGGTTATCAATATTATACGTATTTTTGTACTTCAAACTTCAAGGGAAGAAATCGTTCTTTATCAACCTCGAGTTTGAGTTTTTCTCCAAATTTTTAAACCTATTATCAAGTGAAGATTTCGCCCAAGCGGCGAAAGCCGCTTCGTGTGTCTTTTCCAGAAAGAGGGTTTTAACTATTCAAAGTCTAGTGTTAATCATTCTCTCCTTCTCTAATCGGAGTGCTCATTATTCTGCTTCTACCTTCCTGTCTAAGTGTACTAAGAAAATTGGTGCCATATGCTATGATGTATGTTCAGCCAGTGCCCTTACACAAGCGCGACGAAAGCTTTCGTACACCTGTTTTAATTTGCTTAATGACTTTATTCTTAAGTACCGATATAATGGTACATTGCACATTAAAAAATTGTACGATTACAAGATCATTGCTATTGACACTTCTTGGATCAGATTGCCTAATAGCGAGGAACTTCTTAATTACTTCGGCACTTTTAAGAATCAAGCCATTAAAAATGTTCCTGGTGCAAAAATGTCAATGGTTTATGACGTACTTAATAAGCAAATTTTACATGCCACATTAGGCAAAACATTTATGAACGATGTAGAATCATGCCTAGGCCATCTAGATGCTATTGAGGCTGGAAAAAGCATATTACTTTTTGATCGAGGATATGCCTCATTGAGGTTGATTATTAGGCTAATGAAAGGCAATACACGCTTTGTAATAAGGTTTACAAAGACTTGGGCCAAGTTAATACAGCTAGCAGGAGATTCCAAGGATGAATGCATCGTTTTAAAGAAAGGCTATAGATATAAAATAAAGAATAAAAAGTTAAGGTTGGAAGAAGATATAACATTAAGAGTAGTGAAAATAATGCTAAGTTCTGGCCAAGAAGAAGTGTTGATTACAAACTTGATAGACAGCGAACAATTTAGTACAAAAGATATGTATAAATTATACGGTATGAGATGGGGGATTGAAGAGGGATTTAAAACATTAAAAGAGGGTTTAAACATTGAAAAGCTACATTCAAAATCAGTAAATGGCGTATTGCAAGAATTTTATGCAAAAGTATTAATGTATAATCTAAACAGCTTACTGATCCAAACTAGTCTTCAACCAGAAATAGATAAGAAAATAGAAC
>CAZSGD010000118.1:0-1181 GCA_964606155.1 uncultured Chitinophaga sp. | reverse complement strand
GCTGGCCGCCGACCAGCACCTGCAGTTCTCGCAGATGCGGGCCCTGGAGACGGGGCGGTGGATGGTGCGCGCCACCAACACGGGGGTGACCGCCGCCATCGACGAAAAGGGGCGCGTCGTGGCGAGGCTCCCGCAGTTCACGCACGGGGAGCTCGCGGCGCGGCCCGTCCCGCACGCGGGCGCGACGCCTTTCGTCAGGGTGAGAAACGGCGGGGCGCTGGTCCTCGCGGCGGCGCTCGCCTTGGCCGCCCTCAGGCGGCGCCCGCCCCGTCCCGCGCAGGCACCGGGTGGGCCAGCACGATGAACTGCAGCGTGCAGTATTCCAGGAGCTCGTCGCTGGAGAGGTTCTCGATCCTCAGGCGGCCCGCCTGAAGCGTGACGTTTGCCTGGCCGCGGTTGGCCTGGTAGATCTCGGCGCAGCGCGGGTCGAGGTGGCAGCGCAACTCGTCCACGGCGAAGCCCGTCTCCCCGAGCATGCGCGCCAGGTCGCGCTTGGCGAAGAAGCGGATGTGCGTTATGTCCAGCAGGCCGTGGGTGTCGTACTTCCAGGTGCCTTCGTTGTTCAGCTGGGCCTGGATGAAGAGGTTGCGGACGTTGGGAACGCTGATCGCAACCTGGGCGTCCACGGAAAGCAGGGGCCGGACCGCCAGCAGCGCCCGCCAGGGGTCGTAAAGGTGCTCGAGTACGTCTCCGGCGAAGAGCGTGTCGATGGTGCCCGGCCCGATTCCCTCCGCGGCAAAGTCGATGTCCTCGATGCGCGCCTCGATCACGCGGTCCAGACGGGTCCTCGCGACCTTCGCGGCCTCGGGGGTCATCTCGATGCCGGTGTAGTGGACGCCGGGGAACTTCTCGCGCACGAAGGCTCCCAGGCGCCCCGCTGCGCAGCCCAGCTCGAGGACCCGCCGCGGCGGGCGGCGCAGGATCGCGGGCAGCACCCCGTTGAAGCCGTCGTAGTAGGCGGCCATCCCCGCGGGCTTGGGTCCCAGGCAGTACTGCCAGACCGGGAGCTTCGGATCGAGCGCGGGGAGGTTTTCGGCGGTTCCGGTCATCGCGGCGATTCTAGCAGGGGAAGCTTACGTCCCTCCTCGCAAGCCCGTAAAATGACGGGTTTTCCGGCCCGCATGCTCCCGACGCGATGATCACGTTCCAGGAAGTCGTCCTGCGCCTCCAGTCCTACTGGG
>CAZSGD010000117.1:0-1241 GCA_964606155.1 uncultured Chitinophaga sp. | reverse complement strand
GCGCGCGCGAGGAGCGCCACGGCGAGGCTCCCCGGCGACACCCACGCGGCCGAAGGCATCCACCAGCCGGGGCCGCGCACGGGCCGGCCGGCCAGGGCACAGGCTTCGGCGGTGTCGACGTAACGCAGGAACTCCGGCGGATGCTCCTGGGCCGCGATGATGGCGGCCATGCGCGCCGCCTCGTCGTCGCCGGCGGCGAGCTGCAGCACCCCGCTGCGGCGCCAGACCAGGTGGTAGCCGTCGTGCTGCAGCGCGCGGAAGTGCTGCAGGGCGTAGAGGAACGCGGGCCGCGAAGCCTGCGCGTTCACCGCGTCACGCAGGTTGGCGATGGGGCGGACGAGTCCCACCGTGGCGCCGGTGCGCTTTTCGCGCTCGTCGATGAGGTCCGCCTCCCAGCCGCGCGAGGCCAGGCGCTCGGCGACCAGCGTGCCCGCGAGGCCCGCGCCGACGACGATGGCCCGGCGGTGAAGGCGACGGGCCGGAGCAGGTTCGCCTTCGCGCACCCCCGCGAGCATCTCGCGCTTGAAGCCGAAGCCCTCGCGCTTCTCGACGCGGAAGCCGGCGCCCGTGAGCGCCGCGCGCACGCCGCCCGCCACCGTCCAGGTGGCGAGCGTCGCGCCGGGTGCGGCCACCCGCGCGAGCTCCCGCACCACCTCGGGCGACCACATCTCGGGATTCCTCGCGGGCGAGAAGCCGTCGAGGAAGAGCGCGTCGGCGCTGGCCTCGAGCTGCGGCAGCAGCTCCCGCGCGTCACCCGCCAGCAGCGTGAGCTGCACGCGCCCGCCGTCGAACTGCAGGCGGTGGAAGCCCGCGATCGGCGGCGGCCAGGTCGCCACCAACGCCGTGGCCAGGGCGCGCAGCTCCTCGAAGGGCGCGAGGGCGTCGGCGAGATCGGCGGCAACGAAGGGATGGTTCTCGACCGAGACGAAGTGCAGCCGCGCGGGGCCTTCCGGGTCGCTTCGAAGCGCATCCCACGCGGCGAGGAAGTTGAGCCCCAGCCCGAAGCCGGTCTCCAGGATCGTGAAGGTGTCCCGCCCGCGCCAGCGCTCCGGAAGCGAGTTCCCTGCGAGGAACACCTGGCGCGCCTGGGCGAGCCCGCCGGATGCGGTGTAGTAGCTGTCCTGGAACTCGGGCGCGAAGGGCACGCCGCCGGGGGTGCGCTGCAGCGGCGCGGGGGTCACGCGGACGGATCGGCCGGACATGGCGGCATGATACCGCCACGCCCCGCGGGGCCCGGCGAA
>CAZSGD010000116.1:0-1246 GCA_964606155.1 uncultured Chitinophaga sp. | reverse complement strand
CGTTCACCGTCGGCACGACGGGCACGATGCCCATCATCAACGACGCGGTGCTGGAGGGCGACGAAGCCTTCACGATCACCCTGTCCAACCCGACCAACGGCGCGGTGCTGGGCGCGACGAGCTCGACGACGGTCACGATCGTGGACAACGAGAGCACGCTCGGCTTCGCGCCCGCGACGCTCGTGGTGAACGAGGGCGGCCCCAACGGCACGCTCACGGTGGCGCGCACCGGCTCGACCCTCACGTCCGCCACGGTCAACTGGGCGACCACGAACGGCACCGCGATGGCGGGCAGCGACTTCGGCACCTCCGGCTCCGCCTTGCAGCGCTCCGGCACGCTCAGCTGGGCGGCGGGCGACGGCGCGGACAAGACGATCAGCGTGGGCCCGACCACCACGGCCGGCGCGTGGATCCCGGTGCTCAACGACGCGTTCATCGAGGGGCCGGAGACCCTGACGGTCACGCTATCCTCGCCCGCTTCCGGCGGGATCCTGGGCGTGGCGAGCGCCACGGTCACGATCGTGAGCAACGACAGCGGCCTTTCGATGGCCGGCAGCACGCTGAGCGTCGCCGAGTCGGCCGGAACCGCGGCCGTCCAGGTGAACCGCATGGGCGACGGCAGCGGCGCGGTGAGCGTGAACTACGCGACGGCCAACGGCACCGCCCTGGCCGGCACGCACTACACGACCACCAGCGGCACGCTCAACTGGGGCGATGGCGACACGGCGCCCAAGGTGATCAACGTGCCCGTCATCGACAACGCCGCGGTCAATTCCTCGCGGACCTTCTCGGTGACGCTCTCGGGCGCCGTGGGTGCGACGATCGGCGCGCCTACCGCGACCACGGTGACCATCACCGACGACGACAACACGCTGCAATTCAGCGCCGGGACCGGCACGGTCTCGGAGGCCACGGCCTCCATCACCCTCACGGTCACCCGCCTGGGCGGCACGGCCGAAGCGGCGAGCGTCAACTGGGTCACGGTGGACAGCACGGCGCTCGCGGGCTCGGACTTCGGCACGCTGGGCAACACGACAGCCCTTTCCGGCACCCTCAACTGGGGCGCGGGCGACGCCGCCTCGAAGACGATCGTGATCCCGATCCTCAACGACGCGGTGGTGGAAGCGTCCGAGATCTTCGGGGTGGCCCTGTTCGGCGCCACGGGCACCGGCGCCAGCATCGGCGCCAACCCCAGCGTGATCGTCACGATCAACGACGACGAAGCCTCGCTCAACCTCGCGCAGGC
>CAZSGD010000115.1:0-1253 GCA_964606155.1 uncultured Chitinophaga sp. | reverse complement strand
GCGCGCACCTCGTAGGCCGTCCAGCGGGGCTCGAGCTGGGCGTAGAGGTGCAGGCCCCGGTTGCCCGTGGTCTTCACGTACACCGCGATGCCCAGCTCGTCGAGGAAGGCCTTCACCTGGTGGGCCGCCCAGCAGATGTCGGCGAAGTCCACGCCGGGCGACGGGTCCAGGTCGATGCGGAGCTGGTCGGAGACGTCGACGTCGGTGGCCAGCGCCGGCCAGAGGTGGAGGCCGATGCACCCCAGGTTCACCGCCCACAGCACGTGGGCGAGGTCGGTGAGGACCAGGGCGTCGCTCTCGGTGCCGTTGGGGGTGGAGACCGTGGTGGTGTCGAGCCAGGTCGGGCGTGACCCGGGCACCCGCTTCTGGAAGAACGACTTGCCCTTGACCCCGTTGGGGAAGCGCTGCATGAGCGCGGGCCGGCCTCCGACCGCGGCCATCAGCGGCCCCTCGACGGCCACGTAGAAGTCGACGAGATCGCCCTTCGTGGCCCCCGAGCCCGGGAAGTACACCTTGTCGCCGTTCGTCACGGTGACCTCGTGACCCTTCCGTTCGATCGTGCGCGCGTCGGCGTCGGGCTTCCCCACCGAGCCGACGGTAGCCGGGGGTGATTCCTTCAGGAGCGGCCCGAGCGGTACGATGAGTAGCAACATGACCGCTCCTGATGACGCGGCAGTGGGACGCGTTGGCAGGATGTGGATCCTCATCCTCTGCGGGTACTCGCTGCTGCGAGCCGTGCTCGCCTGGCCGATCCTCGCCCGCTACGGGATCAACCCGGCCGCCTTCCTCTTCCTCGACGTCGTCACCGCGTACCCCCTGGCCCTCGGCCAGGTGCGCATCGTGGCGGCCTTCCGGGCCCAGGACTTCGCCGCCGCCCAGCGCTGGTGCGGGGTGGCCGGCGCCGCCTTCCTGACGCCCTACGCCTACCTCTTCCTCGCCGGCCACGCCGAGATGCCCGTCTACGCCACCGTGGCCCTCGCCGCCCTCGTGGCCATCATGGCCACGGCGTCGATCCTGCGGGTCCGCCAGCAGTGCCTCGGCTGCGACCCCGTCCCGGCGGTCGAGCTGGCCTTCGCCGAGGACTGATCAGCCCAGCACCTCACCCACCTGGACCGGTGGGGGCAGCTCGAGCTGGTCGAAGGTGCACGACGCCGGGTCGCGGTCGGGGCGCCAGCGCAGGAACTGGGTGACGCCGGGACGGAAGCGGCCGTCGAGCACGCCGCCGTACTTCACCTCGCAGACCAGCTCGGCCC
>CAZSGD010000114.1:0-1255 GCA_964606155.1 uncultured Chitinophaga sp. | reverse complement strand
TCCAGACGGCGTTCGACGCGCAGGACCTGAAGCAGGACAAGTGGAAGGTCACCCTGGATGCGTCGCCGGTGGAGTTCCTCGACCTGGGCCTCGAGTTCCAGTGGAAGGACAACGACTACCAGGCCCAGGGCGACACCCTCGGCCGCTGGAAGGACAAGCGCGACGAGATCTACGCGAGCGTGTCCTACGGCGATCCGTCCGCCTGGCGCTTCACGATCTTCGGCGACTGGGAGCGCGTGAAGTACGAATCGCAGCACCGCGTGGTGGGCTCCTCCACCGCCACGACGCCGCCCGGGCCGTACGACCCGAACATGCCGCCGACGGCGAGCAACTACAACTGGCAGGCCACCAACAAGGACGCGAACTACGCCTACGGCCTGGCCCTGGACTGGCCGGCGACCGAGAAGCTGAAGGTCTCGGCCTCGTACATGTACTACAAGACCGACGGCCAGGTGGACTTCGCCGCGCCCGCCACCGTCGCCGCGGCCTCCTACCCGCAGCCGGTCAGCCTGTTCGACGACTCGAAGCGCACGGCGTTCAACCTGAAGGGCGTCTATGCCTTCAGCAAGACGATCAGCCTCACGGGCGGCTGGGCCTACGAGAAGTACGACTACGTCGACGCCCAGTACGACGGGTACCGCAACACCATCCCCGCGGCCAGCCGCGCGGACAGCTACCTGATGGGGTACAACTCGAACCCGAACTACAAGGCCAACATCTTCTACGGTTGGGTCTCCTGGAAGTTCTGAAGAAGAAGAGCCGATTCACGCTCACGGCCGCGCCCCCGGGCGCGGCCTTTTTCATTCCGGCCCCCGGCTCTCGTATCATGGGCCGGTGGCCTCCCACGATCCCATCCCGGGCCTGCGCAAGATCCCGGAGAACCTCCCGGCCCTGCTGAGGCCGCCCGGCGCCCTGCCGGGGGAGGAGGCGCGCGAGCGCCTCTGGAACCTCGTGGCGATCATGGGGGTGGTCGCGATCTCGCTGGTCGCGATGGGGTGGTGGTCGTACGGGCAGGTGCGCGAGTCGCTGCGCGAGCTGCGTGCCGCGGGCCTCGCGGCCCTGATCGAGGCCGAGACAGGCGTCCTCACCGTCTGGGTCGAGGAGAAGAAGCGCGCGGCGGAACGCTGGGCCGCCGACGAGCCGGTGCAACGCGAGGCGGCGGCGCTCGTGAGCCTGGCGCAGGGCGGCATGGACGCCGCAGAGGTCTGCCGGTCCCCCGCGCGCCACAAGCTCCTCGCCCAGATCGCGCCGTTCG
>CAZSGD010000113.1:0-1406 GCA_964606155.1 uncultured Chitinophaga sp. | reverse complement strand
TCGACCAGCAGAACTGCAAGGCCGCGCGCGCCTACCTGAAGACCGTGGAGTCGGGAGTCCGCGTTTCCACGATGGACGACAAGGGCGAGCAGGTGATCCTCGACGACGATCAGATCGCGGCCGAGCGAGTGAAGGCGCAGAAGGCAGTCGACGAGGCCTGCAAGACATCGTGACCTTCCACGCCGGCTAGCCGCCCGCCAGAGGCGAAGACCGAAAATTCCATGACGGCGCACCTGTTCCCGGCTCTCCGGCGAGCGCTTGCCTGCGCGCTCGCCGCCGCCTTGCCGGCGGCGGCCATCGGCCTGGGCGAGTTGCAGGTGCACTCCGCCCTCGGGGAGCCCCTCGACGCCTCGGCGGCGATCGAAAGCGCGCAAGGGGAGACGCCGCGCGGCGATTGCTTCCGCGCGGGACGCCTGCCGACGGGCGAGTTGCCTGCCGTCACGCGCGCCACGTTCACGGTCGAGCCCGACGGGCCCGGATGGAAGGTGCGGATCCGGACCCGCGCGGCGATGCCGGAGCCGGCCTACCGCCTTCGCCTCGACGCCTCCTGCGAAGGCAAGGCAGTGGCCTCGCGCACCTACGACATCCTGCTGGACCCCCGCGCGCCCGAGGTCCCGGGGCCGGCATTGACCTCCGTCGCCGGCGAGACCCTGGCCACCCTCGCCACCGCCATCTACCCGAAGAGCCGCGCGGTGCGCGAGGCCTACATGCAGGCGATCCGGGCCGCGAATCCGTCCGTGCGCTCGCTCGGCCCCGACGAGCCCATCCCGCCCGGCACCGCGATCGTGCTGCCCGACCTGCGGCGCTTCTCGTTGAGTCACGCCATGGCGCCCGCTCCGGCCCGGGTCGCCCCACCGGCCGTGCCTGCGAAGGTCGCCCCGGCGGAGCCGAAGCCCCGGCCGGCGGAGCGCAAGCCTGCACCGCTCAAGGCGGAAAAGCCCGCGCCGGCGCCCGCAAAAGCCGGAAAGCCCACGCCCCCCCCGCTGCAGGAGGCGGCGCCCGCCCCGGCGAAGCCCGAACGGCAGTCGCCGCCGAAGGTGGAATCGCCGCTGGCGCCGAAGGCCGCACCTGGATCGGTGGCGAGGCCCGGGCGGTTCGTGCTGCGCCTGTCCTCGGCCGAGGTCGACCTCAGCCGCAGCCGCGGCATCGACGACCGCACGCGCGCCCAGCTCCGCGAGCGTCTCCTGATCCTGGACGCCGACGACCAGGTATCGGCGCTGCTCGCGATGCGCCACAGCCTGAAGCAGCTCGAGGGCCGCGTGGCCGAGCTGCAGCTCAAGCTCTCCACCCTGCCCCCTCAGGTCCCGGCGAAGCCCGCCCAGCCAGCCAAGGCTGCGGAGCCGGTGAAAGCGCTCGAGCCGCCGAAGGCCGTCGAACCGCCGAAGGCCGTCGAACCGCCGAAGGCC
>CAZSGD010000112.1:0-1408 GCA_964606155.1 uncultured Chitinophaga sp. | reverse complement strand
CCTCGTATGTTACAAAAAGTTTTTTGAAAATGTTATTTAAAAGAGGTAAACTGTATGTAGGTTGTAAATTAGGCTTAAGGAATGGGAGAAATATACGTGCCAAGACATCTAATTTAACTTAGAATGCCGACACAGAGAGATCTTCCCCATTCCCGATAGCTTCTTAAATTCTGAACAGTACTTAAGAATGCTGAAATATTTTATCAGCAATTCTGCATAAGACTACGAGATAAGAATATGAAGAAGCCTTAGCCTAAATATTGCAATTTTTCCGCTTTTAAAATTAAACATTTAAACCAATTATGAAACTCATTAAAAAAGTAATAGGCGTTGACATTTCTAAAGATTCATTCACAATTCGCTTTGGAACTTTAGATATAGAAATGAAACAATATATCACCAAACCTTTTACATTTAAAAACAATCTTGCGGGATTTAATCAACTTTTAAAAACTATCAGTAAAGTTCATTACTTTAACAGCGAAGATCTGTCTTCAAAAGATATCCCGGTCTGGTTTGTGATGGAAGCTACGGGAGTTTACTATGAAAACCTTGCATACTTTTTAATAAAAAATAAATTTTCACTATCTGTTGTGTTGGCTAATAAAGTAAAGAACTTCTCCAAAACCCTGGAAAACAAATCTAAGACCGATGATATTGATGCAGCCATTCAAACTCAGTTTGGGCTGGAAAAGACTTTAA
Organism: uncultured Chitinophaga sp.; assembly: GCA_964606155.1. Classification (GTDB taxonomy): domain Bacteria; phylum Bacteroidota; class Bacteroidia; order Chitinophagales; family Chitinophagaceae; genus JJ008. Next base: position 706 of record CAZSGD010000112.1, on the reverse strand, counting down.
AAGCTTGGGATCCTCCATCTGAGGTTTTCAAAGAACTAAAAGAGCTTACCAGAGAATATAGCTCAATCAAAAATTCAATTACCAGAATAAAAAACCAGCTGCATGCTAAGAATTACTCTTACAAAGCAAATAAAGAAACTGTCAAAAGATTAAACCAACATAAAAAATTTCTTCAGCAACAATTAAAGCAGGTAAATAAACAGATCAAAGACTTAGTCAAATCTGATAATGAGCTCTTTGAAAGAATAAATACTGTTGCAACCATCAAAGGGGTTGGTGTGATGACCGTTATTAAAATAGTTGCTGAAACAGATGGTTTCGCTTTAATTAATAATAAAAATCAAATCGCCAGTTATGCCGGTTACGACATTGTTCAGGATCAATCCGGAACTCACAAAGGTAAAACAAGAATTTCAAAAAAAGGTAATGCTGAGATTCGTAGTGCTCTCTATATGCCTGCTCTTTCTGCTGTCAAACATAATGTAAAAGCAAAACAACTTTATATAAGGCTATGTAAAACAAAGGCTAATAAGAAAATTGCTTTAATAGCTGTTGCAAGAAAATTACTGCTTTTGATTTATTGCCTTTGGAGAAAGAATGAAAAATTTATTCAAAATTATCCAAACGTAAAAGCAGCTTAACTTTAGAGCAATCAACATACGGGTATGTTGATTAGAGTTGCATTTTAACACAGTACCTCTGTGGT
>CAZSGD010000111.1:0-1447 GCA_964606155.1 uncultured Chitinophaga sp. | reverse complement strand
CATGGGCATGGGCGAGCCCTCGCACAACCTCGACGAGGTGATGGACGCGATCGAGGTCCTGGGCACGCTGGGCGACATCGGGCACAAGAACCTGGTCTTCTCGACGGTCGGGGACCGGCGCGCGTTCGAGCGCCTGCCGCGCGGGCCGGTGAAGCCGGCGCTGGCCCTGTCCCTGCATTCGACGATCGCATCGCGCCGCGCGAGCCTCATGCCGCATGCCCCGCGCATCGATCCCGAGGAGCTCGTGGAACTGGGCGAGCGCTACGCGCGCCAGACCCGCTACCCGATCCAGTACCAGTGGACGCTGCTCGAGGGCATCAACGACACGGAAGAGGAGGTGGAGGGCATCGCGCGGCTCCTCGCCGGGAAGTACGCCGTCATGAACGTGATCGCCTGGAACGCGGTCGAGGGGATGCCGTTCCGCCGCCCGTCACTCGAGCGCACGCTCGCGATGCTGCGAGCGCTCAATGAACGGGGCGTGCTCGCCAAGCTGCGCGACTCGGCGGGGCAGGACGTCGAGGGCGGCTGCGGGCAGCTGCGCTCGCGCGCGATCAGGGTGCAGGCGGCCACAGCCGCCTAGAAGTGCCGCAGGTTTCACTTGCGGAGGTAGGATGGGACTTCAGGCCGGGAGCTCCCGGCGACCAGATCGGGGAGAGATCATGGCAGTCAAGGCGGCAATTGCACTGGCAGCGGGCCTCGCGATGTTCGGCGCGTCGGGCGCTGCCGCGGCGCCGGCGCTCGAGCAGGTCGGCGAGTTCGCGGCGAAGGAAGCCAACCAGGGCGTGGGCGTCGATGCGGCGCACTTCTACGCGGTCGACAACTACGCCATCGGCAAGTACGACAAGAAGACCGGCCAGCTCGTGAAGAAGTGGCAGGGCGACAAGAAGGGCCCGGTCCTGCACCTGGACAGCGCCATGCTGATGGACGGCAAGCTCTACGCGGCGCACTCCAACTGGCCCGACTGGCCCATGACGAGCTCGGTGGAGATCTTCGATGCCGAGAGGATGGAGCACGTCGGCAGCCACAGCTTCGGCATCCGGTACGGCTCGCTCACCTGGGTGGACTGGCACGACGGCCACTGGTGGATGACCTTCGCCAACTACGACCGCCCGATCGGCCCCAACAAGACGCCCTACGGCCACAAGGCGAACACGCTGATGGTGAAGTTCACCCGGGACTTCCGCCCGGTCGAGTCGTGGACGCTGCCCAAGTCGATCCTCGACAGGTTCGAGGACATGAGCAATTCCGGCGGCTCGTGGGGCCCCGACGGCTTCCTCTACCTCTCTGGGCACGACCCCGCGGAAATCTATCGCATGCGGCTGCCGAAGGCCGGCTCCATCCTCGAGCTCGTGGACGTCATCCCGATGAACATCCGCGGGCAGGGCATCGCGTGGGACCGCTCCCAGCCCGGCGTGATCTACGGGATCGTCCGCGCGACGAAGAAGGA
>CAZSGD010000110.1:0-1461 GCA_964606155.1 uncultured Chitinophaga sp. | reverse complement strand
CTGTCGCCGGTGCGAAGCGCCAGGGCATCGAGGCTCGCGGGCGAATGGCCGAGGGTCTCGAGAAGGGGCTCTTCGCCAGGGCGGGGTTCGCCGGGACGTGGGATCGCCGGAAGGGACGCGGCGGTCCCCTGGAGTTCGGCGAGGAGATCCTCGGCAGACTCGACGAGCTTCGCCCCCTGCTTGATCAGCCAGTGGCAGCCCTTCGAGAGCGGCGAGTGGATGGAGCCGGGGATGGCGAAGACATCGCGGCCCTGCTCGAGCGCCAGCCTGGCCGTGGTGAGGGAGCCGCTCGCCACCGCCGCCTCGACGACCAGCACGCCCCGCGTGAGGCCGCTGATGATGCGATTGCGGCGCGGGAAGTTGGCCGCCGCGGGAGGAGTTCCCAGGGCGAACTCCGAAACGAGGACGCCCCGGCTCGCGATCTCGCGTGCCAGCTCCCGGTGTGCCGCGGGATACACGCGGTCGAGCCCCGTTCCGACGACGGCGACCGTCGAGGAAGGGCCGGCGAGCCCGCCGCGGTGCGCGGCCGCATCGATTCCCGCGGCGAGCCCGCTTGCGATGGTGTGCCCGAGATGGGAGAGCGCGAGGGCGAATTCGTGCGCGTCGATGGCGCCTTGCCGGCTGGCGTTCCGGCTGCCCACGATGGCGATCGCCGGGCGACCGAGGAGCGCGGGATCGCCCAGGGCGTGCAGGATGGTGGGTGGATCCGGGATCTCGAGAAGCGATTGCGGATAGTCGCGGTCGCCCAAGGCAAGCAAGTGATGGCCGGGAGCCTCGAGCCAGGCGAGCGTTGCAGTGAGCAGCGCCGGCGCCGGCCCCGCGGCCAGGGCCTCGGCCACCTCCCGGCCGGCCACGGCGGCTACCGCGGACGACGAGGCGCCAATGGCGGCGCCGGGGGACCCGAACGCCTTGAGCAAGGCGCGTTGCGATGCCCCCGGAACGCCAGGTACCAGGCAAAGGCGAAGCCAATCGGAGGCGTCGGAGCGCAAGGGAAACGGACCCGGGGATTTCGAAGGGAGGTGATCCTACAACGGGCGGAAGCCGGATCGGGCTTACGTGCCCGAAAACGAAAGTGGGGGCCGAAGCCCCCACTTCCCGCAAGGATCGGGGTAAACGCTCAGGGGGTCTGGACCGCGTCCCCCACCGAGATCGGGCGCACGGCTTTCAGGATCATGCCGTAGGAGAGCTTCTCGAAGGTGCGGAAGACGAACACGAGCCCGCTTCGCTCGTCAGGCAGGTCATAGGAGCGGAAGGGTCCCGCGACGGGCGCCTCCTGGGGCGCCTGGCCCGCAATGACGGCATCGGGCACGACGGGAACGGGCTTGACCTCGAAATTCATGCCGGCGAGGTTGGGGAACAGGTCCACGCCGAGCGGCGGCCTTCCGGACCGGGTGCGGTACGCAACATCTCCCTTGCGCATGGTCGCCAGGACGTGTCCCACCTCCATGCCGTCGCGCGAGC
>CAZSGD010000109.1:0-1462 GCA_964606155.1 uncultured Chitinophaga sp. | reverse complement strand
GGACCAGCACGTCGCGGGTGCCGCCGAAGCTCTGCACCAGCGCGCCTTCGTGGCCATTGGCCTCCAGCGCCTCGCGCACCGCCGCCAGTTCAACCGGCTGGTCCATGCGCAGCTCGATCATGCTGCCACCAGTGAAGTCGAGCCCGAGCTCGAAGCCCGGCCGGAACAGCAGGACGATCGAGGCCAGCATCAGGCCGATCGAGAGCGCGACCGTGAAGCGCCCGTAGCGGACGAAGGGGATGCGTGCGTCGTGGTTGAAGAGTTCGAACATGGATCGTCTCCGGCAGCGCTCAGATGGACAGCGTCTGCAGCTTGCGCTGCCGCCCGTAGACCAGGTGCACGATGGCCTCGCTGACCGTGACCGCGGTGAACACCGAGGTGATGATGCCCACGCACAGCACCAGGGCGAAGCCGCGGATCGGGCCCGAGCCCAGCGCGAACAGCGCGATGCCCGAGATCAGGTGGGTGACGTTGGCATCGACGATGGTCGACCAGGCCTTCTCGTAGCCGGCCTTGATCGAGGCGTGCGGCGTGTTGCCGGCGCGCAGTTCCTCGCGGATGCGCTCGCAGATCAGCACGTTGGCGTCGACCGCCATGCCGATGGTCAGCAGCAGCGCGGCGATGCCCGGCATGGTCAGCGTCGCGCCGAACAGCGACAGGATCGCGGTCAGCAGCAGGGCGTTGGCGATCAGCGCCGCGCCGGCGACCAGGCCGAAGACGCGGTAGTAGAAGGCCATGAACACCAGCACCAGCACGAAGCCCACGGCCGTGGCCTTCATGGCGCGATCGATGTTGTCCTTGCCCAGGCTGGGGCCGATGGTGCGCTCGGCGACGATGTCCACCGGCGCGGCGAGCGAGCCGGCGCGCAGCAGCAGCGCGAGCTCGCTGGCCTCCTGGGTCGAATCCAGCCCGGTGGTCTGGAAGCGCTTGCCGAAGACGCCGCGGATGTTGGCGACGCTGATGACCTCCTCCTTGATCCGGGTGCTGCGCACTTCCTTGCCGTCGACCATGCGCACCTCGGGCAGGCGCTCGATGAACACCACGGCCATCGGCTTGCCGACGTTCTCCATCGTGAACTGCTCCATGCGCCGGCCGCCGACCGCGTTGAGCGTCACCGAGACCATCGGCGAGCCGTCCTGCTGGTCGAAGCCGCTGGCCGCGTCGGTGAGCTGGTCGCCGGTGGCGATGACGCGCTTCTTGAGCAGGATCGGGATCGGCTTGCCGTCGGGACCGGTTTCGCGGCGGTAGTAGATGCGCGAGTCGGGCGGTACGTTGCCGCTGGCAACGGCCTCGAACGGGCTCACGCTCTCGTCCACCGCGCGGTACTCCAGCGTGGCGGTGGCGCCGAGGATCTTCTTGGCCGCGGCGGTGTCCTGCACGCCGGGCAACTGCACCACGATGCGCGAATCGCCCTGCTGCTGGATGATCGGCTCGGCCACGCCCAGCGCGTTGATGCGGTTGC
>CAZSGD010000108.1:0-1467 GCA_964606155.1 uncultured Chitinophaga sp. | reverse complement strand
CCGGCACCTTCCACTTCCAGGTGAGCCAGGGATACTCGCGCGGGTCGGCCAGGGTATCGAAGTGCACCCCGGAGGCCGAGGCGTCGGCCGTGGCCTGCAGGGCGACCGTCCCCTCCAGGGGGACGAGCCGGTATTCCGTCGGCTTCTTGGTGCGGGAGATCCGGTACGGCTTCCAGCCCGGCGGCAGGCCCTCCAGCGTCGCGGCGGAGGAGAACGGCGTCGGATCGGGCGAGCGGGCGGCCGTCGCCGGAACGCCGGTCACCGGTGCCGGCGGCGACGTGGCGCAGCCGCCCGAAATGAGGGCCGCGAGGAGAAGCGCGTGCGCCGGTCGAATCACGTTATCGGTTATTCTCGCCACGAAGGCGGCCGCGACAGTCTAGCGGCGTTTCGCCCCGCCTGCTAACCCGACCCTTCCGCAGCGCATGACGCCGACCCGCCACGTCGCCACCCTCGCCGTTGCCTGCGCCCTCGCCGCGGGCTGCGCGGCATTCGATCCCTACGACATCGTCTCGCGCCAGCCTGGCTCGCCCGGGGCGCCGGCGCAGGTCCCGGTTCCCGCGCCCGCGCACATCGGGCTGGGGAAGGACGGGCGGCTCGCCGCGCTCGACTTCGTCTGGCGCACGGTGAACGAGCGCTACTACGACCCCGGCCTCAACGGCGTGGACTGGGAGGCGGCGCGCGGCCGCTGGGAGCCGCCCGCCCTTGCCGCCGCGACCGACGAGGAGTTCTGGGACCTGCTGGACCGCATGGCGGGCGAGTTGCGCGATGCCCACACGCGCGTGGAATCGCCGGCGCGGGCCGCGCAGATCGAGCGCGAGGAGGCCGTCACGCCGGGATTCACGTTCGCCCCTATCGAGGGCCGCCTCGTGGTGACCCGCGTGGACCGCGAGTCGGACGCGTGGTGGGCGGGCGTGCGGCCCGGCATGGCGCTTTCCGGGATCGGCAGCGAGCGCGCGCAGGCCGCCTACGACAGGGCCCTCGCGCAATCGCGCGAGAGCTCCACGCCGCAGGCGAGGCACCGCGGCGCCGTGCGGCGCCTCATCGGCCAGGGCGAAGGCAAGCGCATCGACCTGGAATTCACGCGCACCGACGGCACCGCGCTCGCGGCCTCGCTCGCGCCCCGGCGCGTCGCGGCTGCGCCGCGCGTCTCGCACCGCACGCTTGCCTCCGGCGTCGGCTACATCCGCCTCACGGGCTGGGCGCAGGACCTGCAGGGCAGGATGATCGCGGCGATCGAGGCGCTGAAGGACGCGCCCGGGCTCGTGATCGACCTGCGCGACAACCCGGGAGGCTCGGGGCTCATGGTCCGCAACGTCGCCGCGCAGTTCTTCCCCAAGGACGGGAAGGTCGAGCTCGGGCGCACGCTTACGCGCACCGGCAAGCCCATCACCATCGCCTTCGACTGGATCGAACTCATCAAGATCAAGCAGGAGCTCGAGGGCGCCGGCACGTACGCCGGCCCCGTGG
>CAZSGD010000107.1:0-1499 GCA_964606155.1 uncultured Chitinophaga sp. | reverse complement strand
CCGCGGCTCCAAGCCCGCCTGCGCGGGCTTGGACGGCCCGAGGGCCAACTGCCTCCGGCAGTTGGCGTGGAGCGCCAGAGAGCTTGGGGGCTTCATGTCGTCGCGCCCACCGCCGCGGCCGACTTGTGCGGCACGAACACGCCACACCCCAGCTCGCGGTGCGCGCCCAGCCCCTGTTCCTGCATGCGCAACGCGTCGGCAGCCGACAGCCCGTCGAGCATCACGCTGTAGCCGCGCAGGCGTCCGGCGTCGGCCTGCTGCGCGCGGCCGCATATTGCGCGGCAGGTCACACCCAGCGCTTCGAGTTCGGACTCGACCGCGCGCAGGAACGCCGCCTCGTCGCTCTCCTCGGTGGCCACGAAGTGCGCGTACAGCGTGCCCCAGGGCAGCAGCTCGCGCAGATGGGCATCGCCCAGGCGCAGCCCGTGTCCCTCGATGTCCAGGCGCATGCCGGCCAGGCGCGCGGCCTCCTGTGCGCGTTCGCGCGGCAGGCGCAGCACCAGGCGCGTGCGGCGCGACAGCAGCACCTGCGCCGCGCCGGTGCCCGACACGTTCAGGCGGTGCAGGCCCGCGCGCGGCCGCAGCTCGACCAGCCAGGGCAGCGAGCGACACACCGCATCGGCGAGCGCACGGCGATGGTCGCGCGGCAGCACGTCGCCCTCGACTGCGAAGGCCAGGTCGACCATCCCGGCCGGGGATGGCGCCGCGATGTTCATGGGCGCACCCACGCGCCGCGCGCGGCCCCCGCGAGAGGGACACGGCACTGCCTGCGCAACGGTCGTGCAGGTGTGCTCATTCGCGCGGCTGCGCCAGCGCCCAGTCGAGCAGCGCGCGCCCCCAGGCCTCGGCGGTGAGCGGATCGATGTCGAACACGGTGAAGCGGCTCTTCTCGCGGATGCGGGTTCTCAGCAGGCTCATGCCCCCGGCGTCGTGGTCGACCTGCTGGAGTTCGATCTCCTGACCGCCCAGCGGCACGCGCCACTTCGCGAGGCTCGTCGTGCGGCTCATCGACACCTCCGAGTGCGGCATTGAGCGCGCGCAGCTGGACAGCGTCCATACCCGCTCCGGGTGAGCGCCGGATACGCCTTCCGGGTAATGTGGCGCGCGGCCATCCGCACTATCGTCGCGGCCACATCCGAACCAGGAGCGCAGCGCATGGCCAAGAAGCCGCATCCCACCCCCCTGCTCGACGAGCTCGAGAGCGGACCTTGGCCGAGCTTCGTCACCGGCCTCAAGCGGCTGGCGCAGGACAAGGACTACGTGGTCGACCTGCTGGGCACGCTGGAGACCTCGTACCGCACCAAGAAGGGCTACTGGAAGGGCGGCACGGTGGGCGTGTTCGGCTACGGCGGCGGCGTGATCCCGCGCTTCACCGAGCTGAAGAACGAGGACGGCACCCCGGTCTACCCCGACGCGGCCGAGCTGCACACGCTGCGCGTGCAGCCGCCGCCGGGCATGCACTACACCACCGACGTGCTGCGCAAGATGGCCGACATCTG
>CAZSGD010000106.1:0-1599 GCA_964606155.1 uncultured Chitinophaga sp. | reverse complement strand
AAGTATTGAATGCGTGCCTCATTAGAGTGCCCGGCGCCTTTACACCCAATGGAGATGGTACCAACGATTACCTGAAAGCGTTGAATGCTGACCTGGCCAAAGACTATTCTTTTAAAGTGTTTAACCGCTTAGGCCAGTTGGTATTTGCTACAAGAAATCCGCTTGAAGGCTGGGATGGAAGGTTTAAAGGTAATCCTGAATCAACAGGAACTTTTGTTTGGATGCTCAGTTATATCGATCCATGGTCGGGCAGGGCAGTGAAGACTAAAGGGACGAGTATATTGATAAGATAGGTTCTGGTTGTCATTCCGATGCTTCGTTCCTCAGCACAGGCTGTGGAGGAATCTGCCGGACATATGTAATGAAGATGAGCAATTGAGCTACTGTTTGGCAGATTCTTCGCTATCGCTCAGAATGACAGCAGCATCAATTCTCGATCAGCCTGCATTCATTTAAGTGTACACCAAGTGTATGTATCACGCCACATTTCAAAGCAAAATTATTTTTCTGGTGCCCAACCGGAAAATCAAAACAAACCGGGTAATTGTATTCACTCACTTTTTCCAACACAATATCTTCCAGTGTTTTTCCAAACTCTTCACCGGCATCATCGGGTTTAATTTTAAAACCACCAACAACCAGGCCTTTCAGCCTGGCTAATTTACCGCTGCGCTTTAAATTCCAGAACATGCGGTCAATGCTGTACAGGTACTCGCCGGTATCTTCTACAAATAAAATCTTGTCGTCTGTATGAATGCCTGATCTGCTGCCGGCCAGTGATTCCAGCGTTTTTAAATTACCGCCAATAAGTTCACCAACCGCAAGACCCGTCTTGTTCTTTTCATTGGGGGTAAAGGGGTATCTCATTTTTTCCCCTTTCAAACATTTGTAGATAGAGTCAATGGTTTCAATTTGTACGGGTTCAGCCTTACTCCAGTCGCTGGGGAAACTATTGCACATTTTTGAATGAATGGAAGCCACACGGTGGTTCTCATTGAGGTGAGCATGAAAAACAGTAACATCGCTGAAGCCTATGATCCATTTGGGGTTACTCTTCAGTTTTTTAAAATCAATGCGGTCGATGATACGTACAGCGCCATATCCGCCTCTTGCACACATGATGGCTTTGATGGTTTTATCATCCAGCATTTGCTGAAAGTCATTGATGCGCTCTTCATCGGTACCTCCGAAAGTAAAATCTTTTTTTCCGATAGTTTCGCCGGGCTTAACATTATAACCCCATTCCTTTAATTTGAGTACTGCCGGTTGAATATCCTCCGTGGTAATATAGCCTGCCGGGCAGCAGATACCCACCGTATCGCCTTTTTTTAAATAAGGCGGTATACTCACCGGCTTATCAGATTCCATCAGCCATTCTCCTTTTACAGCCGGTGTAAATGTTGCAGCCAGCGGAAGAACAGAAGAAAGAAAATCTTTTCGTTTCATTCACTAAAGTTATTTCAAATGAATCAGTATTAAACACTGGCCTTATTAATAAATTTAGAAAAATTGTCATGCAGTTTCCAATTGTTATTACTATATTGGATTACTTTAGCCTAACGATTGTTTAACTGCTTAATCCTTCTATTTATGAACTCT
>CAZSGD010000105.1:0-1604 GCA_964606155.1 uncultured Chitinophaga sp. | reverse complement strand
ATAAATTGATCCGACGCACAGCCCTCACCGCAAGGGCCCTCGCCCAGCTTTTCGCAGCCGTCCTCCTCTGGACATCGCTCGCCGGCACCGCCACCGCGGCCACCGTCCGCCCCCTCGGGCTCGACGAGGTCATCGATTCGGCGACGACCGCCTTCCAGGGAACCTGCATCGACAACCGCACCGAGCGCGACCCGCAGACGAACCTCGTCGTCACCTACACCACGTTCGCGGTCGAGGACGTGCTGAAGGGCACGGTCCCGGCGACGCACACCATCAAGCAGATCGGCGGCACGCTGGCCGAGGAAGGCATGACCCTGCACATCGAGGGCATCCCGACCTTCGCCGTCGGCCAGAGCTACGTGGTTTTCCTCGCGGGCGTTTCGCCGGCCGGCTTCGCGAGCCCCATCGGCCTGGGCCAGGGCCGGTTCTCGGTGCGGCGGGACGCCGCCGGAAGCTCCGTCATGGTCGGGCGCGCAACCCGCGACGGCGGCGCCGGCGCCTCGATCCTCCTCGCGCCCGGGGCGCGAATCTCCACGGGACGAGTAGGCCTCGACGAATTCAAGCAGGCGGTCCGCGCACGCGTCGGGAGCGGTCGATGAGCGCCCTGCAACGGCTGGCCGCAGCCGCCCTCCTGCTCACCACCGCGACGCTCGCCCAGGCCGGTGGCCCGATGTCCATCTGCAACGACGCCGGGAAGACGCCGATCGCCTATTCGCCGGCCACGGTCAACCTCAACTACGACCAGGGCAACCTCGGCCCCCGGACCAACGCGCAGGCGGACGCCATCGTCGAGGGCGCCGTGGCACTGTGGACCAACGTCACCACCGCCACGATCGTCATCGGCCGCGGCGCCGACCTGCCCGTGGACGTGACCACCGCCAACGTCGCGACCTACCTGAACAACTTCAGCGACGGGATCAACCCGGTCATCTACGACACCGACGGCTCCATCATCGACCTGATCATGGGCGTCGGGAACAAGAACAACGTGCTCGGGTTCGCGGGGTCGGCGTACTTCACGGCGCCCACGTGCCGCTTCGCCGAAGGCCGCGCGGTCATCAACGGCTTCATCACGGTCTCCGATGCCACGATGAGCATCGTGCTGGCCCACGAAATCGGCCACCTGATCGGCATGGACCACACGCAGCTCGACAGCGTGCAGGGCCTTCCCTCCTCGAACTTCCCGCTGATGTACCCCATCGCGTACCGCACGTCCGTCTCGCTGCTCGACGACGACGTCGCGGCGGTGAGCGCGCTCTATCCCGACGCGACCGTGAACACGGTCTACGGCGAGCTGAGCGGCACCTTCGTCCTCGCCGACGGCGTGACACCGGTGCTGGGCGCCAACCTCTGGGCCACGGAGACGACGACGGGCAAGGTCTTCAGCGTCGTCTCGGACTACCGCACCCAGAACACTGGCGCCTTCCGGCTGCTCCTGCCCGAAGGAAACTACAACCTGCGCGCGGAGGCAATCTCCACCGACTTCACGGGCGGATCGAGCGTCGGCCCGTACTCGGAGACGCTCGGCGACCCCTCCTTCCTGGCGCCCCTCTACGTCGGCGGCAATCCGATGGCGACCCTCACGCTCGGCAACGGCACGCCGA
>CAZSGD010000104.1:0-1607 GCA_964606155.1 uncultured Chitinophaga sp. | reverse complement strand
CCGGCGGCCGTGCCCGCCTTCCTTCCGGCCCGCGCAAGCGGGCCTTTTTCCTTTTGGCGGCAGCCGCGGGGTATTTTCTTTACGGGCCCGCTTCCTTACCCGTTCGACCGTTCCCGATTACTGGATGGTCAGCGTCTGGTCGCCGTTCATCGTGAAGGTGCAGGTCACGCTTGACGCGCCCCCAACGACGGCTGCGCTCGCGAGAGTCGTGGAGACGCATGACCCGCCGTGCACCAGAAGTACACCAGGGTACTTCCCGATGCCCGTTCCTGTGACCGTGCGTGTCAACGTGACCGTGGCCGGTTGTCCCGGGCAAAGAGTGCTTGCCGAAACATCGAACGCGATCGGCCCGACCTGTGCGTCGGTGATCGAGAACACGCCCTCAAAACCCGGCACATCGCTCGTGAACTGCAGGCGCTCAATAGAGGGGGGGGAGACGAGTTTCGCTCCCACGGTAGCCGTTCCCTGGATCCGCAGCGTCTGGTTGCCGGGGACCCTCACGCAGGTGACCTGCAGCCCGGAGGTCACCGGATCGAATGCGACGGCGGTAGAGCCGGGGCACGTCGCCACCGTGCAGGGAAGTCCGGCCAGCGACTGAATCGTCAGGGGCGATCCGCCAACGCCGGCAGGTCCCTGGGGTCCCGCGGGTCCCTGGGGGCCGGTCGCGCCGTCCCGTCCGTTCGCTCCGGGTGCGCCGTCCTTGCCGGCCGCGCCTGCCGGACCCGGCGCTCCAGGTGCGCCCGGGGGCCCCTGCAGCCCCTGTGTCCCGATGGGACCCTGCGGCCCCTGTGTCCCGATGGGACCCTGCGGCCCGGGTGCACCGGCGGGGCCCTGCACCCTGCCCTCGCCGATCGTCACCCAGAATTCGTCGTACCTCCCATCATCCTCGTCGCGATCGTTGTCGCTGCCCTTGCTCTTGCCCTTGCTCTTGCTCAGGTAGACCGTGAGCAGGTAGCTGCCGGGCCCCACGGTCGCGGGGATCAGCGCATCGATCTGCGTGGACGTCGTCGAGACGACCGTGAGGGTCAGCGTGCCCAGGGTGACGCTGGGTTTCCCCCCGCCCAGGTTGAACCCGAGGATGCGGAGCACGCTGCCGTCGGCGTGCGCCTCGATGATCGCTGGCTGGCGCGTGGAGTCGGCGAGGCTCGGCAACGAGGCCGAGAGCGTGGCGCCGGCCAGGCACAGGGCGAGTGCGAAGGCGGCGGAAGGGGGCGAAAGGCGGCGGGTCATGGCGGTCTCCGGTTGGGCTCCATCCACTTAAACGGAAATCCTCCGGAAAGGCCGCCATCCGTCGCCGGCGCGTGAGCTCGCCCGAAGCATCCGCGGCCTCTTGCTGAAAGTATCCGGGAAAAATGGCTAAAGTCATGATAAAATTGACAAAATGATCCGCCAGCGCACTCTCAAGTCCACGATCAAGGCCACCGGCGTCGGCGTCCATACCGGCCACAAGGTGACGCTCGTCCTGCGCCCCGCGGCACCGGACACCGGCATCGTCTTCTGCCGCTCCGACCTGCCGGGCAACCCCGCCATTCCGGCCCGGGCGCACAACGTCGTCGACACCCGCATGGCGACCGTCCTGGAGAAGGACGGCGCGCGCGTGTCCACGG
>CAZSGD010000103.1:0-1662 GCA_964606155.1 uncultured Chitinophaga sp. | reverse complement strand
AAGTATTGAATGCGTGCCTCATTAGAGTGCCCGGCGCCTTTACACCCAATGGAGACGGTATCAACGACTACCTGAAAGCGTTGAATGCTGACCTTGCCAAAGACTATTCTTTTAAAGTGTTTAACCGTTTAGGACAGTTGGTATTTGCAACAAATAACCCGATGGAAGGATGGGATGGCAGTTTTAAAGGCAACCCCGAAGCAACAGGAACTTTTGTTTGGATGCTCAGTTATATAGATCCATGGTCGGGTAGGCCGGTGAAGACAAAGGGGACGAGTATTTTGATAAGGTAATTTTATATCTAAGATTGAATATTTAATATTGATAAGAAAGCCAGATGGGCTGTAATAAAATATTCAATTTTAAATCTTCAATCTTCAATTCTCAATCAGCCTGCATTCATTTAAGTGTACACCAAGTGTATGCACCACCCCACATTTCAAAGCAAAATTATTTTTCTGGTGCCCTACCGGGAAATCAAAACAGACCGGGTAATTGTATTCACCCACTTTTTCCAGCACAATATCTTCCAGTGTTTTTCCAAACTCCTCGCCGGTATCATCGGTTTTAATTTTAAAACCACCAACAACCAGGCCTTTCAGCTTTGCTAACTTACCGCTGCGTTTTAAATTCCAGAACATGCGGTCGATGCTGTACAAATACTCACCGGTATCTTCCAGAAATAATATCTTATCGTTTGTCTGGATATCTGATTTACTACCGGCCAATGATTCCAGTGTTTTTAAATTGCCGCCAATAAGTTCACCAACTGCAAGGCCCGTCTTGTTTTTTTCATTGGGGGTAAAGGGGTACCTCATTTTTTCTCCTTTCAAACATTTGTAGATCGATTCAATGGTTTCAATCTGTACCGGCTCAGCCGCAGCCCAGTCTTTTGGGAAACTATTACACATTTTTGAATGGATAGAAGCTACACGGTGGTTTTCATTGAGGTGAGCATGAAAAACAGTTACATCGCTGAAGCCGATGATCCATTTGGGATTTGTCCTGAGTTTTTTAAAATCAATTTTATCAATGATCCTCACGGCGCCATATCCACCTCTTGCACACATGATGGCTTTGATGGTTTTATCATCCAGCATCTGCTGAAAATCATTGATGCGCTCTTCATCAGTGCCGCCGAATGTAAAATCTTTTTTCCCGATGGTATCACCGGGCTTTACATTATAACCCCATTCTTTCAGTTTGAGAACGGCGGGTTGAATATCTTCCAGGGTGATATATCCGGCCGGGCAGCAGATACCCACAGTATCACCTTTTTTTAAATAGGGTGGTATGCTCACGGGTTTAGCAGGCTCAATCAGCAGTTCTCCTTTGGCTGCAGATGTAAATGTTGCTGCAAGTGGAAGAACAGAAGAAAGAAAATCTTTTCGTTTCATATAGTAAAGTTAGAGAATTGTATAAGTAAGAGAAGTGTATCCGCCAGCAGGCGGATGTCGAAGGCGGGTTGTATAAATTATACCGGTTTCGACAAGCTCAACCTGACAGTTTGCTAATAAAGTTATTTCAAATGGGCCATTAATAAAGTATGGCCTTATTATTAAATTAAAAAAATTGTCAAGCAGTTTCCAATTGTTATTATTATATTAGATTACTTTAGCCTAACGATTGTTTAACTGCTTAATCCTTCTATTTATGAACTCT
>CAZSGD010000102.1:0-1694 GCA_964606155.1 uncultured Chitinophaga sp. | reverse complement strand
CCTGTCGCTTTCCGTTCGGCCCTTCACCATTGGCGCCATCCCACCACAGTTCCCAAACGTGGCCATAGTCCGTAAATATCTCCTTCATCATATTTACAAACACATCATTGTATTTTTCTGTTCCGTAATCAGGGTGGTTTCTGTCCCAGGGAGAAATATAAACACCAAATTTCAATCCGTACTTTTTACAGGCAGCTGATAGTTCCTTCAACACATCCCCTTTACCATCTTTCCACTTGCTTTCACGAACCGTATGTGTTGAATACTTACTGGGCCACAAACAAAACCCGTCATGATGCTTTGCCGTGATGATGATTCCTTTTGCACCGCTGGCTTTTGCAATACGGCACCATTGCTCACAATCTAAATTGGTGGGATTGAATACTTCTTCTTTCTCCGTTCCATGCCCCCATTCAAGATCGGTGAATGTATTGGGGCCAAAATGTGTAAACAGGTAAAACTCCATATCATGCCAGGCCAGTTGTGCCTTGGTTGGTTTTGGTATTTCACTTTGTGCCTGTAAAAGCAAAGGTGAAAAAACTATCAAAGAAATCAGTACAGGTTTATTCAAATGCATTTTTGAAGATTATGGTTTGGCCTTTTTTTAATTTTATAGTCGCAATATCATTTTCTACATGAATCAATGAGCGGCTTATCCCGGTATTGATCCATGTTTTAAATGGAAGTCTTAGATTCAATTGCCCACCTTTCTCTGAAGTGATCTTTACTTCTGTTATCACACCGTTTTCCTTTTTTGCACTCACTAAAAAAGCTCCTTCTGCTCTTAGTGTATTAAAGGAAACATCTTTCCAGTTAGAAGTGACTGCCGGAAAAATTTCTAAATACCCCTTGTGGCTTTGTAATAATAGTTCATGTATCCCCTGTGCAAAAGCAAAATTACCTTCTAATGTAAAAGGCCTGTAGGTAAAGTTCGAATATTGCCCGCCTTTTTGATCGCCATTTAAATGAAAACTATTAACAGAACAAAAATTGGAAGCAAATTTCTGCAGCATACTCACCGCACTGTCCGCCTCATTTACCCTGGCATAAATACAGGCCGCCCAACTAAATGAATAACCAGTCCACTGCCTTGTCCCTTTCTTTTCTAACCATCGGAGTGATCTGCTTATGATCTCCTTTTCGGCCGGGTCCTCTACATTTAATAAGCCCAGCGGATAAATGGCCATCAGGTGTGCATGGTGCCGGTGCGATTCGTCAAGATCTTGTGTTGGTGCAATGGTAAGCCCTGTCTGGTTTACACTAAACCCAGGCAGGGTGGTTGCCACCAGCCATTTCCCGTTTCGCAGGTCTTTGTCATCGTATGAAACCAGGTAACCTTCTTTGTAAAAATTTTTTACTAAAGCCAGGTCATAATTGGTAAACTTATTGAACCATGCATTGATCCCATTGTCATTGTATTCCGGACTGGAACTTAGCGGCAGTTCGTTTACTTTTTTATCCTTCCTGATCATTAATTGGGATAAAAATGTTCCTACACTGTTAAAATAAGGATGACATTTTTCCTGCAGGAATTTTTGATCCATACTGTATTTCCACTGCCAGTAAAAGTGCTGAGCCATCCAGGCTGCTGTTGTCGGGCTCATCGAATATTGTATCCATCCTCCCATCGGTTTACCGCTGATAGTTGTTACACCCGGAACATTCAACCCCTCAACTTCAAAATAATCCTTTGT
>CAZSGD010000101.1:0-1700 GCA_964606155.1 uncultured Chitinophaga sp. | reverse complement strand
CCTGTCGCTTTCCGTTCGGCCCTTCACCATTGGCGCCATCCCACCACAGTTCCCAGAGGGGGCCGTAGTTTGTAAATATTTCGGTCATCATATTTACAAACACATCATTATATTTTTCTGTTCCGTAATCAGGGTGGTTACGGTCCCATGGAGAGATATAAACACCGAATTTCAATCCATATTTTTTGCAGGCGGCTGATAGCTCCTTCAGCACATCGCCCTTTCCATCTTTCCATTTACTTTCTCTTACAGTATGCTTTGAAAATTTACTTGGCCATAAACAAAACCCATCATGATGCTTTGCGGTAATAATAATTCCTTTGGCACCTGCAGCTTTTGCAATGCGGCACCATTGTTCACAATCTAAATCAGTGGGATTGAACACTTCTTCTTTTTCATTACCATGCCCCCATTCCAGGTCGGTAAATGTATTGGGGCCAAAATGTGTAAACAGGTAAAACTCCATATCATGCCACGCCAGTTGTGTTTTGGTCGGTTTTGGTATTTCACTTTGTGCCTGTAAAAGCAAAGGTGAAAAAACTATCAAAGAAATCAGTACAGGTTTATTCAAATGCATTTTTGAAGATTATGGTTTGGCCTTTTTTTAATTTTATAGTCGCAATATCATTTTCTACATGAATCAATGAGCGGCTTATCCCGGTATTGATCCATGTTTTAAATGGAAGTCTTAGATTCAATTGCCCACCTTTCTCTGAAGTGATCTTTACTTCTGTTATCACACCGTTTTCCTTTTTTGCACTCACTAAAAAAGCTCCTTCTGCTCTTAGTGTATTAAAGGAAACATCTTTCCAGTTAGAAGTGACTGCCGGAAAAATTTCTAAATACCCCTTGTGGCTTTGTAATAATAGTTCATGTATCCCCTGTGCAAAAGCAAAATTACCTTCTAATGTAAAAGGCCTGTAGGTAAAGTTCGAATATTGCCCGCCTTTTTGATCGCCATTTAAATGAAAACTATTAACAGAACAAAAATTGGAAGCAAATTTCTGCAGCATACTCACCGCACTGTCCGCCTCATTTGCCCTGGCATAAATACAGGCCGCCCAACTAAATGAATAACCTGTCCACTGCCTCGCTCCTTTTTTTTCTAACCATCGGAGTGACCTACTTATGATCTCCTTTTCGGCCGGGTCCTCAATATTTAGTAAGCCCAGCGGGTAAATAGCCATCAGGTGTGCATGGTGCCGGTGCGATTCATCAAGGTCTTGTCCAGGCGCTACTGTGAGGCCGGTTTCGTTTGTATTGAATTCAGGATACAATTTGCTGTCCAAAAAGATCTCTTTAACACTCCTTGGAGGATTCGCATTTAAGACCTCAACATATTTTGCATAAAGAAATTTAGTGAGTGCCAGATCATAATTCGTGTACTGTGAAAACCATGCATTTCTGCTATTATCAAAATACTCCGGGCTTGAACTCAATGGCATTCTATACTTTGAAGTCGCCAGGTCTCTTTCCCTGAATTTCATCAGAAAATTTTCAACTTCATCAAAGTATGGCAAACATTTTTCCTGCAGAAATTTTTGATCCATACTGTATTTCCATTGCCAATAAAAATGCTGTGCCAGCCATGCAGCTGTTGTCGGGCTCATCGAATATTGTATCCATCCTCCCATCGGTTTACCGTTGATAGTTGTTACACCCGGAACATTCAACCCCTCAACTTCAAAATAATCCTTTGT
>CAZSGD010000100.1:0-1704 GCA_964606155.1 uncultured Chitinophaga sp. | reverse complement strand
ATCGGGAAGGAGGCTGCGACGAGACCAAGTCCGGTCGCCAGGGCGCCGCCGAGGCGTCGCCAGGAAAGCCAGGTTCTGGAGAAATTCATGGAAAGTCCTTTCAGTTCAATCGAGAGCTCGAGGCGGCGCCCGTCATTGGCTCTTGGTGGCCGGCTCGCGCTCCCTGCGGTACGGGACTTACCCAATGTATTCAATGCCGTACGCAAGGGAGTTACGAAACCTTCTTAAATTCTACAGGATCCGAGGCGGATTGGACAACGCATGCGACCGGCGGTTGCAGGGAAGCGACCGGCGGCCGGAAAAAAAACGGGCAAACCGAAGTTTGCCCGTTTTGCATCCAGGAAGAGGGAGGCGGCAACAAATCGTGCCCCCTCCGCCCCCTGTCGCGCGCCGATTACGGAACGATCGGCGTGATGTTGTCGAGGTAGTTGTGGACGAAGGCCGAGCCATAGTTGCCCTGGCAGGATGCGCCGGCGCAGGTCAGCGTGCCGTTGTTGAACGAGCGGACCATGAAGCCCGTCGCCGGCAGGCCGAAGTAGGTCTGCGCAACACCCGCGGCCACGTTGCCCGAGTTGGCGTTGACGGCGAAGCTGCCCGCCGCGTTCGTCACGATGCCCACAGCCGTCGCGTTCGCGCCGGCGAAGGCAAGGTTCGCCCAGCCGTTCTGCAGGTCGTCGGTGATGTTGATCGCCGTCGTGTTCTCGGAACCCAGCACGCCGGAGGTGGTGCCCGACGGGTTGTGGCCCTGGCCGGAGCGGATGCTCAGCACGTTGGCTTCGTAGCACAGCGCCGCGCCGGTGGGGGCGGGGCTCGGCGAGAAGTCGCCATCGGCAGCAGCGGCCTCGGCTTCTTCGCGGTCGAAGTACGTGAAGGTGATCGCCTCGCAATCGCCGCCGAACACTTCCGAGAACGGGGTGATGGCGGGCGCGGGCACGTCGGCGTAGTAGCGCTTGGTCGGGAACGTGATGACCCAGTCGGTGTTCGACTTGGTGGCGGCGTCGAGGACGAACTCGTTGATGAGGTTCGAGTGCATCATCGTCGCGCTGACCGCGTCGACCGGCAGGAGGGAGAGCGTCCAGTCGCCGTTGTAGATGGTCGTGCCGGCGATCGAGGACGTCACGACGACGCTGACCGGGTCGGCCTGGTTCAGGTTGCCCGCTTCGTTACCCACGTCCGTGTAGATTTCAGCGGCGGTGAGGTTGGCCAGGGCCACGGCGGAGTAGCCGGTGTCCGAGCCGTTCGCCACGTTGATCAGCGTGCCCGTGCCGGACAGGCCACCCGACGGGGGCGCGATGTCATCGGGATAGAAGTTGGCGTTGGCGGCAAGGTTCGGGCCGCGGACCGAGGCGCAGCTGGCGGGAACGCCGTCGACGTGCGTGATCGCCGTCAGGGAGTTCGGGGCGCCGCCGGGACCGTCGATGACGGTCGCCATCTCGATCATCTCGACATAGCCTTCGCGCGTGCGGTCGAGGGTCTCGCCGCCGCCGTCGTCGTTGGCGCCGGCGTAGGCGAAGTTACGGAAGTTCACGCCAGTGGCCGGGATCAGGGGGTTCGTGCAGGACGCGTCGGCGGTGATGAGGCGGCCGGGGACGTCTTCGTCGAGCGTGGCGGAGGCGGGAACGATCGCGGCCGTCCACACGTCGTTGGGGGACAGGTACAGGTTGAAGTCAAGGACTTCGCGGCTGTTCTTGCCTTCGCGGAAGC
>CAZSGD010000099.1:0-2003 GCA_964606155.1 uncultured Chitinophaga sp. | reverse complement strand
AAGCAAATGCAGAAATACATGAACATGGACCCCATTGCCGACAGGGAGAATTTCATTACCGTGTACCCCAATGGCATTGACAAGCAATGGAACGACGGAAGAGAGTTTAAAGAATCCATATCTGCTAATGATGATGTACTGTTTATTCAGCAACTCCTCGATACGCTCCAAACAAAATACAGCATCAACTCAAAGCGCATATTCTCCACCGGTATATCCAATGGCGGTTTCTTTTCTATTTACCTGTCCTGGAAATTAAGCGACCGCCTGCTGGCCGTGGCGCCAGTTTGCGCCAGCATCCCGGAAAGGATATGGAATGATTTCTATCCCGCTAAACCTGTTTCAATACTCATCATCAATGGCACAGCAGATCCGCTGGTTCCCTACAAAGGCGGCCCCGTGGGCAACCGCATGACCGGCAACCGGGGCAATTGCAGTTCCACCGACAGCACCGTGCAACGATACATCCGTGTGAATGCCACCAGCGCCACCGCCACAATTACCAACCTTCCCAACAGCAATAAAAAAGATGGCTGCAACGCTATCCGTTATGATTACACGGGTGGTACCAATGGAGCTGTTGTTTCACTGGTTAAGATAAACCAGGGCGGTCATACCCTCCCCGGTGGCGCTCCTTACCTGCCTAAGATCATTATCGGTAAAGTGTGTAATGATTTTGAGGGAAATGAAATGATCTGGAGTTTCTTTAAAAGCCTTTAAAAATTCTCATTTGGTTTCTTTAAAAAACTCACCTGCCTGTGAAGAATGGATCAGCACCTTGTTCCGTCCTGATTTACAGGGCCTGCTACTTTAATGATAGCAAGACGGAACACAGTGCCTCCTGATTTTTCAAATAACACGCAGCAGGGTCTGCCACTTTGATCCCGGCAACCCCCATGATTTTGTACAGCGCTGCAGATCATTCGAACGAACCTAAATGGACAAAATGGCGAAGCCAATATTTTGTCCTTGATTTTTTTGGTACTTTTTTTATCAAGAAAAAAAGTACGGAAAGAGAATTCGGGCCAGGCAGAGCGGAAGAAGGTGTCGGACCAGTCCTATAAACGAAGTAAGTAATTAAGAAAAATATTTCTCGCAGCGGGCCAGAGGAGCCACGATCACTGCGCCGCTTCTTCTTTGCGGGCGCCGCGAGAACCCCCTTTTGGCCCTGTATTTTCTTTCCTTTGCGTCTTTGCGAGAACCCCTGGTAACCGTTAAACAATCTCCAAAAACCCACCCTTCCCTTGTGCAAATCACCTGATTTCTTCATCTTACTATTTCACCCCAAAAACCATCGCCATGAAATCATTCACCTGGTCGCTCTCTGCCCTGGCGCTGATCGCCCTCTTTAGCTTTACAAAACCCGCAGAAACAATTTCTTATAAACAACCCGCCCAAACCAAAATACAGGTAGCCATCCTGCTGGATGTAAGCGGCAGCATGAACGGCCTCATCGAACAGGCCAAATCCCAGCTCTGGAATATGGTGACCACCCTGGGCAAAGCTCAATGCACAGATAAAACCGCCCCGCAGGTGGAACTGGCCCTGTACGAATATGGACGCACCAGCGCTCCCAGCGGTAATGATGGTTATGTGAAGCAGCTGAGCCCCTTTACCACCGACCTCGATGAAGTATCTAAAATATTATTCAGCCTCGGCACCACCGGTGGCGACGAATTTTGCGGACAGGTAATCTATACTTCCATCGATGAACTGAACTGGGACGCTTCAAAAGATAATTACAAAGTGATCTTTATTGCCGGCAATGAAGATTTTTTGCAGGGCAATGTACATTATACCAAAGCCTGTAATAAAGCAAAAGATAAAGGGGTGATCGTAAACACCATTTATTGCGGCAGCTACCAGCAAGGCATAGCCGAACACTGGAACCTGCTGGGCGAATGCGGCAATGGAAGTTTTACCAATATCAATCACAATGCATCTTACGATGATATTCCCACTCCTTATGATAGTACACTGATCGTACTAAATGGAAAACTGAA
>CAZSGD010000098.1:0-2022 GCA_964606155.1 uncultured Chitinophaga sp. | reverse complement strand
AAAAAGGTAATCCTACCGTACCGTATTCGTACTTGTCGTCATTGAATATACCATCACTGTTGCAATGAATAACGGCACTGACCAAAAATTCGATCCTGTTCTTTTCATCACGGATATAAGCGGCATCAATCATAAAACCATAGGCATCCCCTGTTTTATTGAAAATGCGAAGATCATGGCTGGCCGTATTTTTCTCTGCGCCGTAATAGAGAAATTTAACATAGGTGTCCCAGTACTCTGCCGTATCATAAACAGGCGATTTTGATTCATACGGCATCATGGACATATATTTGCGCAGAAAATCATAATCATCGTTTGTTAGTTTGAAGCGCTGTTCAGCCGGTACTGCTTCGGGAAACAATACACTCTTCACAATATGATGAAGGTCCTGCAGTAACAAACGGTTTTTTGCAGAGAAATCAAAGGGTTCATTTACCTGCACACCCCCGCGCATAAATCCCTTACCCATTTTTGTATCCCTTGCGGTGTAGACCAGTGTACTTTTTTCACCCGGTTTTTTGTACAGCAACTCCCCTTTATGATCGAGAAAAATGACA
Organism: uncultured Chitinophaga sp.; assembly: GCA_964606155.1. Lineage (GTDB taxonomy): Bacteria > Bacteroidota > Bacteroidia > Chitinophagales > Chitinophagaceae > JJ008. Next base: position 1,465 of record CAZSGD010000098.1, on the reverse strand, counting down.
GGATTGGTCCGCCGGTTCTCTTCTTCCGGCAAACTGATATTTAACCGGTGAATGATCTGTGTGGAGGTATATCCCATTTTGTGCAGGCTGTTGTTGATGTACTCCTGCCCCAGGAACTCATACAGCCGGTTAAAAGCATCGTTATCACTTACCAGTAAGATCTTCCTGATATAATGAGCGATCGTGGGGCGGCCGTCGGGAGCGGAAGGATCGTTATATACAGGTGTTTGTGCGCCTCCATCCGCCTCAGTGATCATCGTGCTGTTCCGGGTGAGGCCATCGATCTTCAGTTCATGAAGCTTTTGCAGGGCCAGGATGGCCACGGGCAGTTTCACTGTGGAGGCCGGATAAAAATAGTCATCCGGGTTCAGGCGGAAAGAATGGTCTGTAAATCCTGGTTTACCTTTTTTCGACCTGTCTACCTGGGAATAAATGACCTGTACCTTTAGCTCATCACTCCTGCTCAAAACATCTTCAAATAGTTGTGGATAACGGCGTAACAGGTTGTTTATGAAAGTATCAGAACGATCTTCCCGTTTTTTATACTGGCCCGGCCGGGCCGGGTTTTCCTGGCTAAAGGAAGCGGTGGTCATAAGCAAAAACAGGATGGTGGACCTGAGTTTTGGAAGATCGGGCATAACCATTCAAAGATACAGATTGCCGCCAGTTAAGTTTTTAAAAATCAACTCAAAAGACCCGCTTTTTAGTTGGCAGGAATTAAACCGAAAAGGCTATCTTTGCCGTCCTTAAAATTTGTCTGAAACCCTTCTCCTGCCCCGGTTGTTAACGGGGTTGCCTGGAAGAAGATAAAATGTAAACACCCCAACGTATGCAACTGAAAGGTTTGGTTCGCTTTTTTGCAATCCTGCTCATTGTTTATTCATTGTACCAATTATCCTTTACCTGGTTTGTAAAAAACCATGAAAAGAAAATGGATGCCCGTGCTGAGGCGTATGTGAAAAAGAATTTTCCCTCTGCAACTGTGAAATACCCGGGCAATAAGGATTCACAAGCCATTTACCAGGAACAACTGGATCAGATCAAGCAAAAACATTATGACAGTTTGCTGAGAGTAACAAAGGACGATATTGTTACCTATGGTGTAAACGGTAAAGTAAGCTATCAAAAAGCCAAGGCCGAAGAATTGAACCTGGGCCTCGATCTGCAGGGCGGTATGAACGTAACCCTCGAAGTGGAAATGACTGGTTTGCTGAAATCCCTTTCCAACAATTCTAAAGATCCTAATTTCTTAAACGCATTGAAGAATGCAGATGCCCGTAAGGCAAACAGCGGAAGTGATTTTATCTCCCTGTTCATTGAAGAATACAGGAAGCTGGAACCTGAACGTAAACTGGCTTCTTTATTTGCCGGCGCCAGCAACAACAGGATCGAAATCGGCTCAAGTGACGATGCCGTAACCAGTTATATCCGCGAGGAAGCCAGAAGTGCATTTGACCGTACATTC
>CAZSGD010000097.1:0-2100 GCA_964606155.1 uncultured Chitinophaga sp. | reverse complement strand
CTGACGAGTACTACGACGTCCCGACAGACGAATGCTGCCCCTTTGTCCCGCGCTGACTTTCTGTTCACTTCTGTAAGGTCAAATCGCTTGAGCTGATATTCCCCACGTTGATTTCCCGCTCACCGGCTAACAAATGGTGAAGGCTTCAGCCTGTCTGCGATCAAATCCGGTTAGGTATTTCATGGGAAGCGGATTATTCTCTCCATATAATCAGCTACGCCTTTAAAGAGATCGAAATTCTTTAAACAGGGAGGGAGGGTTTTTGCACAGTCTGACGTTCCGAGGCTTTGCGTTGTGGGGGATTTTTAGCACTACTGTTCATACTAAGCACAAATATTGAACCTTGCACAAAAGCTTCAACGAAGAACGTCATCCCCCATAACGTAAAACCGTTGTTACCAGCCGTATTATTACCTAACCATTGCATAGTTCAGACTGTGAATTACCTCTTTACCATTTTGATATGAAGTAATAATCTCATTTATAGTTAGTGTCGGACTACCTTGGTGAACGAAATTGTGTCTACAAGCTATTAAGTTTCCGTATTGAGATTTAATGCTACCTAAACCTGCGGCAATGGAAGCAGCATCTTTTGTGTCAATATCTCTGTTAAACCTAGTTAGGTACTTGCCACCAAATGAAATAATATGTTCATCTTTCAGATTAGATAATTTGATCCTTCCATTGATTCTTTCAAAATGACTGTCAACAAAATTTCCAAACGCCCTATTTTTGGCATATGCAAATGCACTGAAAATATCTTTGATTGCTAATTCATAAACAGACACGGAGCTTACAGAAAGAAACCCGGCGTAGCTTGATAATATTGCAGGGTCTGTAATTGTTGGTATCACGGTAACTAAGTGTGCAACCAGATTGTCAGAATTTATGAATCTGTCAGTGTAAGGCATAAGCGACTAGTGAATCAGTTTATCCTCTGCGTATTTATACCTTTCTTTGACAGTCTTAGTGTCTGTTGTGCCTAGACTTGTGTAATCCACAAACGTTTGGTCTACAACAAGTTTTTTATATCGGGCTTCAAAATTATTGGGAATTTTTGTCAAATTATTAATTACAACAGAAAACACAGAATCCATTGCGGATGTATTCAGAGGACCTCTAATGTGAAATGCTTTCTCCCCAATGCTTGTAGCGATAAGTTTACTTGCCTTGGGAAAGTTGGAAACAAACTCAGTCAAGGATTTTGAAGTGCTATTTTTGTGTTTAGTCGCAACCTTATTGAGAAACTCCTTCATCGGCTTCTCGTATTGAAGAATGAAATTAGAAAGAGCAAACAGCCTTAAAATTAGTTCAACGTCCTTCTGATGCTTGTCAGGAAGTTTCTTTCCAAGGATTTTTCTCCAATTGACGTCATTATTCAATTCTTTTAGACTCTGCAAGAAGGGCCCCCTAAATACAACATTTCTGATTTCTTGTTCAGTTAGTGGCGTTCCACCCGTATTGAGTCGCTCAAAAATGTGATAAATGCTCGTGTTTTCTCCGTCAGGGCTAAGTTGTCGGATATTAATTGCTCGCAGTACCGAGTTCTCAAGTTTTCGCTGATCAGAGGGTGTAAGCTCCTTAAATTTCTTGTTATAATATGGACTATTTTCATTTAGTCCTGATAGTCGAAACGTTTGCCTTTTCCCTTTTTCATTTTCAGGGCCAAAAAATCCTTCCAAGTAAAAAACAGTACTAAGCAGTCTTTGCTGTCCGTCAACTACGAGATTTTTGTTAACACTGTCAATGTACAGAAATATAGGTGGGACAGGTAGCCCAATTAGAAAGGATTCTATCAGTAATGAGGATTGTTGAATTGACCAAACAAAACTCCTTTGAAAATCAGGGATTGTAATATCCTGATCGTTCCACATTTTGAAGAGTACACTTAATGTGTAGTCTGATGGATATGAAGTAATGTCGTAATGGACGAGTGCCTCATTTGGTTCTTCAGCTTCCTTTTCGACATCTAGTACTTCACTTTCTTGTTTTTTCATAATCGATATTATTTTGATTCGATGTTATTTTCATATGGCTGGTAACGACAGTTCGTGCAACAACCCACCCCAAAATCACTCTCACGCTACCTGGGCGTTGATA
>CAZSGD010000096.1:0-2144 GCA_964606155.1 uncultured Chitinophaga sp. | reverse complement strand
GGGCGAACACATAACAGGGAGTTTGCTGCTATGCTGGCAGACGAATATATTCTCAGCTTTATATCGCTATCAGCCCATATCCAGCCGACGGAATTCTATCAGCTTTTGTTGTTATCTTCATCATCAGTTTTTCAATCAGCAGCGGCTCCGGGCTGGACATTAAAAAATACCAGCACAGCAGCAAGCTCTGACCGTTAGCTGCAGCCCTATTCACAACTCTACTACTATGCAACTTACAAAGCTTACCCCTATGCTTTATACCAACGACCTACAGGGGACGGTTGACTTTTATACTCAGACATTAGGCTTTACTTGCAAATCATTCAGTAAGGAATTGGGTTGGGCTTCTTTGACATTTGGTGATATTGATATTATGGTCTCCTTACCCAATGAACATATTCCATTTGATAAAGCCAATTTCACAGGGTCATTTTATTTTCTCACAAATAATGCGGACATATTTTGGGAACAACTTAAAGACAAAACAAGTATCTGCTATCCAATTGAAGATTTTGAATATGGAATGAGGGAGTTTGCCATTTATGACAATAATGGCTATTTATTGCAATTCGGACATGAATTAGCTTCTTAAGCCCCAGTGAATATGTAAGTCAGTCAATAAGTATATTTAAGCATTTGCTTAAATAAGAAATCTTAATTACTTTTGACCTGACAAACAAATTTTACAATGGCAAACGACACTTGCATAAGGTTACAGGCAGACATAGAACAAATTAAAAGTTGCCGTGAAAAATTAAAAGCTAATTCAAAATCATTTTTGCAGTTAGGACAAGTTCTTGCTTTAGCAGGTAACGAAGTGCGGTTGAAAATAATGTTTCTGCTTGAAGAAGAAAATGAACTTTGCCCCTGCGACCTTAGCGACATTTTAGGAATGAGTATTCCTGCCATTTCTCAACATCTACGCAAACTAAAAGATGGCAACATCATTGAAGCCAGAAAAGCAGGACAAACGATTTTCTATTCTTTACGCAGAGAACATTTAAAAACTTTAAGACCGTTTTTTAAAATCATCAATCAACAAAATTTAGCGACCGTATGACAACGACAACAAAAAATAATAAAGGTTGGGTTGCAGGACTGTTGACAGCGGTTGCAGCTTCACTTTGTTGCATCACACCAGTTTTAGCTTTCTTAGGTGGTGCAAGCGGACTTGCTTCCTCGTTTTCGTGGATTGAGCCTTTTCGTCCTTATTTAATCGGTTTGACAATTGCTGTTTTTGCATTTGCGTGGTATCAAAAATTAAAACCACAAAAGCAAGTTGACTGCGACTGCGAAGCAGACAACAAAAAATCTTTTTGGCAATCAAAATCATTTTTAGCAATTGTTACAGCGGTTGCAGGACTATTAATTGCATTTCCTTACTATGCAAAAGTATTTTATCCAAAGCCACAAGAAGCAAAGGTTATTATCGTTGACAAAAGCAATATACAGACAGCAGAATTTAAAATAAAAGGCATGACCTGCGAAGGCTGCACAGAACATATAAACAGCGAACTTTCAAAAACATCGGGAGTGATTGAGTTCAATACTTCTTATGAAAAAGGCAATAGCCTTGTTAAGTTTGACAACAGCAAAACTTCCGTTGACAGCATTGTATCCGTCATAAATAAAACTGGCTATAAAGTAACTTCTCAATCTGTAATCAACAACTAATGGAAAAAACTATCATACTTCAATCTGTTATTACTTGCCCCGTTTGTGGACACAGACAAGAAGAAACAATGCCAACAGATGCTTGCCAGTATTTTTATGAGTGTTCAAATTGCAAGACACGACTTAAACCAAAAGAAGGCGACTGTTGCGTTTATTGCAGTTACGGGACAGTAAAATGTCCACCAGTGCAATTGGGAACATCCTGCTGTTCGTAGCGACGAAGGGTATGCAGCTAACAGCGAGGTTTGCTGCTATGCTGGCTGACGAATATATTCTCATCTTTTTGTTCGCTATCAGCTTTTGTTCGGGCTGAAGAATATAACTGAGCTTTAGTTGTTATCTTCATCATCAGTTTTTCAATCGGCTGCGGCTCCGGGCTGGACATTATAAAATACCAGCACAGCAGCAAGCCCCAACGTAAGCAGCAAGGCTGTTAGACACTCTACAATAATTTAAACCACTTAACTATG
>CAZSGD010000095.1:0-2218 GCA_964606155.1 uncultured Chitinophaga sp. | reverse complement strand
ACCCGCGACCTCCGCCGTGACAGGGCGGCATTCTAACCAACTGAACTACCGATCCATTGGTTTTTTGGGACGGCAAAGATAGCCCCATCAGCTTTTTCAGCCAAAAGTTTTTCCATTATTTATCCCCTGAAAATCAACCCCTCCCCGAAAAAACCCGCATTATTATTTAATCCTTAATTTAGCCGCCAATTTAATTTGATATGCCTACCGACAGCAACCGGCAGTTCCTCGATTTTGAAAAGCCCATCAAAGACCTCATCGACGAGATAGAAGTGGCCCGCCACCGACAGGAAAAGACCAAGATCGATATGAGCGACCTGGTGAAAAGACTTCAGGATAATATCCTCGACAAACGAAAGGAAGTTACCCAAAACCTGAGCAGCTGGCAGCGTGTACAACTCAGCCGCCACCCCGACAGGCCCTACACCATGAAGTATATCGAAAAAATGACTACCAGCTTCGTAGAGCTGTACGGCGACCGTAATGTAAAAGACGATAAAGCCATGGTAGGAGGCTTTGCCAGCCTTGACGGAGAAACCGTGATGATCATCGGCCAGCAAAAAGGGATCAACACCAAAATGCGGCAAATGCGCAATTTCGGGATGGCCAACCCCGAAGGTTACCGCAAAGCCCTGCGACTGATGAAGCTCGCCGAGAAATTCAATAAACCCATCATCACCTTAATAGATACCCCCGGCGCCTATCCCGGCCTCGAGGCCGAAGAACGTGGCCAGGGCGAAGCCATTGCCCGTAATATCTACGAAATGATCCGCCTCAAAGTACCCGTGATCTGCGTCATCATCGGCGAAGGGGCCAGCGGCGGCGCCTTAGGCATCGGCGTGGGCGATAAAGTGTTTATGATGGAAAACACCTGGTACACGGTGATCAGCCCCGAAAGCTGCTCCTCCATTCTCTGGCGCAGCTGGGACAAAAAAGAAGTGGCGGCCGAACAACTCCGCCTCACAGCCGATAAAATGCTTGGGTTCGGTCTTATCGACGGCATCATCCCCGAACCGATCGGTGGCGCCCATTGGGATTATGACGAAGCTGCCCGCATCCTGAAAGATTTCCTGAAACCCGTGATCGCAGAACTGAAACAAAAAACAGCCGAAGAGAGAGTGAATAACCGCATCGTGAAGTTTGGGAAAATGGGATTTTGGGAAGAAGTTTGAGGAAAGTCGGGAGTTGGGAGTCTTGAGTCTGGAGCCGGGAGTTTTATAGATCGAAGAGTTGCTAAAGGGTTGAAGTTGGAGGTCTAGCTCTTAAAGATCGTAGGTCATTGCTGATGAGAACTTCAACGTTACATTATATAAACACTGAGTTATAAGAAAAAATGTCATTACGAAAAAAATTCACAGGTACTGGTATTGCGATCGTTACACCCTTTCATACAGATGGAAGTATTGATTGGGATAGTTATGCAAAACTGATCGAGTTCTGGATAAAGGGAAAAGTGGAATACCTTGTTGTATTGGGCACCACTGGTGAAAGCGGTACCGTGCATGGCGAAGAAAAACAGCAGGTTTTTTCTTTTGTGAGTAAAACGGTGGCCGGTCGTTTGCCCATCGTAGCAGGTATTGGTGGCAATGATACCCACGAAGTGGTACAGTCATTCAAAAAATTTGACCTGGCAGGTTACGATGCCATACTTTCTGTATCACCTTATTACAGCAAGCCCAACCAGGAAGGACTTTTCCAGCACTATAAAGCATTGAATGAAGCCACACCGCTTCCCATCATTATGTATAATGTGCCCGGCCGTACCGGCCAAAGTGTATCGGCCGAAACACAATTGCGCATTGCCCATGAATGCAAAAATATTTTTGCCACTAAAGAAGCCAGCGGCGATTTTAACCTCTTGAATCAAATTCTGAAGAATAAACCCAAAGATTTTATGGTCATCAGCGGCGATGATCCCATCACACTCCAGGTGATCGCTGCCGGTGGGGAAGGGGTTATTTCGGTGGTGGCAAATGCTTACCCGCTGGAGTTTTCCGAAATGGTGCGATTATGCCTGGCCGGTAAATTCGCGGAAGCATCGCCGTTACATTATAAATACATCGATATCATAGCTTCCATGTTTACCGAAGGCAGCCCCAGTGGTGTAAAAGCTTACCTGAGTGAAATGGGCCTTTGCCAGAATACATTCCGGTTGCCGGTTTGGAAAGTGAGTGAGAAGCATCATGCGAGGATCAGGGAGTTGATGAAAACGGTATGA
>CAZSGD010000094.1:0-2316 GCA_964606155.1 uncultured Chitinophaga sp. | reverse complement strand
TGGTGTACCTGCCCGGGTACGTGATCCAATACCGCCTTAAGGCTGAAAAAAGCGGTGTAGAGAAGAAATTCTTATTCTTTAATGGAGAAGGAAGGTTACTAAGGACCACGGTGGCCTTATAAAACCCACGCTGAAAGATGCGGATAATTGACCGATGGCGCTACCCGGCGCTAACGGTCAATTTTTTTTACACCGTCTTATTCCCTTACCACTTTTTCCAGTAAAGTCGTTGGGGCGTAGCCAAAATGTTTTTTAAAGGCGTAAGAAAAATGTGACAGGTTCTCAAACCCCACTTCATAACAAACATCCAGGGGCTTTTTTTTCTTTTCCACAAACTGGTAATGTGCTAATTCGAGTCTTTTTTGCGTCAGCCATCGTTGAGGCGTGGTATTGAAAGCCTTTTTAAAATCACGCTTAAAGGTGGTGAGGCTTCGTCCTGTGAGATACCCGAATTTTTCTATGGGCATATTGAACATGAAATTTTTTTCCATGTAGCTGATCAAATCAATTTTACCGGGTTCTTCAAAATTGGCCAATACATTATCAATACCCGGATCAATGGAACGCAGAATATGGATGGCTTCGGTTATTTTAAGCGATGCGATATTTTCCGGAAGGTCTTTCATTTCAAAATAAGGAATCAGCGATGCCAGGCAGCTTTCCAGCAAGGGGTGATCGTTATAGGAATATATTTTTGGCGAAGCAGCCATTTTGGGCTTTATAGACAAAGAAGTATAAAATGTCCGCAGCCTTTCCGTAGTCAAATGCATGACCACTGATTTATGCGGCTTTCCATCAGTTGGATAGTTGAGAATAGTGGCGAGTTGGTTCCTGGGGATCAAAAAGATATCACCGGCTTTGAACCAATAAGTCGCATCGGCCTGCACAATTTTTGTTTCACCTGAAATGAACCATACCAGCAAATGCTGTTCAAACAGGATGTCTGATTTAAAGAATTTATCGTCGTAGCAGGAAAGTTTGATATCCGGGGTGATATATTTAGCTGTGTACTCCATCGGTGTTGATATAATAAAGTTAAGCAATGGTTGTTCGTTTTAGGTTTGCTGCTGAGCGGGTACATGTTCCGTAGCTTCATCAGTTATACTGAATTTTATCCCGGTCATTTTCTCACTCCAGGCCCATAAGCGTTTTGCAAAGTTTTTATCCAAAGAATAAGGCTGAACACCATGGGTAGGGGATAATTCCGATTTTTCATCCACCAGTACTGCAATATCTCCATCTTCGCAATACACGCCACCTAAGTTGGCCAACTCCGTACTGGTAGCACACCATACTGTAGTGGCTGCACCTTGCGGAATAGTTTTCAGCGAGGCCAGCACTTTCGGGTAAATATTTCCCTGCTCATCGCAAAAGCCTAATTGATGAAAAACTTCCAGGGTAGCTTCCCTGGCCAGCTCGGTGCCGCCAATAGAGCCGGGATGTACGGAGTATGCTCTTACGTTATATGGGCTGGCTAAATGGTCAAGTTCCATTGTAAATAAATTACTGGCAGTTTTCGATTGCCCATAGGCCTGGAGTGATTCATATTCACGATAGTTGAAATTGGGGTCATCGAAATTAAATGCACCGAAATGGTGGCCCTGTGATGATACATTCACCACCCTGGCGCCATGGGCCTTTTTCAATGCGGGCCATAATCTGGCGGTGAGGTGAAATTGTGCCAGGTAATTGGTGGCTAACTGTGATTCGATGCCCCGGCTGTCTCTTCTCAAAGGCACCCACATAATGCCTGCATTATTGATGAGCAGGTGAAGCGGTCTGCCCGAAGCCAAAAATGTTTGCGCAAAAGCATCTATCGAAGCCGGACTCATTAAATCCATTGACCCGATTTCAACATTATTGATACCCTGCAGATTTTTTTTAGCCTTTTCAATATCTCTCGCAGGCACTATTACCGTTGCTCCGGCAGCGGCAAGAACTTTGGTAGTTTCCAGGCCGATGCCAGTGTTACCCCCGGTAACGAAGGCAATTTTTCCGGTAAGGTCAATTCCGCTAATAACATCTGTGGCTGTGGAGTGGGCATCGAAACCTGAGCTGACGGGTCGTTGCAGTGCTCCCTGGTAATTATTCTGTTTCATAAAAATTTGTTTTTTAATGAAACAAAATTGTATCAAATCATTCCGGTTGACTTTGTTTAAAAGTCCTATTATGCTTTGTTTAAAAGGCCGGGATCTTATGAACAGAAGCGGAACTTTACGGGAGAGTGAAAGTAAGCATTCTACCGTTGCTTTGATTAAATGATAAAACAAGCCCCGCCCATTCATTAAATAATGAGGAGGCCTGTTTATCAGTCAG
>CAZSGD010000093.1:0-2344 GCA_964606155.1 uncultured Chitinophaga sp. | reverse complement strand
GCAAGCTTTGAAACTTCTGCCGAAACCACCGACTTTCCTTTGGTGATCATCTCCAGCGACTGTGCATAATAAACCACTTCTATTTTGGCATTAGGGTTAGTGCCTAAAATTTCATTGCACCACCTGATCACTGCTTTGTGTGTATTGGTGTCTTTGGTGGTCACATCAAAAACAACATGGTATGGAGGCACCTGCGAAAAAACTTCGCTGGTCTGAAGGAACAATATTGCGGAAAGAATTAAAATTTGTTTCATAACTGAATGATTTTAGAATTAAAAGCTACTCTTTTTTTATAAATTATTTTTTGAAAAATTGCACAGTCCTGTTCCGCTGCATTTTATTTTATCATCCCGGCCATTTGACTTAATTTAACCTTCAAATACATAAGATGAATAAAACAATCCGGCTGATCGCTGCCATCCTGTTCATAAGTGTAGTGGCACAGGCACAACCCACAGGGCCCAGTGGGCAAACCATCATCCATTGCGGCAAACTGATCGATGTAAGGAACAAAACTGTTTTGGAGGCTATGTCGGTAATTATTACCGGCAATAAGATTATGGATGTAAAACAGGGATATGTTCAGCCTGGCCCGGCAGATAAATTTATTGACCTGAAAAATTACACAGTGATGCCGGGTTTAATGGATATGCATGTTCACATGGAAGGTGAGACAAAAAAAGGTTCAGTAGCCGACCGGTTCACCATGAATCCACAGGATATTGCTTTTGAATCAGTAAAATATGCAAACGTTACATTGATGGCAGGATTTACAACCGTTCGTGACCTAGGTGGAAGTGGCGTGAATGTTTCTTTACGCAATGCGGTCAACAAAGGTTTAATTGTTGGCCCAAGAATTTATACAGCAGGTAAATCTATAGCAACAACCGGAGGGCACGCTGACCCGACAAATGGCTACCGTAAAAACCTGATGGGTGACCCCGGCCCTGCTGATGGCGTAATTAACGGAGCTGATGAAGCAAGGAAAGCAGTACGCCAGCGGTATAAAGACGGTTCAGACCTGATTAAAATAACCGCAACAGCAGGTGTATTGAGCCAGGCCAAAGATGCATCTGGTGCACAGTTTACCGATGAAGAATTAAAAGGGATCATAGAAACAGCAAAAGATTACGGATTTAAAGTAGCTGCCCATGCACATGGTGCCGAAGGAATAAAAAGAGCGGTGAAGGCAGGAGTTAACTCTATTGAACACGGTACCTATATGGATGATGAGAGCATTGCGTTATGCAGGAAATATGGTACCTGGCTAGTGCCTACCATCATTGCCGGAAAATCCACTGCCGACTCTGCAAAGATACCCGGCTACTATTCAGATATTGTTACACCAAAAGCATTGGTAGTGGGTCCTAAGATCCAGGCAACATTTACCAGAGCCTACAAAGCTGGTGTAAAAATTGCGTTTGGTACCGATGCCGGAGTTTTTTCACACGGCAAGAACTGGAAAGAGTTTGTGTATATGGTGGAAGGAGGAATGCTTCCATTAGAAGCAATAAGCTCTGCCACATTAAGTACTTCTGAATTGCTCGGAGTTTCAGAGATACTGGGCACCATTGAAAAAGGAAAGCTTGCAGATATTATTGCAGTGGATGGTGATCCGATTAAAGATATAAGTGTGATGGAGAAGGTGGTTTTTGTGATGAAGGAAGGAGTGGTGTATAAACAAAAGTAATCTCTTGAAACAGATAGTTGCAGAAATCAATCCTAATCAAGTATTAGCCATAACATTCCATCACATATTCATATAACTCAAAGTCGGGAAAGATTCTCTCCTCCAAAAATTCATTCAACTGATCTATCTCAGCCATCAACAGTATATATCCATCATATAAAAAAGGATCATCTTTGTTTCCAGAAATGATACTTTTCAATTTATCTAAAGGTATATGATTGATCTCGACAGTTTCAACAGGATCGCCTAAATAGATGCTGTCAGTTCGTTCATATATTCCAATCGTTCTTTGTTCATTCATTTTTTAAAGCTAAACACAAATTTGAAATTCTTAGATACTATGCCAATTTAATATCTTTGTTCTTTAACGACCACCTATGCAACCCATCCCCGAATCGGAACTCATCATCAACAGCCGCGGTGCCATTTATCATTTAGATGTACGCCCCGAAGAACTGGCCCCAACCGTTATCGTAGTAGGCGACCCTGACAGGGTTAAAAAAGTAAGCGCACACTTCGACAAGGTTGAACATAAACTTCAGCACCGGGAGTTCATTACCCACACCGGTTATATCGGCAAAAAACATTTGTCTGTAATATCCACCGGCATCGGGCCCGATAACATTGATATCGTTTTCAACGAAATGGATGCAC
>CAZSGD010000092.1:0-2431 GCA_964606155.1 uncultured Chitinophaga sp. | reverse complement strand
CGTGGGAGTTGACGGGATCGAACCGCCGACCCTCTGCTTGTAAGGCAGATGCTCTGAACCAGCTGAGCTAAACTCCCAAATGTCCCTTGTTTTTCGGGACGGCAAAGATAGGGGTACACAGGTTTCCAGACAAAATATTTTTCATCTATTTTCGCACAGATTTCATTGTATGGCAACTAGTTATTGCGAATTTGTTCAAAATGCCGGAAAAGACACCGTTCACCGGCCCTACCACGATACAGAGTATGGCTTTCCTATACATGACGATAACCTGCTTTTTGCACGCCTGGTGCTGGAAATAAACCAGGCAGGGCTAAGCTGGGAAACGATACTGAAAAAGAAAGATAACTTCTTTAAAGCCTTTGATAATTTCAATATCGACAAAGTAGCCCGTTATACCGATAAGAAAAAGGGAAAACTGATGCTGGATGCGGGCATCATACGTAACCGTTTGAAGATCGAAGCTGCGGTCCATAATGCTAAGACCATTAAAGCCATTCAAAAAACTGATGGGTCGTTTAAAAACTGGCTTGACAAGCATCATCCCAAAACAAAAGAAGAATGGGTGAAATTATTCAAACAAACATTTCGCTTCACCGGCGGCGAGATCGTGAATGAGTTCCTGATGAGTACCGGCTATTTGCCGGGTTGTCATATTGAAACCTGCCCCATCTATAAAAAAGTACTGAAACAAAAACCAAAATGGTCAGAAAAAGGAAAGGGTAGGTGAGTTATTACCTAACCCATAACTATTTCAACAATCGCCTGGTATATTCCACCCAATCCTTCTCTTCAGCAGGCACACGATAATCCGGCGGTATCCCCACAAATTCATATTTCCATTGTTTGGCATATACAGTAGTGGTCCAGTACAATTGATTGCCACAGGGGGTGGTCACACTCATCACGTTTCCATAACCTGTATAGCCTCCCGAATTTTCCCCCACAAAAATGGTCTTGCTGCTGTTCATCGCTTCAAACAACAGCGACTCACAACTGCTGGCGCAAAAGCGGTTATACAGTACCGCTATCTTCACCGGGTTCCCCGGGTTCTTCGGATAGCTAATAGTAATGGGTTTGCCATTACCCATCGGTACAAAAGAATAAGCCGAAACAGTTTTCATTTTGGCTATGGGCCCCTTAAACACACCCTGGTTAGCTGAAGAAGATTGCTTCAGTTTTTCATCATAATCTTCGTAGGCTTTGATATTGCCCGGGGTGCTGTAGAGTTCCACCACATCACTTTCAAAAGGACCGGTAAAGATCAATGGCATCAAAGCCGAATAAGATTGGTCCGACCCGCCACCATTATTCCGTACATCGATGACCAGGTTAGGGCGTTTTTTGATCTCCGGCATCACGGCTTTATAAGCCGAGTCCAGTTTTTTATACAAAGAAGCATCAAAGGACCGGATACTCAGCAGGGTGGTGTTACTATCCAAAATACTGAATGAGATCAGCTCATTGCTGATGACCGGGCGATTTTGTTTCGAAGCAGTACCTGCTTTGATCCAGTTATTCAACTGAAGCTCCCCATTTTTGAAAGGAGCTTCTTCATAACTGAGACTATGATTGCGTAGATAATTAAAAACCGCAACTACAGAGTCATTCAATTTCTTCAACTCAAATTTTACCTGCCCTCTCGACCAAAGTTTGGATTTAGAAGATACTATCACAGCTGCATAATCCCTTTGCTCCGTTTTATTTTTTACTACCTGTACAATATAGGTGCTGTCGGCTGTTAAATAAACACCTTCCATTTTATCTGCATCAGCCTGGTTAACGGAATCGCCCGGCAGGGGATCCATATCTATTCTCTCCGTATTAAGATATGCCGGGCTTTTAAAAAAATTGGCCAGCGCTGTCTCATCATCTTCTTTGATGGCCAAAGAAGGCCCGGTGATATTACTGTGATGGTCCTGCAGGTAAAGGATATATTGTTTAAGGTAAGCAATACAGTATTTCCCGGTCTTGTCATTTTTTATTTTCTTTTCCAGATCTTTTGTAAAGGCTTTATAGGCCGGTTCTTCCGGCGACTTTATTTTCTTATTGAAACCGCCATGGTTCTTTTCAATATGAAGTTTGATGAATTGATAATCCTCCAGGCAGGAACATTGGGAGAATACTTCGCTGCAGGGGAAGGACAATAACAGGATCAGCCATTTTCTCATGGGAAAATTTTGTATGGAACGGTCTTACAAAGGAAAAGTTACAACAAAACTCAATTCGGGTTCACTTCGGGCAGCCGATAATGCTGGCCATCCAGTACAAACAGCTCGTCGATCTCGTATTCCCAGAATTTGACCAGGGGGGATTTATCCAGGATATCTTTTACTTCTTTTTTATTGCCGGCATTCAGGGTGATCCAGGCCCTTAGTGTTTCCATGCTCACGGCATAATGATCGATCGTGCCTTTGTTGATGAGGAAGTT
>CAZSGD010000091.1:0-2467 GCA_964606155.1 uncultured Chitinophaga sp. | reverse complement strand
TTGCACAAAACCACCCCGGCCTGTGCCATAATAATTTTCTCCATTGCATGGTAGCCTGGCGTGGTTTTCATACTTTGTGGTAAACTTATAAAAACTTATCAAAATGACAAAAAAAAACCTACAATCCTGGCCGAAGCATTTAATAATGTTCCTGGATTCAAACCTGCTTACGAAAAACTAAGACAGCAGATTATTTTAAATGGAAGAAGCGATACCACACTTGTGAACTATGCAACCAAGCTGGCAGCATTATCCCTCCATTTTGGCTGCCTGCCAGAATCTATCAATGATGAACAGATACAAGACTACTTGGCTTCGCTTGCAAACACAGCTGTATCACCCTCCCTTTCCAGCTTTAAGCATACTGTATTCGGACTGCGTTTTTATTTTCGCAGGATGGGCCACGCCCAGCGCCTTGTAAATTTACCCGTTCTGCACCGGAAAAGCAAATTGCCTGTTGTGCTTTCCAGGGAAGAATGTAAATCACTGTTCAAAACGCCGGCATTACTTAAGCATAAAATCATGCTGGCCTTTATCTATGCACATGGATTGCGGGTTTCCGAACTGTCACAAATGAAAATCGGAGCTGTGGATTTTTCAAGGGGCATGGTTCATATTAAGCAGTCAAAGGGACATAAGGACCGTTATATTCCTTTATCAAAACTTATCATGCCCGGGTTAAAAAACTACCTGTTTTCTGAACGTCCGTTGAATTATTTATTTGAAGGGTATAAAACGGGAGAACCCTATTCGAACCGCGGGATACAGCATCTCATGGCTGAAACGGTTAAGAAGTGCAATTTCAGGAAGGAAGGCATTTGTCCACATACGCTTCGGCACAGCTATGCCACCCACCTGCTCGAAGACGGCATTGATATTGTAACGATCAAAAACCTGCTGGGCCATGTCAATATTGAAACCACGATGGTCTATTTGCATGTAATGCAGTCCAGGGGAAAATCCCCGCACAGCCCGTTCGATTCGCTTTATGGCAAGGTTTAATGCGGCCAAAACATGAGGTGGCAGAGATTATAAAAAATTTCAGAATCACTTATGAAAGGCAGTTTCATCCGACACCATACATCAGTAAAACCTTCCGGGCATTGCTTCACTGCCGCACAGCCTGTCTGGGAGGTCATACTGATGTGTGCGATAACTGCAAGCATACACGAACCAGCTACAACTCATGCCGCAACCGGCATTGCCCGAAATGCCAGGCTGTAAACCGGGAAGCCTGGATAGATCATCATTCGGAAAAGCTGCTTCCGGTAAAGCATTTTCATGTCGTATTTACCTTACCTCATGAGCTGAACGGTTACTGTTTACGCTATCCTGAAAGAATGTTTGCATTGTTGTTTGAAACCGCCTGGAGGACCATTGATGGCTTTGCTTCCAATAAAGATCATCTGGGTGCTGATACCGGTATGATGTCCATCCTTCATACCTGGGGACAGCAACTCATGCTGCATCCGCATGTGCACTGCATCATTCCGGCCGGGGGCCTGAATAAACAGGCCCAGTGGCAAAGTACCAGGGGTAACGGTTCCTGGCTATTCCCCGTAAAGGAGATGAAAAAAGTATTCCGGGCCAAATTTGTTGCTGGAATCAGGAAGCTTATGAAGCAGGGGCTCATTAACGATCCAGGAAAGCTATTTCTTAATGCATTGTTTAAAAAAGATTGGGTGGTGTATGCTAAAAAGCCATTCAACAACAGCAAAGGGGTGATGGAATATATCGGGCGCTATTCACATAAGATAGCCATCTCCAACCATCGCCTGGTACATATTGATGAAAATGAAATCACATTTCTGTACAAGGATTACCGGCAGGAAGGAGTAAAAAAGCACATGACCCTAACAGGAGAGGAGTTCCTGCGCCGGTTTGCCTTGCACATTCTGCCAAAATCATTTGTAAAAATCAGGCATTTTGGAATATACTCATCACGAAGTGCGGAAATGCTGCATGCAGTCAAATTAAAAATGACTGGCAGAAAACCGCAAGCGTATAAGAAAAAGCCAAAAAAGAACTGGAAAGTTATCTGTAAAGAGAAGCTGAACTTCAATCCCGATCTGTGTCCCTGTTGTAAAAAGGGTAAAATGGTACGTGTTGAAGTCTTCACCCCATTGCAAAGGCCTCCTCCATCACAGTTGTCAAATAACGACTGGAGCAAACAGGCCTTACCTGCATTTTAAAAACGGCTGAACTACAGCATGGGATAGGTGTGCCCGGCCGGAACCATTTTCGACAAAAAAGATAACTTTTTAAAGTGTATCGTAATATATTGTAGCCTTTTCTGCTAATTTTGAAAGCACTTTTTAACCGGTAAACTTTACCGCTTTTAACAAAGGTGTATTTAATCCCCATAATATAATCCACCTAAAATAAGCCCGCATACTGTGTGGGGGTGGTTGTCGTGCAACATCGGCTTCATACTGGGTCTTATAGACCGTATGAAGCCTTAGTTATT
>CAZSGD010000090.1:0-2501 GCA_964606155.1 uncultured Chitinophaga sp. | reverse complement strand
TGTTCAAGCGCACACTTTCAGTGAAGGCTTTTATCACCATAATTGCTAATCTTTGTAACTCATCAAAAATAAACAATAAAATGGAAAAAAAAATCAATTATCGAAAAATGCCTTAGGCGAAAACCAGTTGTATTGGCTTGATCAGTTGCACCATACCCTGGAAATGGGCAACTATGGCCATGGAACGGTGAAAAGTTACCTGATGGAGCTGCGCCTGCTGTTTCAGTATCATCATCAAAAAGAAGTGGAGCAGCTCACCGGCCAGGATATAACCCAATATATCCTTTTTATAAAGAGCGTGCATGGCGTAGGCCGCGCTAAATGCAGGAGTGTGGCTCAAAGCTGCAGTTTTTTCTTCAAACATGTTTTAAAGAAACCCTTTGTACTGCCATCCAAACTTTATCCGCGCAAGGAATTTGTGCTGCCACCGGTGATGACGCAGGATGAAGTGAGGCAGTTGTACGCTGCTGTGACTGATGTGCGCCAAAAGGCTGTAATAGGTCTGTTGTACGGCACCGGAATGCGATTGGGTGAGGTTAAGAACCTGAAAATGGCTGATATTGAAAGGGCCAATAACAGGATAGCGGTCAGGCAGGGAAAAGGTCAAAAGGACCGGTATACCCTGCTTCCGAAAATGGTGCTTGTTGACCTGGAGAACTATTACCGGCAGTACCGTCCGAAGATTTACCTGTTTGAAAGCAAACAACTCCTGGGTAAATCATTGCATGAACGCAGCCTTCAGACTATTGTCAACAGCGCCATGATAAAGGCTGGTTTTGTATCCGGAAAATTTACTGCTCATACCCTGAGGCATTCTTTTGCTACCCATTTACTTGATAATGGATGCGATATCCATACCATCAAAATCCTGTTGGGTCATTCAAAAATTGAAACAACGATGATCTATTTGCATCTCCAGCAAAGCAAACGTAATAACCTTGTTTCGCCTTTGGATAAAATGCTGCCGGATCATGACTGAACAGCCGGGAATAAACGGGCTAAAGCAAAAATTGCAGCAAATTGTATTTCGAAGGGCCTCACAGGAAATCCAAAACCCGTACAGTAAATCCGTTTTTGGCAAACTCAGTTCCTGCCACACGGCCCGGCAGGGCATGAACTATTACCGGTGTAATGATGGCAACTGTTTGCATGAGCATTATCAATATCACAATTGCGGCAACAGGCATTGCCCCAATTGCGGTGGTTTGCGCAGGGAACAATGGCTGGAGGATAAAACTGCAGAACTGCTTCCCACAGCGTATTACCATGTGGTTTTTACCTTGCCACACGAACTTAACGGATTAATTATGGGTAACCGCAATGCACTCTTTAAACTGTTATTTGATGCCAGCGCGTATACGTTACTAAAGCTTGCCCGGGATGAAAAATGGCTCGGGGCCATGCCTGGCATTATAAGCATACTGCATACGTGGGGCCAGGACTTAAACTTCCATCCCCATGTGCATTGCATTGTAAGCGGTGGCGGCATCAATAGCGGTAAATGGATAAAGGAAAAACGTAAAAACAATACGTACCTGTTTCCAAAAGATGCCATGCGTAAAATCTACAAAGCTTATTTCCTGCGACAACTGCGTAAGATGCTTGCAAAAAAATTGCTGCAGGTAAAGGATGATGTTGTTATGGAAGGTATGATAAAGGAGATTGGTTTCAAAAAATGGAACGTCTATGCCAAAAAGCCATTTGGCGGTCCGTTACAGGTGCTTGAATACCTTGGACGATACACGCATAAGGTAGCCATAACCGCACATCGCATACAGGAAATAGATCAGGCAAATAACAGCATTACCTTCCGTTATAAGGATTATCATGCACGCGGAACAAATGAAGAGAAGAAGATAATGACCCTGGGCATCGATGAATTTATCCGCAGGTTTGAGCAGCATATATTGCCATTACGTTTTGTAAAAATCAGGCATTACGGTTACCTGTCTAATCATAACCGGACAAAACGACTGCTGGATTTGTTTGAAATGATGAAGCTGCCACCTCCGCCAAAAAAAGTACTGGTGACTGTACAAACACGTATGCTTGAAAAACATGGTGTTGACATTTCGTTGTGTCCGGCATGTAAAAAGGGAAAACTTGAATTGGCAGCTGTGTTCAGAAGAGGAGTATTGTGCCAGACATTTGAAAGCAAAGTGAATCAGCCGGATAGCTGCAATAAAGCATCTCCGCTATAAGAAAACAGATTGCGCCTGAAGAGAATGAGTTTACTAAATAAATAAAATCCTGCCTTTGACGGGTAAGGGAAGTTATATGCTCTTGTTTAACGTTGATCAAAAAAATAAAAACAAAAACCATCAAATTAAAATAATTCAACCGAAAAACTGGCTACAAATGCACCTATGGTATAAAACGATACCGCTTACCTGATGGGTCCCACCTGAAAGCGCGCGCTGAACACCAGGTAACCAAAAAGCCCCGAAGACTCATCCGTCTCCGGGGCTTCCTTTTGCACAGGACTTTTCGCTTACCTGGCT
>CAZSGD010000089.1:0-2819 GCA_964606155.1 uncultured Chitinophaga sp. | reverse complement strand
TGGGCTCCTGTGCTTTTTTAATGCCGCCGGCTTCTGTTAAATTTATAAAAGAAGGAGCCTATAACCGTAAAGCCGCTGTGGCCATGGCTATACCTGGCATGGTAGCCGTTTTGATCGCTGCGTTGATCGTTAAGTCATTACCGCTGGATACACTGCGTTGGATAGTTATCATTGTTATCCTTTATACTTCTGCCGTGATGTTGCAGGCAGCATTTGCAGGGAAGAATAACTGACCCTATTAGGTTCTATAAAAGAATATGTTGATCTTATCCGGGAAAATTCGATCAGTTAACAAGGTAAACAGCTCCTTTCACCGTGTTAAATTCTATTAATCCGTTTGCAAGTTTATTAAATGCAATTTTTTTACCATTGCTGCTGATCTTCATGCCCGGTTTAATTTCAATCCGGCAAACCCCGCCTGCCTTTGATAATATTTTCAATTGTGTTAGCATTTTATTTTTCCAAACAAAATCCAGTTCAAAACCACCCCTTGCACACAGGCCTTTGAATTCGCCTTCGCTCCATTCGTCGGGCAATGCAGGCAATAATTTAATAAACCCATCGTGCGATTGCATCAGCATTTCAGTAACAGCAGCGGTAACGCCAAAAGATCCGTCAACCTGTAATGACCTGCCACATAGTGCAAAAAAAGAAGCCGTGCATTGTTCTTTCAAATACCCTTTGTAAATTTTATTGGCCCGGTTGCCATCATTCAGCCTTGCCCATAAAGCCATTTTCCAGGCCCGTGACCAGCCGGTGGAGGCATCTCCTCTTTCATTCAATACTTTTTTATATGATTCAATCAATGCAGGTGTCCTTTTTTCGTACAACACTTTGCCCGGGTATAACCCGTACATGTGTGAATAATGCCGGTGATTTTTTTCCAGAGATTTCCAGTCATCAGCCCACTCCTGTAATGAACCATCTTTGCCAATTTGTGGTGGAACTAATTTTTCTCTTGCAGTCTTTACCTGCTGAACGAATGAATCTTCTTTTCCTAAAACTTTTGATGCTTCAATAAAATAACCAAACAGGTCGTACAAAATCTGCATATCAATAGAAGAACCTGCACATATGGTTGTGCCTTCACGAAACCCTCCTGTTACTTCATCAAAATAAGGTTTGTTGCCACCACCGTCCGGAAAATTTTCAGGCGAAGTAGAAGGATTGGTTACTAACCATTTTCCATTTGGATGTGGGACTAAAAAATCCATGAAGAATTGCACAGAGCCTTCTATCAATGGATATGTTTCTTTCAAAAATCCTTTGTCCATCGTGTATTGATAGTGCTCCCAAATATGTGTACAGAGCCAGGCGCCCCCTACTGTAAATGTTCCCCAGGTGGGTCCGTCCATGGGCGCAGCCACCCGCCATATATCTGTATTCTGATGAAACACCCATCCCCTGGAGCCATAATGTTCACGTGCAACCTGTGAACCCTGGTCGGTTAGTTCCCTGATCATTCTAACCAGGGGTTCGGCACATTCCGACAGGTTACCGCTCTCCACAGGCCAGTAATTCATTTCGGTATTGATGTTGGTGGTATATTTCGAATCCCAGGAAGGGTTCATATTGTCATTCCAGATGCCCTGCAGGTTGGCGGGCTCGGTACCGGGCCGGGAAGAACCGATCATAAGGTACCTGCCAAACTGGTAACTCAATGCCGCCATAGAAGGGTCAGGTTCGGTTTGAATTTTTTTAACCCGTTCTGATGTTGGTAAAAAAGAATTTTTGGTGTTGGATAATTGCAGCGATACCCGGTCGAAATATTTTTTATGATCAGCAATGGAAGCTGTAAGAATGCTGTTATAATTTTTACTTTCAATGGCGTTAAAATAATTGGTTACTCTTTGATGCTCGTCGGCACTTACATCTTTGTAATTCACAAAATTGGTGGCTGCTGCAAAATAGAGGGTTACTGAATTGGCATTTTCTATGGTAAGATTTACATCTTCTGTTTTCATGGTCCCGCCTTCCGGCACTGCTTTTATCCTTGCTTCATACCTCATCTTTCCTTCAATACCCATGTAGTCGGCCGATTTGCCAATGAGGATCAACCCGTCATTGCCATAGGGATCCATCCTGAAATAATCGGTTGCATAATTGGAGTGGGTTTGATTTCTTTCTCCACGCAGGTTGGTAGTAAAGGAAATGCTGTTGGATTTATCGGCCGTAATACGAATAACGATTACCTGGTCGAGTGCCGATGAAAAAACTTCCCGTTGATAATTTACACCATTTGATTTATATGAAACACCCGAAATGCCCGTTTCCAGGTCAAGCCATCGTTTATAATCAGTAACACTGTCCTGGTTTTTAAAAAACAAATGCAGGTTGGCCAGGCATTGGTATTTCATTTGTTCAACCGGGTAGCCCATTAAATTTCTGCCGAATAAATTATGTGCCGCCAGGTATTTTTCTTCAAAGACCTTTTTTTGTATTTCGGGCAATACTTTATAACCTCCTTTTACTACGGTTGAGTATGGCCCTCCCGACCAGTAGGTTTCTTCATTTAACTGAACACGCTCTTCCCCATTCTTTCCAAATACCATGGCGCCGAGGCGACCATTGCCAACCGGCAGGGCTTCGTCCCATTTTTTTGCAGGGGTAGAATACCATAATAAGGTAGCCGGGTTAAAGGTTAGTGTATTGATTTTATAAGAAGTTTCAGATTGCTGTGCCTGAAGCATTAAAGAATAAAGGAACGCAATAATAATGAATGAAAATTTAGAATATTTCATGAATGAATTTTAATCAGAGATTGTGAAAAAATATTTTTCCTGTCTGAGACAGGAGGTGCTTTCTTTTCATGAAGTTAA
>CAZSGD010000088.1:0-2887 GCA_964606155.1 uncultured Chitinophaga sp. | reverse complement strand
TGGTGGCAGCCCGACCGGTGGTGGACGAGCCGGCGATCGGCCCAGTTCGTCATCATTGAATACATAAAGCTCGCCTACGCCCTCATGTGACGGTGGGGACGCGTTCGCGAACATGTCCCCGAAACCCTACAATTGGGGAATGCGTTCGATCCTGTTCGTCTGCACGGCCAACATCTGCCGCTCCCCCACCGCAGAAGGCGTCCTGAAGAAGCTCCTGTCCGACCGGAAGGTGGCGGACCGCTTCCAGGTGGATTCGGCCGGCACGCACGAATTCCACGTCGGCAAGCCCCCTTTCCCCGTGGCCGTCGAGCGCGCCAAGCTTCGCGGCTACGACCTCACGCACATGATCGCGCGGCGGGTGCGCGGCGACGACTTCGACCACTTCGACGTGATCCTGGGCATGAGCCGCGATCACCTCGCCACCCTGCGCCAGATCGCGCCCACGCGCTGCAAGCACAAGATCGAGCTCTTCCTCGACTACGGCGACCGGTTCCACGGCGAGGACGTCCCGGACCCCTATGGCGGTCAGCCGAAGGACTTCGACCTCATGCTGGACATGGTGGAGGATGGTTGCCGCGGGTTGGCGGGACTTCTCGCTCGCTAATCTACCCTCTCCCTTGGGAGAGGGTAGAAAAACGCCGCTAGGCCCCGGCGGCGTACTGCGCGTAGGTTTGGGCGATGCCTTCCTTCAGGCCTATCCGGGCACGCCACCCCAGTGCGCGAAGCCTGTCCACGGAAAGCAGCTTTCGCGGCGTGCCGTCGGGCTTGCTTGCGTCCCAGGTGAACTCGCCCCGGAAGCCGACGACTTCCTTCACCAGGTCGGCGAGTTCCCGGATTGTCTGGTCCGTACCAACGCCGATGTTGACCAGCGGGAAGCCGGGGCTGCCCACCGCCACTTGGACGAAGCGATCGTCCGGCAACGCCATGAGGAATAGGCAGGCATCGGCCATGTCGTCGCTGTGAAGGAATTCGCGCAGCGGCTTGCCTGTGCCCCACAGCGGGACGGTGCTCGCACCGGCCAGCTTCGCTTCGTGACACTTGCGGATGAGCGCGGGAAGGACGTGGGAGGTGGTGAGGTCGTAGTTGTCGCCGGGGCCGTAGAGGTTCGTCGGCATCACGGCGAGGTACTGGGTGCCGTACTGCCGGTTGTAGGACGCGCACATCTCGATGCCGGCGATCTTGGCGAGCGCGTAGGCCCGGTTCGTGGTCTCGAGCGGGCTCGTGAGGAGGTACTCCTCCTTGATCGGCTGCGGGCAGTCCCTCGGATAGACGCAGCTCGAGCCGAGGAAGAGCAGGCGCTTCACGTCGTGGCGGTAGGCCTCGTCGATGACGTTGGTCTGGATCGCGAGGTTCTGATGGATGAAGTCCGCCGGCTGGTCGCGGTTGGCGAGGATGCCGCCTACCTTTGCAGCCGCGAGCATCACGTACTCGGGGCGTTCCGTGTCGAAGAACTTGCGCACGGCCGCAAGGTCGGCCAGGTCGAGATCGGCGTGGGTGCGGGTAATGAGGTTGGCGTAGCCCTTGCGCTGGAGGCTGCGGACGAGCGCTGAACCGACGAGGCCTCGGTGGCCAGCGACGTAGATCCTGGCGGTATTGTGCATGGTGGGAATTGTAGCAACCCTCACCCCCGGCCCCTCTCCCAAGGGAGAGCAACCGTGTTGGCGGTCAAGCGGGTTGATGGGCCGCTGGCGGCTGCCAGCGGGTCTGGGTCTTGGCCATGGCGTTCAGGATCGTGAGCATCTTGCGCATGCATGCGACGAGGGCAACCTTGCGTGGCTTGCCCGAGGCGGTCAGGTGCCCGTAGAACGCCCGGATCAGCGGATTGGTGCGGATCGCGGCAACAGCAGCCATGTACAGCGCAGTGCGCACCCGGGCGCGACCGCCCCAGATGTGGCGCTGGCCGCGGAAGGTGCCGCTGTCGCAATTGAAGGGGGCCACGCCGACCAGGGCGGCGATCTGCTTGCGATTGAGGCGCCCGAGCTCCGGCAGGTCGGCGAGCATCGTGCGCGCGCTCACCGGGCCGATGCCCTTGAAGGAGCGCAGCAGGTCCTCCTTGGCCTTCCAGGCGGGCGAGGTGCGCAGCTTGTGCGTGAGGTCGATGTCGAGCCCTTCGATGGCGTGATCGAGCCAGGCGATGTGCTCCTTGATCGGCTTTCTCATCGTTCCGAAAGCGAGCGCCAGCCGGTTCTTCTCCTGCGTGCGCATGGCGATCAACTGGCTGCGGCGCACCATCATCGCGTGCAGCTCCTGGGCGTCCTCGTCGGCCACCGCCGTGACCTGCGGGTCGATGGCTACCCCGAACTGCGCGATCACGCGCGCATCGAGGGCGTCGGTCTTGGCCAGCAACCCCGAGGCCTTGGCGAAGTCGCGCACCTGCCGCGGATTGACCACCGCGAGCCGAATGCCGGCCGCCGAGATCGCCATCGCCGCCTCGGTCTCGTAGCCGCCCGTGGCCTACATCACCACCAGGGCAGGCCCCAACCGCTTGAGAGCCTCGACCAGGCTCACGATCCCCGCCTCGTCGTTGGCCTGGCTGCTGGCCGTCCCTTCCGGCAGGGCACACACGTCCAGCCGGGCCTTCGACACGTCGATCCCCACCACCTTGAGCCTGTCGTTCATGGCGCGCTCCTGAAGACCCGTCCTTGCAATGATGCGAGCTCGGCAAGCCGGCTCGGGCAACCGTTCGGGTTGGTCAGAAAGGTGAGCCCGGCGACCCATGCTCTCCCGCGTACTGCCTCGCGGCGCACAAGGGGAGGCTCGGCCTGCCGGACTCATTCGGTCAAACGCCATGAATTTACAGCCCCCCCTTCAACATACAAGGGGAGACATTTAGCGGCCGTAGTGATCGTCGTAGCGGTGGATGTCGTCCTCACCGAGGTAGGGGCCG
>CAZSGD010000087.1:0-3007 GCA_964606155.1 uncultured Chitinophaga sp. | reverse complement strand
GTACCCTTATTTGAAAAAGCCAGTATTGATGAATTCTATATCGATCTCACAGGTATGGATAAGTTCTTTGGTGTCAGCAAATATGCCAGGGAGTTGAGACAGCATATTATTGATGAAACGGGTTTACCCATTTCCTGCGGACTTTCTTCGGCACGTTTTATTGCCAAAATGGCCACCAATGAAGCCAAGCCGAATGGTTTTCTGGAGATACCGCATGGAAAAGAAAAAGAATTTTTGTGGCCCCTGGGTATTGAAAAGATCAACGGCGTGGGCAAACAAACGGAACAGCACTTGAAAAGCTTTGGCCTCTACACCATCGAGGATATTGCCAAAACACCCATTGAACTGATGGAACGGTATGCCGGCAAGTGGGGAGAAAGCCTCTGGCATAAAGCACATGGCGTGGGCAGTACGGATATTGCCACCGACTGGGAGCAAAAAAGCATGAGCCACGAGAATACTTTTGATACAGACTATACTGACATTGATTTTTTACACAAAGAACTGGTACGCCTCACCGAGAAAACAGCTTATTCACTCCGGGAAGACGAAAAACTAACGGGATGCGTAACCGTAAAGATCCGTTATTCGGATTTTGAGACCACTTCGAGGCAGGAAACGGTAGATTATACGGCCCTCGACGATGTGTTGATCGCCAAAGTGAAGGACCTTTTCAATAAATCTTATCAAAAAGGAAGGCCGGTCCGGTTATTAGGGGTCCGTTTCAGCCAGATGATCTCCTTTACCATGCAGATGAGTTTGTTTGATAATAATATGGAGAAACTGCAACTCTATAAAGCTGTGGATGATATTAAAGACCGGTTTGGCAGTAAGGCGGTTATCAAAGCGGTGACCACATCGCTCCAGGATGAAGCGAACCGCCAGTTTTCCCAGCATAACAAAAAGAAACAGGCAGAGTAGATTGGTTAAAAGTCAACAAAAAAATTAGTTATGATTGCCAGGATGTGGCATGGCCGCGTAAAAGCAGAAGATACCGAAGCGTATCACCTTTTCCTGCAGAAAAAGGGTTTGAAAGATTACTATATTGATGGGAATCGGGGCGTTTTTGTATTAAAGAAAGAAGATGGCGAGGTAACACATTTTTACACACTCACCTTTTGGGATGATCTCGCCTCTATAAAGAAGTTTGCCGGCGAAGATTATGAGAAAGCCAAATACTACCCGGAAGACAGTGGTTTCCTGCTTGAATTTGAAGCCACGGTGAGTCATTTTGAGGTGCTGGAAAAACCGGCCTGGATGGAGGCCGTCAAATAAAGAAAGGGCTTATATTCGTCCCCCAACGAATTCCCAGATTCATCATTAAATACGATACTATGTCACAAGTTTGGAAAGACTACCAGGAAAAAAATAAAGACCGGTTTTTAAATGAAATGCTGGACCTGCTCCGCATACCCTCCGTTAGCGCTAAAAGTGAACACAAAGCCGATATGCAGAAATGTGCCGAAGCGGTAAAGAACAGTTTGCTGGCAGCCGGTTGTGATAAAGCAGAAGTAATGGCCACCGATGGCCATCCAGCTGTATATGGGGAAAAGATTATTGATCCTTCCAAACCAACTGTGCTGGTATATGGC
The DNA here is from genome assembly GCA_964606155.1 of uncultured Chitinophaga sp. Lineage (GTDB taxonomy): Bacteria > Bacteroidota > Bacteroidia > Chitinophagales > Chitinophagaceae > JJ008. The sequence goes on along the minus strand of CAZSGD010000087.1, from coordinate 1,415 downwards.
CACTATGATGTGCAACCCCCGGAGCCCCTTGAATTGTGGCATAGCGGCCCTTTTGATCCGGTAATCAAAGACGGGAAAATATTTGCCCGCGGCTCTGCCGATGATAAGGGCCAGTTTTACATGCACGTAAAAGCACTGGAGATATTGACAAAGACCAATAGCATGACCACCAATATCAAATTCCTGATAGAAGGTGAGGAAGAAGTGGGTTCGCCCAACCTGGGAAAATTTGTAGCTGCTCATAAGAATTTATTAAAAGCCGATGTGATATTGATCAGCGACAGTTCCATGCTCAGTATGGAAAACCCTTCGCTGGATACAGGTGTTCGCGGTCTTTCTTATATACAAGTGGAAGTAACCGGTGCCGACAGGGATCTGCACAGCGGTACTTATGGCGGCGCTGTGGCTAACCCGGTGACGATACTTGCCAAAATGATCGCGTCCTGTCATGATGAAAATAATCATATTACCATTCCCGGATTTTATGATGATGTGGTGGTGGCCGGTAAGGAAGAAAGGGCGCTTATCAATAAAGCTCCTTATGATGAAAAAGAATATATGGATGAGCTGGGCGTAAAAGAACTGTGGGGAGAGAAGGGGTATACCACTTATGAAAGAACAGGCATCCGCCCCACCATTGAAGTAAATGGCATCTGGGGTGGTTATACCGGCGAAGGGGCTAAAACGGTCTTGCCTTCTAAGGCCTATGCAAAAATTTCTGCACGCCTGGTGCCCAACCAGTCCTCGGATAAGATCACTGATATCTTACTGAACTATTTTAAATCTATTGCACCAAAATCGGTAACCGTAAAAGCAGAGCTGCATCATGGTGGTGAGCCTTATATGACCCCTATTGACAGCAAGGGATACAAAGCAGCTTCGAAGGCGGTGGAAACAACATTTGGTAAAGCGCCTATTCCTGTTCGGGGTGGTGGCAGTATTCCTATCTGTTCCATTTTGGAAAGGGAATTAGGTATCAAGATCATTTTTATGGGCTTTGGATTGGATAATGATAACCTGCATAGCCCGAATGAGAAGTATAACATTGAGAACTATTATAAGGGAATAGAGACGATCCCGTATTTTCATAAGTATTTTGCGGAAATGTAATTTCACTACAACTCCTTTATAACCTCACTCAATCCGGGTGAGGTTTTTTAATTTTGTATCAGTATCATTATGGCAACAAAAGAAAAAATTCGTTTGGACAAATACCTCTGGGCTATCCGTCTTTTTAAAACAAGAACGCTGGCCGCGGCCGCCTGCGATAGCGGCAAAGTGAAATATGATGGCGCACAGGCCAAAGCTTCCAGGAATGTAAATGTGAGTGATGAATATGAAGTAAAAACAGAAGCAAAAAGATGGCGGATCAAGGTAACCGGGTTGCTGGAAAAAAGAGTAGCATTTGCCGAAGC
>CAZSGD010000086.1:0-3306 GCA_964606155.1 uncultured Chitinophaga sp. | reverse complement strand
TTCAGCACATTGATAGGCACCTGTACATTACGCTGTCCGGCAGGTATCACCAGGTCCATTGAACCCAGGTTGTACAATGCCGGGTTTAAGGCCAGGATATTTGTTCCGTTGGCTGTATTGTAAGCAACACGCAGCGCATCGCTAAACTGAAGTGTGATTTGTATATCCGTAGAAGCAGGGTTGCCTGATTCCAGGTTTACATACACCAGGTCATTCACGACCTGTGTGGTGGTGGAACCGGCATCCAGGCCAACGGTTACTTTGGCATTAGATGCTTTGGGAAAACCCACACCGGGTGGTTGAGTGTCGGGGTCGTTGATCCCGTACTCATAGTCCCCAAATCCTTTGTCCTTCAAACAGCCTGTGATTGTAAAAGACAGGGCTGTTAAGAGGAGGAAACCTGATAATATTCTTTTCATATTTATGAGTTTAGTGGTGTTACAAAATTAGTTAAGATCCCAGAATATCCTGGAGTACCTGTCAATTGTTCCCTCTGCGCCAACGTTAGCCGCATTATAGTTGTACTCAGTTTGCGGGTACAGGTAACGAACAGGGATCTTTGTAGAGGTATTCTGTGGAGATACAGATATTGGCGGACCCGGATCAAATGCTCCTCCGTCGCCATATACAAAACGGTCTGTTGGTGCATTCGCATTATTAAATAAAATCTTTGTTGCCACTTCTGAATAAGGCACCCTTCTGTAATCTGTCCAAATCTCCTGGGTGGCAATACCATTAAGGGCAAACCACTTTTGAGAAAGAATGGTGAACAAACCACCAGTAGGGCCACCAGTACCTTGTGCCACACCATTATAGTCCACATCGGGGTAAGTGGCATTAAGGCTGATATAATTTGCTGCTGCGGTTGCGGGGTTGGCAACACCCAGGTAAGTCATGCTTTCCACGATACCAGTTTCCATCAATGATTGGGCAGATGCACCTGTTGTGATGATGCCTCTTTGCCTGGCCTCCGCCTGCAGGAAGAAACTTTCTGCAGAAGAGATCACACATTGAGGGGAAGAGTTGGTTTTGTAAACACCGGGGCCGATACCAGCCAGGTTACTTCTTGTATTGGCATTAACAGGTGGTAAACCATAGGCTACGCCCACCAGGCCATTGGCCCCTGCCTCGTATACCCTTTGAAGGCTTCTGCGTGGGTCACCATCCCAGCCGTAATAATCAATACCCCACTCGTTGGCAGCATAGTACACGTTATTCGCTGTTTGGGCACCTGCTGTGGTGGCCTTATATGAATTATAGAATGGATTGGGCTTATCGGCCTTATAACCGGGCTGCACCTGTGCATTTTCACCGGCACCGAGATATCCGCTACCTTCTGCATTGATGATAGCTATTTCAGCAGCTTTGTTGATACCAGCCACCGCGTAAGCATGCATCAGTAACCGCAGTTTTAAAGTGTTACCGAATTTTGCCCATTTGACCTTCATGGCAGGTACGTTACCAACAACACCACCAACGGGGTCGCCAAACATGATATCATTGTTCCAGATATTCCTGTCGGCATTGGCTGCAGCAGGAGCAGAGCCTTTGATCAGGGCAATACCTGTATCGATCTGGCGGAGCAGGTCTTTATAGATATCAAGGCCCTTATCGTAAGCAGGTGTGGGGTTACCACCACCTTTCAGGGATTGTGAATAAGGAACATTACCATAAGTGTCTACCAGTATCTGGTAATTGAGCGCCTTCATAATGCGGGCAACACCCTCATAGAATGGAGCACCGGCCTGTGCAGCTTTGGTGATAACGATCTGGTAATCGTAAGCGTTATCATAACAAGCGTTCCAGATACCGTTACCAAAACCTGTTGTGATCTCGTAGGTTTCCTCGATCACGTTAGGTGCATACGTTCCGGACCTGGCCCAATAGCCCATCCAGTTCTGGATAGGGCCCCATTGTGTGGCGATGATGGATCCTGTTGCATGTAAAGCAGCCGGTAATACCACGTCATAAGTAACTGTACTGTCCGTGGGGTTATTCGTATTCTGGTTGATGTTAAACTGGCTTTTTCTACATCCAGTTCCGGCAGCCACCACTATGGCTGCCAGCGACATACTATATATTATTTTTTTCAGTTTCATATCTTGATTGATTTAGCAGGTTATAACTGAATGTTGATGCTTGCTCCGAAAATCCTTGTTGAAGGAGGGTTGTCCAGACCAGCAACACCCTGGGCATTACCTGTAGTGTTGGAGAACTCAGGATCATACCACTCGTTTGTTTTGGGCAGGAACATGAACAGGTTCCTTCCGCTGATCGTTACATCCACACCCTTGATGGCATTTTTGGTAAAACCAAACCATTTAGTTGGCAGGCTGTACGTAAGGCTCACTTCACGGATCTTCCAGAAATCACCACTCACCAGGTAATTAGTGTTCGCGTTCGTATTTACGGCCTGTGACCAGAAATTATAACCACCGGTCATGTACACGCCTGTATTTGCAATGTATTTGGTTGGATCGTTGGGGTCAACGATAGAAGAGTTAGGCATAATGAACGGCTGACGGCTGTTCTGTGCACTTCTCTTGGAGATACCGGAAAAATCCATACCTGTTCCGAGGTTACCAGTATAGATCTGGGCGCCACCACGGTAATCAGCCACGGCACCGAATGTCAGGCGTTTCCAGCTGATATTCAGGTTAAGGCCCAGCAGGTGGTTAGGTTGTGTATGACCAAAAGGCTTGATCGTAGGATCAACAGTTGGTAAACCAGTTTGAGCGTTTACGATAACACGGCCCTGGGGATCTCTTGCATAGTCTGTTAACTGGAAAGTATAAGCAGGTTTGCCTACGATCACATAGTTACCGTTACCGATACCCAGCTGGTCCACACCTTCAATGATCTTGGTTACTTTATTGGTCTGGTAAGTATAGTTGACTTTAAAATCAATGTTCACATTACCCAGTTTAACCAATGGAGTTAATTTAAGATCAGCCTCGATTCCTTTATTTTCAAAAGAGGCTGCATTCAATAAAGCGCTGGTAAAACCAGTAGCTCCTGAATAGGCCACCTGTACGATCTGGTCAGTATTGTCCTGCTTGTAAGCTGTTGCTTCAATGCTTACGCGGCTTCTAAATAAACCTAATTCAAAACCAACTTCGTTGTTCTTCACGAACTCCGGAGTGTATTGGGGCAAACGCAGTACGTTGCCGGAAGTGTAACCTACCAGTGTACCGTAAGGGAAGCCACCACCTAAACCGTAAGTATTCTCCAGTGACTGAACACCGAGGTTCACGTTACCGGTTTTAGAGATAGCACCACGCAGCTTCAGGTAAGAGATCACTTTGC
>CAZSGD010000085.1:0-4137 GCA_964606155.1 uncultured Chitinophaga sp. | reverse complement strand
TTTTCACGCTGCTGGGAGTAGGGTTACTCATCTCTACCTATGCCGAAACACAAACGCAGGCAACTTTTGTGAGCTTCTTTGTAATGATGTTGTTCATGCTGCTGGGCGGATTATACACACCCATTGAAAGCATGCCCGAATGGGCGAAGTGGATCACTAAAATAAATCCCGTTGCTTATTTTATTGAAGTGATGCGGATGATCGTGTTGAAAGGAAGCGGTTTTGCCGACGTGAAAGTGCAATTCTTCTCTGTGCTCGGGCTTGGCATTGTATTCAATACCTGGGCGGTAATTAATTATCGCAAACGATCATAAAATAAAAGGGCAACATCAATTGTTGCCCCTTGTCTGTTTTGAGATAGTTATAATTACAATCCCATTTTCTTTTTCAGGTTTGCATCAATAGCATCCAAAAACTCTTCGGTATATAAATAATGCTCTTTATGATTTACTTTATTGCCGTGGATACAAACCGCAAGGTCCTTTGTCATTTTGCCGCTTTCCACGGTTTCAATACAAACTGTTTCCAAAGCGTTACAAAAATCTATCAACGGCTGGTTGTTGTCCAATTTACCACGGAAGGCCAGTCCCCTTGTCCATGCAAAGATGGATGCGATAGGATTGGTGGATGTAGGCTTACCGGCCTGGTGTTCCCGGTAGTGGCGGGTTACAGTCCCGTGTGCTGCTTCTGCTTCCATTGTCTTTCCATCAGGAGTAACCAATACCGATGTCATCAAACCTAATGAACCAAATCCTTGTGCAACGGTATCACTTTGCACATCACCGTCGTAATTTTTACAGGCCCATACAAAGTTGCCGTTCCATTTTAAAGCGCTGGCTACCATGTCATCGATCAGTCTATGTTCGTAAACAATTTTTGCTGCGTCAAATGATGCTTTAAATTCTTTTTGATATACTTCTTCAAAAATATCCTTAAAACGTCCGTCGTATTTTTTAAGAATGGTGTTTTTTGTAGAAAGATACAATGGCCATTTTTTGCTCAGCGCCATATTGAAGCAGCTTCTTGCAAAACCATAAATACTTTCATCGGTATTGTACATGCACATGGCAACACCATCTCCTTTATAGTTATACACTTCAAATGTTTGTGCATCGCCGCCGCCTTCAGGAGTAAAGGTCATGGTTAATTTACCTTTTCCTTTTATTACGGTATCTGTTGCCCGGTACTGGTCGCCAAAAGCATGACGGCCAACAATGATAGGAGCGGTCCAGTTGGTAACCAGCCTTGGTACATTCTGCATTACAATTGGCTCACGGAAAACGGTGCCGTCTAAAATATTACGGATGGTTCCGTTGGGGCTCTTCCACATCTGTTTCAGTTTAAATTCTGTTACCCTTGCTTCATCGGGTGTGATGGTGGCACATTTGATGCCCACACCGCATGCTTTAATGGCATTGGCTGCATCAATGGTTACCTGGTCATTAGTTTCATCACGGTATTCCATGCCCAGGTCATAATACTGAATGGGAACATCTAAATACGGAAGGATCAGTTTGTCTTTAATGAATTTCCAGATGATACGGGTCATCTCATCGCCGTCCAGTTCAACAACGGGGTTTGCTACTTTTATTTTACTCATAATTCAACATTAATTTATTTGTTGTGCAAATGTACATTATGGAACGGAAACTGGATGCTGGATTCTTGATACTGGATAGGAGGCCTGTTAAGGCTGGAATTCATTATGACTTCTTTCCACTGCCTGTAAGAAATTATTGAGTTTTTTTCCTAACTCTTCCAGTTTTATATGAATTGAATTATACAGCATTTCATCTTTTAAAGATTCAGTTTCAAACAATGTTTCAAGGTGGTCTATAGTTTCATCATTAGAAGATAAGGAATAGATTAAAAATTTTATAAAATCAGCTTTATATCGCCGTCTTCCATATCCTTCAACAATGCAACTTCTTACTGTTTTAATTGATCTTCTTATCTGCTGGGCTTCTTCAAACTGCTCAAACTTTGGGAGCGCTAAGGACATTTTATGAATTTCAATTGTTAGTCCCCTTGCCAATTGCCAGATATCTAATTTTTTGTAGCTCATAGTTAACCGATTTAATTTGTAAAGGGAATAACAAATTAAAAAACCGGTTTCATAAAATCAAGCTTCTTGCATCCAAATCCAGCATCCAGCATCCAGCATCTAGTATCCAGCATCCAGTATCCAGCATCAAAGATTTCGTATCATCTCATCCCCAAACTCACTCGTCTTTAGTAGAGTTGCATGCTCCATTAAATTATGAAAATCGATGGTAACTTTTTTACTGCGGATGGTTTTGCCGACTGCATTGGTAATTAAGTCAGCTGCATCTCTCCAGCCCATATATTCAAGCATCATCACGCCACTTAAAATTACTGATGAGGGATTCATGGTATTGGTGTTTGCAAAACGTGGAGCCGTGCCATGTGTAGCTTCAAATACGGCATGGCCTGTTAAGTAATTGATGTTAGCGCCGGGAGCAATACCAATGCCACCAACCTGGGCAGCAAGTGCATCACTGATATAATCACCATTTAAATTCAGTGTGGCAATAACAGAATAATCCTGTGGGGCAAGTAATGCCTGTTGTAAAAAATTATCGGCAATGGCATCTTTAATAATTACCTTATGTCCTATACCTGCTACTTTCATCTCCTCATTGGCAACCGCTTCACCATTTTCCTTTTTTGTTTTTTCCCATTGGTTCCAGGTATATACTTTATCAGCAAATTCTCTTTCCGCCAGTTCGTATCCCCAGTTTTTAAATGCGCCTTCGGTGAATTTCATGATATTACCCTTGTGTACGATAGTTACACTTGGTAAATTATGTTCAATGGCATATTGAATGGCTGAACGTATCAGTCGCTCACTTCCTTCTTTACTTACCGGTTTTACACCCAGTGAAGTGGTTTCAGGAAAACGAAAACTCTTAACACCCATTTCATTGATCAAAAAATCACGGAGCTTTTTTGCTTCGGGTGTACCTGTCATAAATTCTATACCTGCATAAATGTCTTCGGTATTTTCCCGGAAGATGATCATATTCACTTTTTCCGGGTGCCACATGGGAGAAGGAACGCCTTCGAAATATTTTACGGGGCGCAGACAAACATAAAGATCAAGTTCCTGCCGCAATGCAACATTTAAACTTCTGATACCACCACCAACAGGTGTTGTCAACGGGCCTTTAATGGAAACCAGGTAATCTTTAAATGCCTGCATGGTTTCATCAGGCATCCAGCTCCCGGTTTTATCAAACGCTTCCTGTCCGGCCAAAACCTTAAGCCATTCAATTTTCTTTTCGTCTTTGTAAGCTTTTTCAACAGCTGCATCCAAAACCCTTACTGCCGCTTTCCAGATGTCGGGGCCAATGCCGTCACCCTCAATAAATGGGATAGTAGGGTGGTTGGGAACATTCAATTTGCCGTTGGGGGCCATGGATATCTTTTCCGCCATAATATATGATTAGAGGCCGCAAAGGTACGGGGTATCGTTAAAAGTTGATGTTACAATTCAGCCAGCCACTGGAAATATCCACCCCATCATATTTCTTATAAAAATTAATAGCAGGTTCATTCCAGTCAAGCACCTGCCAAACCATGCCGCTGTATTTTTTGGCTTTACATTCTTCAATCAGTTTATCAAATAATAATTTGCCAATTCCTTTGCCACGCATTTTATCTGTAACTAACAGGTCTTCCAGGTACAGACGCCGGCCCTTCCAAGTGCTGTAGCGGATATAGCAAAGAGCAAAGCCTACGACCTCACCCCGGCCCTCTCCAACAGGAGAGGGTGTTGCGGAGACCGGAGCGTAGGGGATCTCAGCCACAAAAGCATGCCAAACCGGGTTGGGGCCAAAACCGCTTTCCACAAAATGATCAAAACTTACGGTTACCGCTTCAGGCTCTTTTTCATACACAGCTAATTCTACAATCAGTTCCATCATTCTTTTGCAATCTTCTTTGACTGCTCTTCTTATTAAGGCCCCCCCACCCCCCGAAGGGGGGATTTGGAAAGACTCCGATGAGTTAAAATCCTTTTTTGAGTTTGTAGAGTTTTTCTCTTGCATAAATAAAATCTCTTTAAATAATTATTCTCTTTAAAGTCCTCCATTCGGGGGAGCCTGCCTGTCGGCA
>CAZSGD010000084.1:0-4180 GCA_964606155.1 uncultured Chitinophaga sp. | reverse complement strand
TATAATATACAAGTCCGATTGAAGCAACGGCGGTCAGAACAATCGAACCCCAGTTACCCATGTTCAGCGCTTTCTGAACTGTATTAGTATTGATACCTGCGCTATCGCTGATGCGAACGAACCAGGTACCTACAATTGAAAAAAGGATTCCCACACCGGCAATCAGCATTGGCAGAAGGATAGGAGACATACCTCCAAGGCCGTCATCGCCAACCACTATTGTCTGTTGTCCTAATACAATAGTTGCAAGAACAGTGGCAACATAAGAACCAAAAAGATCGGCACCCATACCAGCCACATCACCTACGTTATCACCAACGTTATCGGCAATGGTTGCCGGATTACGTGGATCATCTTCGGGGATACCAGCTTCAACTTTACCAACAAGGTCGGCGCCTACATCGGCAGCTTTTGTATAAATACCGCCGCCAACACGGGCAAACAGTGCAATAGATTCAGCTCCTAGAGAAAAACCGGTAAGTACTTCAACAGCAGTAAGCATTTCCGTGCCATTCACCGATGAGCCGGCTGGTACGAAATACATATTAAGTAAGATGAATAATCCTCCCAGTCCAAGTACAGCCAATCCAGCCACACCCAGTCCCATTACAGAACCACCGGTGAAGGAAACAGATAAAGCTTTGCTTAGGCTTGTTCTTGCTGCATGAGCAGTACGAACATTGGCCTTGGTAGCCACCTTCATACCGATATAGCCGGCAGTAGCGCTGAACACTGCGCCAAGAACGAATGCCCCGGCGATGAGCCAATGCGAATGTGGATTTGCCGATGCCATTACAGCCAGCAGGATACCTACGATCACTACAAAATATCCCAGTATCTTCCATTCCGCTTTCAGGAAGGCCATTGCACCATCAGCAATATACTTGCTGATCTCCTGCATCCGGTCGTTACCCGGATCCTGTTTAGATACCCAGTTAAATTTGATAAGTGTGTAAAGCAGTCCAATAATTCCCATTGCAGGAACGAGATAGATCAATTTGTCCATATTGTAGTTGTTCTGAATTTTGGACGGCAAAAATAGGGCAAAAGGTTTAAAAACAGGCATTTTGGGCTGCTTAATTGCCTAAGTAGAGGCCAATATCCGGAGATTCAGGGCACCCTTTATTGGATAACTGAAACATTTTACTATTTTGTAAGCCTAAAACTTAAAACTTATGACAGATATGAATCAAAATGTAGACAAAGCGAGGGATATGCTTAACCTTGAACAAAAGGACATGCAGAAACTTCCTCAAATGCTTAATGTATTGACCATCCTCACTTATATAGGATGCGCATTTGTTGCCATTGGATCGGTATATACCTATTTCACCATCAGCACTTCATATAAACTGGTGGAGGGATTAAATTCTTCTGCAAATGACCTCGGGGGATCGGAGAGTAAGACTTTTCAGGGTATTATAAGTTCCTCAACAGAACTCATCAAAAAACAATATGATAACAGGTTAATGATCATGCTGCTTGGTTTAGTGGGAGTAGCGCTCTGTTTTTATGGAGCCATTCAGATGCGGAATCTGAAAAAACAAGGATACCTCATCTATGTGGTTGGAGAACTGCTGCCTGTTATAACAACGGCTATTTTTATCGGTTTCGGAAGCCTGTTCGGTGGTGTCGCAATATTATTCAGTTTATTGGTACCGGTGGTGTTCATTGCCTTGTATACCACACAACGTAAATACCTGGTTAACTAAATGAGCTTTTTGAAATAAACTTTAGATCCCGGGTGAAAGCCCGGGATCTTTTTTAACTGATCTTTTTAAATGCATCTCCCAAACTATTCACTATATCACCTGCGATCATAGCTTCTTCAGAATATTTTTCTGCAGCCATATCACCTGCTGATCCATGCAAATGAGCACCCAATATGCAGGCTTGTAAAGAAGAATAACCCTGCGCCAGTAAACCCGTTATGATGCCGGTTAAAACATCTCCACTACCTGCTGTTGCCATACCGGCGTTGCCGGTGTTGTTGAAATAACCTTTCCCTTCCGGGGTACTTATAAAACTATGATGCCCTTTTAGTAAAATGAAAACATTCAACTCTTTTGATCTTGTCAGTGCAAGTTGTAAACGTTCAAAGTGATCTTCAGTTTTGCCAAACAGCCTTTCAAATTCTTTGGGATGTGGTGTAAGAACAGATGACGCATGGATGGAGTGTAATAATTTTTTGTGCTGAGCTATGATATTCAATGCATCTGCATCAATGACCATGGGTTTCTCCATTTTTTTAAAGACCTGGGTAAGCAACTCCTGGTGGGAGGGATATAACCCAATGCCGGGGCCGATTCCAACAGCATCAAATTTTTTGATCCCTTCAGCTTTGAGAAGATGTTCTTCACCCGAAACAATACACATGGCTTCGGGTATTGTTGTTTGCATAATATCGTAACCGCATGCTGGAACATAAGTAGTAAGTTTACCAACGCCGGATCTGAGGCAGGCTGAAGAGGATAAAACCGCAGCTCCCATCATGCCATGACTTCCACAAAGTAAAGCGGCATGGCCAAAATCACCCTTGTGTGCAAATTTCTTTCTCGGTTTATGTATTGATCGTATGCATTCTTCATCAATTAATTCAAATGCACTTTCCTCTGTGCTCTCAAAATCTTTATGTAAACCGATATGTAAAAGATGGATTTCGCCACAGTGATCTTCATTCTCTGGTAATAAAAAAGCAAGCTTGTAATTTTGAAAGGAGAGGGTTATAGTGGCATTGATCATTGCATTGCCCCTGGAAGTCTTGTTTGCAAATAAACCCGAAGGCATATCAACAGAAACAATGGTACAGTTCAATGTGTTGATATGTTCTATCAATTCTTTACTTATTCCTTCAGGAGGTTTGTTTAATCCTGTGCCAAACAAGGCATCAATGATGATATCATTATCGTTGAAAGATGGAAAAAAATCAGCAGATTGAATAAAGTGAATATCTGTCGTGCATTGGTGCAGACTTTCCAGGTTGGTTTGAAAATCGGCTGTGCCCTTGTTGCCGAACTCAAGAATGTAAATGGTAACATTGCACCGGTGTTCAATGAGCAACCTTGCAATAGCCAATCCATCGCCGCCATTATTTCCCTTGCCACAAAAGATACGAAAGTGATGTTGCCCGAAATTTTTTCCTATGAGCCATTTGCAGCAGGCTGTGGCAGCTCTTTCCATCAGGTCAATGGATGTAATGGGTTCATTCTTTATAGTATAAGCATCCCATTCTTTTATCTGCGATGCTGAAAAGATTTTCATGTACTAAAGTTACGAAAGAACCGACTGAGTTAAAAACCCCGGACCAGAACGGTCTGGCTAAAGGCAGGGGGAGGATCATATTTTTTCCAATGTAGCTCTCGTCAATTCATTCTGTACATCACCTGTATTTAAAGTAGTTGCCGGTTCAAATAAAAGAATATGTACTTCTTTTTCGGCAACGGGTTTATGTTCAATGCCCCGAGGCACAATAAAAAATTCACCTTCATTAATCGTTACGGTCTTATCCCTCAGCTCCATGTTGAATTTTCCTTTTACCACCAGGAACAGTTCGTCTTCATGTTCATGACTATGCCACACAAATTCTCCCTTTAGCTTCACGGCTTTAACATGCTGCCCGTTCAATTCGCCAATGATACGGGGATTACAATAGTCGTTGAAGAGTTCAAACTTTTCGGCCAGGTTTACTTTTTCCATCTTAATTGTTTGACCTCACCCCAACCCCTCTCCAAAGGAGAGGGAACTCGGAGCCGGGAGTTTTAATTTTTGAATATTTTGTTACAAAAAGACAAATATTATTTTGAAAGTGACAATAATTTTTCATGCAGTGCAATTACCTGTGGCAGCAGCATTTGCTGCTCATCATTCACTAAAACAAAATCGCAAAGTTTCATTTTGATGGATTCATCCATCTGTTTATTCATCCTTGTCATCACTTCTTCCCTGGTTATACCGTCACGATGCATGGTGCGTTGTATGCGTAATGGCGCAGGGGCAGTAACGCCAATTACATAATCTAAATGCTCCTGTGCACCACTTTCAAAGATGAGTGCAGCTTCCTTTATTGTATAGGGAGTGGCTTGTTTTTTCATCCAGTATTCGGCATCTTTAATGGTAGCAGGGTGCGTGAGGGCATTGAGTTGTTCCAGTTTTTCCGGGGCATTAAAAACGATCTCTGCCA
>CAZSGD010000083.1:0-4591 GCA_964606155.1 uncultured Chitinophaga sp. | reverse complement strand
GGTTGGTTAGGCAATCAGTTAAAAATCACATCGCCGCTACCGCCGCCAACGAGCGAGAGTTCAAGCTCTCCCAGTTCTCGGATGGCCACCTCGGCATCATTGACGGTCTTCTCGACTTCCAGCACTTCGATTTTATTGAAATCCATGTAAGGCACTCCTGGGTAGGTTGGTTAGGCAATCAGTTAAAAATCACATCGCCGCTACCGCCGCCAACGAGCGAGAGTTCAAGCTCTCCCAGTTCTCGGATGGCCACTTCGGTGTCATTGATAATCCTCCCGACTTACAACGTTTCTAGGCTGCGGTACTCCGCATACCCGAAAGATATAGTCAATAAAAACAAAAGGGTAAGCTACGATCAGCGACGCTTAGCGTTTCGACACCGGGCAACACTACTTAGTGATAGTGATTCAGCGACGACGAGAGGAAGCAATCCATCGACACGAGGCAGTGCCTAGAATACAAACTTCCTGCGTGGCAAATGGCAATAACTGATTCCGGCGTTGCGCCGGGTGCGCGTGGATAGCTGAAAACCGCTACCCCAAACTACTCTCGTGGGCTGCCAACCGAACAAAAAGGTCAGGATAGCTCGATCAACGCCCCGATTCTTGTGGTAAAACTGTGACTTAGCTCACAGTGTTGAGAGCTTAATTAACAATGGGGGGTTTCGCAATGCCTGTCTCCTCCACCATTGCGTCGGGGATTCACGAGGCCACTTTGGCCTCCCGAGCCGCCGACAACCCAGTCGTTGCCGAGGCGATTGGGAAGTTGGCGAATGAACTCAAGCTAAGTCTGCATTCCGGCACGGCTATCAGTTCGGCCGAATGCTCAACGATCGTCAATGCCCTTCGACGCCTTCAGGGGACAGCGAACGCGGAATTGCGCATCGGCTGTTTGATCGACCTTGCGCAATGTCTATATCTGATGGGGACTCCGTTCCTAGCAATTGATGCCGCAAAACAAGCAAGTGAACTGGCTTCCATGTCTGGTAGGCGGCCCTTGGAAAGAAAGTCGCTTACGGCTCTTGGCATCTTGTTCGCCGATACGGGCAACATTTCTGAAGCAATTGAATGCTATGCCCACGCGCTAGAAATTGCTCAGAGCGTAGCGGACAAGGACGGCGAATGCGTGGTCTGGATAAATATTGGCGTAGCACTGCTATATGCCGCCCAATATCGAGACGCGATCGACTGCTTTGAGCGAGTACTGGCCATCGTTGGCGAAAATCCTGTATTCCATGCGTCTCGCCATAGTGCACTATCAAATATTGCGCTTGCGTCGCTGCACCTCGAAGACTTTGCACGAGGCCTGCGAGCCGCTGAAGCAGCACTGAAAGAAATTCGAGAACCGCAAAATGCAAAAGAGATGTTGTCTCGTGTTCTATTGGAAAACAACTACACACGACTGCTGCTCGAGGTAAATAGCATTGAGCGAGCTGTCGAACGCTGCGCAATTGCCAAGCGATATGCAGCGGAGTCCCATTCGGCCCGAGCCGAAGTTGCCGCCGCGATTGCAGAGGGACTTTGCGAGGTACATGCGGGGAAAGCTGACGTCGGAATTTCCAGGCTCACTGCTACGCTGGAAAAGGCACGCCTACTTCGCGCAATGCTGCGCGACGCACTAGCGGCGTTGGTCAAGTCCTTCGAACTCCTCGGTCAACCGCAACGGGCCTTGGTCTACCTCAGGGAAATGATGGAGGCCACACGTCAGGTACAGCAGGACAACGCCCTGAAACACGTCAAGCTCCATCTTGACCAACTGGGAATGGATCTGGCAGAGGCAAAATCTGACTCCGTTGCATTGGAGCGTCGCGAAGCAGCGCTCCGTGGAAAGGTAGCTGAACAGGAACTGTTTCGTTCACGAATAGAAATGCTCGAGCGACTCGCCGTCACAGCAGAACTGCGCGATGACTCGACTGGCGAACATTCCTACAGGGTAGGCAAGCTATCGGCACTTCTTGCCCTAGAGTATGGCTGCGATGAAGGTACTTCTTTCATGATCGAGCTCGCCGCCCGGCTTCATGATATTGGCAAGATTGGAGTGCCTGATGCGATCTTGCTTAAGCCTGACAAGCTAAATGATGCCGAGCGCCTCGTGATGCGTTCCCACACAACCGTCGGCGCCGAACTGCTTTCTAAGAGCAACATTCCTCACATGCAGATGGCCGAGGAAATAGCCCGGCACCATCATGAGTGGTGGGATGGTTCAGGCTATCCCGGAAACCTTTCGGGATCCGCGATTCCATTCGCGTCGCGAATCGCGGCGCTTGCCGACGTCTTTGACGCCTTGACGCATAAACGTCCTTATAAGGAGGCTTGGCCCATAGACCGGGCAATCGACGAGATTGCTGGGCTCAAGGGGCGTCAGTTTGATCCGCAACTCACAGACTATTTTCTGGTACTGATCGAGAAGCTCCGCACGGAATACGTTGATCTCGATGCATACCTTGGCCAGGCGGCCTTGAACTCGCCATTCCTTCAGGCGCGCTCGAAGATCTGGGACACGCTTCGGAGATCCAAGGATCCGGACGGCAGCGGCGCTAACAGCAGACTTGATCTTCAGCGATAGCGCCACCTCCAAAGCACCTAGGTGGTCGCTGGAAAACCTAGTTAACGTCTGCTAGTATTTTAGCGAGCCTACTCGACAGGGGGCGCCGTGAGTGTCGATCCGGTAATACGAGATCTCGCCAGTGCAGTCCGCCTCTCACCCGTCGCCTCAAGCCCTGGGATATCCAGGCTGCTTTCACGGGCGCTTGCCCGGTCGATAGAACTTGAAAGAGCTTCAGAAAAGGATTCAGCCAGCTTCTTTCGGCAGCTAGGTAAAGACCTAGTTAGGCTACGCGGAACTGCGCACTCCGAGGCAAGACTGGACTGTATGTTTCGCGCCTGCCTCTTCCTTTGGCACTACGGTGACTCACAGGATGCGATCGCGTTTGCAAGACACGCGATTGAACTTGCAGTCGCTGCCCACCGGCCGCACGACTTGCGCCGCTTTCACACGACACTTGGTGCGCTCCTCGCAGACTTAGGTGATCGCTGCGAAGCACTTCAATCGTACTCGCAGTCGCTGGCGCTCGCGCAAGAACTTGACGACACTACAGGGGAGTGCATCGCGTGGAACAACCTCTCGGCACTATTCGTTGATTCCGGTTTGTTCGAAGAAGCCCTTTCATGCGCCTGTCAATGCCTTCTCATTGCGGAAAGGCGCGCACTTTTCGACCCAGAACTAGCTCGAAGTGCTCATAACAATATTGTGTTGGCCAAGTTCAGGCTCGGGGACAGTTCAAGCGCGCTGACTTGGGCACGGCGACTACTGCACGAGTCTCCTGAGCCCCAGACGGCTCAAGAAGCCACATCGAGAATAGTCCGCGAAGAACATTTCATCCTTGCTCTCATCGCCACCAACAACTTTCGAGAGGCCAAGTGTCGCGTCGAGTATCTCAAGGCGCTGGTCTCCCGATTTCCTGCGCCGCGACAGCAGTTGATCGTCTCAATTGTCGAGGGCCTCTGTGAGGTAATGATTGGCGACTCTCGGCGAGGCATTGAACTACTAGAGGTGGCCGCAGACACATCCCGCCTTCGGCATCCAAGAATCTACTCGGATGCCTTGTTAGCGCTCGCGCAAGGGTATGACGCAATCGGCGAATGCGAACGCGCGCTTGAAACGACGCGCAGCTTGCGCCGCCACCTTGAAGCGGTTCACTTGGACACGACCATCGCGAATCTCGAAACGCTCAAAGGCAGTCTTGATGGCATCGTTCTCGGATCCCGACTGAACAATGCAGAACTTGACAGGGCAGAAGCCGAGCTGCGAGCAAAGGTACTTCAACGTGAACTTGATCGCACTCGCCAGGAAATGCTTGAGCGCATGGCGGTCGCTGCCGACATTCGCGAGGACATTTCAGGAGAGCACGGTTATCGCGTCGGCAGGCTCTCAGCTTTGCTAGCAGCCGAGATTGGATGGAAGCCTGACGCCTGTGGCGCAATCGAATTGTCTGCCCGCTTGCACGATATCGGGAAGTTCGGCATACCGGAGAGCATTCTCTTCAGCAAAAACTCGCTTCATAAGGCTGAAAGGAGCTTTGTTGCTTCTCATACAATCGTTGGGGCTGAGATCCTTTCGAAGAGTGAGATCCCGCAAGTCCGAATAGCAGAAGAAATCGCCCGCTGCCACCACGAATGGTGGGACGGCTCCGGCTATCCGCGTGGACTCAAGGGAATCGCCATTCCCAAAAGCGCCCGTATCGTTGCTTTGGCGGACGTCTTTGACGCCATGACACACGGCCGACCCTACGCAAAGGCTATCCCAGTCGGAGCGGCTTTAGTCGAGATCGCAAGCCTTCGAGGAAGGCAGTTCGATCCCGAACTGACCGACCAGTTCGTCACTCTCGTGCGCCGGCTTGCGGCCGACCACGACGATCTCGACGCCCACCTCGGCCAGGCTGCGCGCAACTCCCCGTTCCTCAAAGCCCGCGCCCGGATCAAGGAAATGCTGGCGCAAGGACGTGATTCCACGGCGCTTTCGGCCCCTCCGCCGCCTCCCGGCACTCCTCTGAATTGACCGGAATCGCCCGGAAACCTATAATTCCGGGTTC
>CAZSGD010000082.1:0-4803 GCA_964606155.1 uncultured Chitinophaga sp. | reverse complement strand
TCGTGGCCAGCGGCGCCACCGCCATGCCCACCTCGGCCGCGCGGCGGTGGCCATGCTGCTTGTGGCTCGGCAGGTAGGGCTGCGCATCAGCGGCGAGCCCCGCGAGTTTTTCGTCGGCCGTGAGCGGCTTGCGTTCGGCCGACGCGGCCGGCCACAGCACCACAGGCCGCCCCTCGATCCACGACCACGCCGCAGACTGCGGCGAGCCAGGGTACGCCACGAACGCATACCGATCGCCCAGCAACGCGTGCCCGGCCTCGGCATCCGCCTCGGTGGGCACCACCACCACCGGCAAGGCCTTGTCGCCAGGCAGATCACCTGCCGCAAGATACAGCGGCTGCGCCGCGGTGATCTCCCACAGCTTCGCGTGCCACGCGTGCAGGCGACGCTCGTCGCTCTCGTCCACACACCAGGTGTAGAACACCCGCGCCGGCAACGCCGACGTGCTGCGCCGGTAGTAGACGCACCACCCCCACAACTCGCCATGGCGGCGGTAGGCGTAGCGGGCCAACTCGTCGGCCAGCTTGTAGTGTGCGTGCTTGAAATCGCACTCCGGCGCCTCGGGCGGCACCGGGGCCATGGCGCGCCACATGGTGCGCCGCTTGGGCTGTTGCGGACCTTGCATGCGCCCTGTGTCGCTACGCGCACCATGTCTTCGGCGATCGGAACGGCGTCAATCCCTCGCCCTCCCCGCGATTCCCTCCGCGCTCCCCAACTCTCCCTCGGCCTGCAGCAGCTTGCGCGCTTCAATGTGCGCATGCAGCCGCACCCGGCTCCAATCGCCCAACACCTCGCGCACGATCTCCGCCACGTCTTTGCCGGTGGCGCGGCTCTCGCTTTCGAGGAAGCACCAGGTGCGCGCGCTGATCTTGGCGCGCAGGTCTTTCAGTGGTTCGGCCATGGGGCTGTTTATTCGTTCGGTGTTTCGTTGCGGGGCTACC
The DNA here is from genome assembly GCA_964606155.1 of uncultured Chitinophaga sp. Lineage (GTDB taxonomy): Bacteria > Bacteroidota > Bacteroidia > Chitinophagales > Chitinophagaceae > JJ008. The sequence goes on along the minus strand of CAZSGD010000082.1, from coordinate 3,862 downwards.
CACGATCAATGCCTGCCGGGCGGGCTACTCAAGCGGCATCGCCGATCTCCTGCTGCAGTGCCGGCGCGTCCTTGGCACCCACCAGCTCGGGCCAGATGTGATGCCAATCGTCCGGCCTCATATGCCAACGGCGCACAGCGAGCTCCGTGGCGCGCTCAAGCGCAACGCAGCGGGTGGGTGGCACCGGGCGTTGGCCGAGGGCAATCTGGCTCAGGAACGCCGAGGTCAAACCCGCCCGCTCGGCCACCCGTTTGCCGACGACGCCCTCGCGGGCCAGGTATTCGCGCAGTTCGGTGCACATGCGGTCACTATACAGCATTACTTTGCATCGTTAAAGCATTGCCGCTGATGTCGCGGAATCCGCACACTGCAGCAATGCTTTCCGACCGTGAGGGCGCCATCGTTGCCCGATGGCTGCGCGATGCCATGGCCAGGCGCCGCGTGACCATGACCGCCTTGGCTGAGGCATGCGGTGTTCGCCCACAAGCCGTGTACGGCTGGCTCAAAACCGGCCGCATCACCAAGCGCAACCTGGCGCTCGCCACCGCGTTTCTGGGCGCGCCCTCGCCCTTCGCGGCGCCCGACACAGCCACAGCGCTGCCGGCGCAGGAGCCCGCCGCCACTTACGGGTGGCCATTCACACTGATCGACCAGGGCGCCCTGCAGCGAGCGCCGCGCGCCGATCTCGACCGCATCGAGGCCGCCATCATCGCGCTGGCGCATACCCTCGGGCTCGACATCGTGCGGCGCCCACCGCCACGCAACACGTGAACGCTGTCGCTGCGCTGGCCGCCGCGACGGTTGCCTTGGTCGGCTGCCAAGGGTCCCTGCTTCGCCCGAGCCCGGCCCGGGTGATCTCTGTCGGCGAACCCTTCGTCGCTTCCATCGCCGCCGAGGCCATGCGGCCGGGCAAAGCCATCGTGACTGGCAGCGCCCTCGTTCGGCAACGCGGCGGAACGGTCGTGAGCTGCGCCGGCGGCGAGGTGCGGCTGATACCCGCCACGGCCTACGCCGCCGAACGTATCGCCGCCTTCTACGGACCGGGCGATCGGGCCGCCGCACAGCTGGTCAGACAGGGCGACATACGCGTCGACCCTGACCCGCCGGACTATCATACCCACACTCGCATCACGCGATGCGACGCGCAGGGCAATTTCGAATTCGCATCCATTGCTGGCGGCACCTACTTCGTCGTCACCGTGATCGCGTGGCAGGTTCAGCCCCACTCGACCGAAGGCGCCGCCCTGATGCACCGAGTAACTGTTGCAGAGGGGCAACGCGCCCGCATCATTCTCGCGCCGTGACAAGCGACGCTTGACAAGCGCGCAAGCATTACTTTAATCTCTGCCCCACGCCGCAACCCGCGGCGCTGGAGCGCAGAGTGTTCATCCCCCTCTACTTCGCCGAACAGGCCCGCAAAGCCTGGCAACTTCGCCGCGTGCGCCTGTTCGTCTGGGTCTACCTCGCCAGCTTCGTCGTCCTGGCCCTGCTGCAAGGCTGTGGCGGCGGCGACCCCGAGCCCGAACCCGCCGCCTGCGTTGACCCGCACCGCTCCGAGCCCACCCGCATCGGCACCGGCCCCGACTCGCACGACGTGCGCATCCCCCGCCCCTTCTGCCCTGGCGACAAGGAGGTCATGTAATGCCCGCCGCCCTCACCCACACCCACCGCCCCATGCTGCACCGCCTGCAGCGGCAACTGCGCATCTGGTGGCTGCGCTTCGAGATCAGCAGCGCCGAGCAGTGGATCAAAGACTGCGCCCGCGAAGGCATTCACGACACCGACAACCTCGTGGCCCTGCGCTTCGCCGTGCAACAGCTGCGCGTGCAGCTCGCCATCGCCGAGGCCTCGTGACATGGCCACCTTCCTCTACCAAGGCAACACCGCCGCCCCGCACCGCGTAGACACCGCGCGCTTCGGCCAATGCCCGCCCTGCCTCGGCCACTGCGAACAGGGCGACGCATGCCCCGCCCGCGCCACCACCGGCCCCGGCAAGCTCACCGAAGCTCACCTCGACCGTGCCCACGCCTGGCGCAGCACCGCACCCGGCGCCCTGGCCGCACGCCAACGCGGCCCCCGCCGCATCGCCGCCGCGCGGCGCCTGCGCGCCCAACGCATCAACGCCACGCTGCTCGCCTGCACCATCGCACTCACCGTGTGGAGTCTCGTGGCATGACGCTGCGCATCAACGCCACCCTCGAGCGCGACGCCGTGTGCGCCACCGAGCCACTGTGCGGCCTGGCCTGGCTGCGCCTGCAACTGCACAACGCCGAAGACCCCACCTGGCCCATCGAATGCACCTGGCGCTTGCCCGGCAGCGGCTTCGCTGCCCAGTTCGTGGCACAGCGCATCGCGCGCTCGCTGCGCAAGGGCCAGCGCGTCACCATCTACGCCGGCGGCATCGCCCCCAGCCTCACCCGCCGCGTGCTGCTGCTGCACACCGCCAGCGCCGTGCGTGCCGACGACAACGCCGCCGCCCAACACCTCATTGAAGACGCCGCCGCATGACCGCCATTGCCCTCTTCGCCGCCACCTTCGCCGTCGTATTCGCACTCGGCATCCAGCAACTCAACGTCACCGCCGATCTTTACGTCGCCGCGTTCATCACCAGCGCACTCATCAGCAGCGCCAACCTCGTGCTCTTCAAGCTCCTGCCCGGCCCCACCACCGCGCTCGACTTCCTGGGCTACACCATGGGCGGCTGCTTCGGCATCGTCGCCAGCATGCGCGCCCACCCCTGGCTCGCGCGCACCCTCGCCGGCCTGCGCTGGCGCCGCCAGCAGCAGCAACGGCTGCCGCACCAGCCGTTGCAACCACCGCAGCCGCCCGCCGCATGAGCGCCCGCAGCCACCTGCGCCGCCCGCCGCGCCGCCACCACCGCCCGCCGCAACCCGTGTACTCCAACGCCCACCAGATCGCCATGCGCGGCGCCCAGCAGCTCGAGCGAGCCGACGTTGAAGGCATGCGCCGCCTGTTCGATCGCGCTGTCGACGAATTCATTCGCGGCATCAACTGCCCACAACACTGGCGCAGACTGGCCGACGCCTGCAACCTCGCCGAAACCATGGCCGCCGAAACCCAGCTCGCCTGCGACGAGGCAAGCCGCGCCGCCATAGCCGCCGCCCAGCGCGTGCTGGCCGACGTGGCCGGCCGCCACCAGCTGCGCGGCAGCTGGACGCTGCACGCCGCTGAAATCGACACCCTGCGCGTCGCCGTGCTCATCCACAACGTGCAACTGCAGCAATGCAGCCACAGCGAATTCGCCCGCGCCTACGACCTCACGCGCGAGCGCATCACCCAGGCCCTTGCCGGCAACGCCCCGCCAGGGGCCATCGTCGTTAAAGGCAGCCTCTAACCACGACAACGGCAACAGACCCATGCCACACCCATACCAGCCCAAGCCCAACAGCGTGCCCGCCCGCGCCGTTGCCCTGCTCAGCGAACAGCCACGCCGCTGGTCGACCCAGGAACTCGCCCACGCACTCGGCGTCGGACAAACCAGCATGCACGGCCGCCTCGACGACGCACTACGCGCCGGCCTCGTGCGCAAGACACTCGCCAACGTAGGCGGCCGATCCATCACCCAGTGGTGGCTTGGCGACGGCACTCCAGCAGACGACGAAGCCCCGGCCACCGATGTCGAGCCCGGCCCCTTCGAGTGCGCGCTGTGGAACGACGGCTCGCTCAGCCTGAGCTGCGCCGGCGGACAACTCGTGATGCCGCCCGAAGAAGCCGACGAGCTCGCGCAATACCTTGCGCGCACGTGGGCGCCGCGGGAGCGGGCGGGGGTGGCTGATGGCGGGAATGGGGCCTAACGTTGGAGTTCACCGGCGTGAGGCAGGCGAAGCCTGACGCACGTCGG
>CAZSGD010000081.1:2699-5456 GCA_964606155.1 uncultured Chitinophaga sp. | reverse complement strand
CAGGCAATTAAATGGCCGAATCACCCTATAAATGAAACGATTTTTACTCGCCATAATACCCCTTTTTTTGGTGTGTTCTTCTCATGCGGCCCATATTATCGGGGGTGAGATGAGGTATGAATACCTGGGACCGGGTTCCGGGACTAACAGGGCTTACCGTATCACGATGATTCTTTTTAGAGGCGGAATGGGGGCCCAGTTTGCAGAATCATATGCCGTAGGAATTTACAATAATGACAATGGCCAAAAAGTGAATGGCGGCGGTCCCAATAATAACTGGCTGATCAACCGTACCCCTCCCAATACATCTTTTCAGGTCCCTATCATTTTTCCATCCTGTATTACCAATCCGCCTGTCCTGAACTACGAGTATGCCATATACATAATGAACATTGAATTGCCTCTTAATACCACCGGTTACACACTTGCCTATCAAACCTGTTGCCGTATTGATGGTATGGTAAATGTGGGTAATAGTACGGGCTCTACATATAGTTGTGTAATACCGGGTACAGAAAGCCTGGGCAATACTGAAACGGATAGTTCGCCGCAATTTGGTTTACCCGTGAATGTAATATGCAGGCTGGCATCGTTCACCTTAAATTTTAGTGCGGTGGACCCTAACCCCACAGATTCTCTTGTATATACATTGTGCAATGCCTTTAATGGCGGCGCGGCTGGTGATGCAGGTTTTAATAACCCTGCGCCCCCTCCTTATATATCTGTTATCTATAACGGCGGTTATTCCGGTACGGATCCTTTTGGCACTGGTGCAACAATTGACCCGCAAACCGGCGTGATCTCCGGCATGGCGCCTGATGTGGGTAAGTATGTTGTTTGCGTTTGTATCACTGTGTACAGAAATGGGGTATTTATAGGCACACATAGAAAGGACCTTATCGTAGAAGTATCAGATTGCCAGATTACAGATGCTAATCCTATGCCCGATTTTGTTACCTGCGATGGTTTCAATATCCAATTCACACAAAACAGCACAGGTGCTAATTCCTATTTTTGGGATTTTGGCGATCTGACCACTTTAGCTGATACATCCTTACTTAACAACCCAACATATACTTATCCCGATACGGGCTTATACAAAGTAAAACTCATCATTAATAAAGGAACAGGCTGTATGGATTCAGCCATCCGTACCATTGGTGTTTACCCCGGCTTCTTCCCTGGCTTCAGGGCAGTGGGCAGTTGTTTCACTAACCCTTATCAATTCATCGATACCACAAGAACAAATTATGGAGTGGTTAATAGCTGGAGCTGGAATTTTGGCGACCTCGCAACGCTGGCAGATACCTCGCATCTTCAAAACCCCACCTGGACCTATCCAAGTCCCGGTCCCAGAACAGTTTTCTTTATTGTAACCAATAGTAAAGGATGCAAGGATACTGTACAACAGATTGTGGATGTGCTGGACAAGCCTCTACTTACACTTGCTTTTAAGGATACACTCATCTGTCGCGGTGATGTGGTGCAATTAAATGCGCAGGGACCTGCCACCAGCACGTACAGCTGGACACCCCCTGTCAATATTGTTGGCGCCAATACTGCCACTCCCACTGTTTCTCCCAACAACACCATTTGGTATTATGTATCTATCAACGATAATGGCTGCCTGAATAATGATTCTGTCAGAGTGCGGGTAGTGCCCGATGTTACCCTGGTGGCCATGAACGATACCACGATCTGCCAGGGTGATGCGATTGTATTGGGAGCCCAGACAGATGGGCTGCAATTTATCTGGACCCCTGCCGGTAACCTGGATAACCCAAATATCCTGAACCCCACCGCCATTACCAATACCACCACTACTTATACTATTACCGCGATCATTGGCGGCTGCTCTAAATCCGATGATGTGGTGGTAACCCCTGTACCCTACCCCATTGCCAATGCAGGGCCCGATCCCACTATTTGCTATAATACTTCCGTTCAGTTGAATGCCAGTATTGTGGGTAATTCATTCGTGTGGTCGCCGGCTTCATATTTAAACAACCCGAACATCCTTAATCCTGTGGCCACCCCACCCCGAACCACCCAATATATTTTATCTGCTTACGATATTTTAGGATGCCCCAAACCTGGTCGTGATACGATCGTTGTAAATGTTAACCCCAAAGTGCAGGCATTTGCAGGTCGTGATACCACGGTGGTGGTAGGACAGCCCTTACAATTCAATGCAACCGGAGGTGTAAATTATTTCTGGTCACCTTCCACTGGCCTGAACAATCCCAATATCTTCAATCCAATTGGGATATATAATGCCAGCATTGATAGTGTGCGTTATAAAGTGATCGTTACAGATGCAATTGGCTGCTCTGATTCCGCTTATATACTGGTGAGGGTTTTCAAAACCATTCCCTATGTGTTTGTACCCACCGCCTTTACCCCGAATAATGACGGAAGAAATGACCTGATCAGGCCTATTGCGGTAGGCATTCAAAAAATAAATTATTTCAGCATCTATAACCGCTGGGGCCAGCTGGTCTTTACTACCACCGTTAACGGCAAGGGCTGGGATGGCAGGATTGACGGTAAACTTCAAAACACCGGCGTCTTTGTGTGGATGGTGAATGCCATCGATTATTTAGGTAATCCTTTCTTCCTGAAAGGAACTGTTGCACTGATTAATTAACAATACAATTTTTGAGTTATTAGCTACACGGTATGAGCCTGCGCTGTACTTGTCTGCCTATCTTCAATATTCTTGCTAACTTTCCTCTAAGAACAAGAGAACAGAAGAAC
>CAZSGD010000081.1:0-2599 GCA_964606155.1 uncultured Chitinophaga sp. | reverse complement strand
AGAACAAGAGAACAGAAGAACGGAGGAACAGAAGGACTGATGACCAGTCAACCAATTAACTAATTAACTAACTAACCAATCAACCAACCCCCCCATGCCCAAAATAGCCTTTATCACAGGTGCCACTGCAGGTTTCGGCGAAGCCTGTGCTTATATATTTGCCGCTCACGGATATGATCTTATACTAAATGGACGCAGGACCGATCGCCTGTATACCCTGGCCAATGAAGTGGAAAGAAAATATAATGTGGCTGTATTACAATTACCTTTTGATGTAAGGATGGAAAAAGATGTTTTTGAGTCGATTGGCTCACTTCCGGATAAATGGAAAGCGATCGATGTACTGGTAAATAACGCCGGTCTTGCATTGGGCCGCGATTATTTTGAAGAAGCAGACGTAAACGACTGGAACACGATGATCGATACCAACGTAAAAGGGTTTTTATATGTTGCTAAAGCTGTTTCGCAGTTAATGGCTGCCCGAAAACAGGGCCATATCATCAACATGGGATCTATTGCCGGTAAAGAAGTGTATGAAAAAGGGAATGTGTATTGTGCCACCAAATTTGCCGTGGATGCACTGAGCCAGTCCATGCGGATCGACCTGCTTCGCCATAATATTAAAGTAACCTCCATTAATCCCGGTGCCGCAGAAACTGAGTTTTCCCTTGTCCGCTTCAAAGGCGATGCCCCAACGGCCAGCAAGATATATGACGGGCTGCAACCGCTTGTGGCAGAAGATGTAGCCAATATCGTTTACTGGTGTGCCAGCCTGCCCTCTCATGTATGCGTCAATGATCTTTCAGTAACCTGCCTGCAGCAGGCCAGCACTATTTATTTTAACCGGCAGCCGGCTAATTGATATGTATCAAAATGCTTTGATTTTCCAGGTTTATCTTCTATTTTGTCAGCCCCTGATCTTGTTCCCTTCTCCGTTGGCCCGAATGTTGCGCCGTATAATTCCCTGGAAAATGTACGCAAACCCGATGATTTAACCGTCAAAATTGGTTATAAGCCAATCTGTCTTATATATTTATGTCGTTATTCCAATACCATACAAAGACCCTTATGAATAGGCCGTACCTCCTCACTATTTTCCTGTCCCTCCTGCTTAGCCTCGGCATTTCTGCCCAGGATGTAATTCGTGTAAAATCCTGTTCGGATGACCTTATTAATAAACAGGCCGACAGCCTGAAGGACCTCTACAGCAAGGATGGCTATGTATTACTGAAGGAAGCCAGCATCAGTATGGAAAGTGAGTTTGAAATGCCGGTCATCGTTCCGCTAACGCAGGGCAGCTGGTATCAATTTGTTTTTATTGGCGATAACAGTTCCAAATTATATGAAGTAAGAATGTATGACTGGCAGGAAAGACAGGTCATTTATCGACAGAAAAGATGGGGTGATGTGGATGGAAATGTGATCGTCTATTCCTATGTTCCTCAATTCTCCGAATTCCACATGATGAAACCGGTACAGGTAAATAAACAAAAGAAAAAGAATCTATGTGGTTATGTTATGCTGTTTAAAAAAACAACAGGCACCGATACCGGCTCTGTTTCTGCAGCGAATAACAGGATTCCGTAAAAAACTTTCTCCCGATTTTTCACCTGGAATAAGGAATTTATTTCATAGTGTTTTTAACACAGAGTTTTGGGTAGTGGTCAATTTTGATTTCACGCCAAGCCGCAAAGGCCAGATCAAAAGGCGCAAAGACGACCTCTGTTATTGGACTTTCACTTTACGCCTTTGCGAATCCCGGTGTTTTTGCGTGAAATAAGTTAGCTAAATTGACCACTACCGAGTTTTGGAGATTTGGAGGCAAACGGAGAGACTATATAATTCTTCTCATCCCTCTGTGTTACTCCCAAACTCTGTATCCCTGTGTTGAAAAATCTTACCGGAGGTAACAACATCTCACCCTACTGTGCTAATGAGATCCTCACCTGTAAGCCGCCCCTTGTGTTGGTGATCGGGAAGGCATTACTGATCTTTGGTATATTCCGGTTCTGCTCGAAGTACAGTTTCATGCTCACCCGGTTATTTACGATATAATCGATAGACGGTGCAATGCGTATCACTTTCTGACCGGATGTGCCGAAGGAAGTACCCTGGTCCAGTTTGCTGTTGGCCGTAGCATCATCACGCAGGCTGAAGTCACAACGGAAGGTTACATCATTGTCCAGTTTCATTTTACCGATCTTTTTGATCAGGGGCATTCCTTTTTTCCGCCAGTTGAAGTTAAAGGTCACTTCAGTGGAGCGGGTTTCTGCCAGTTGATAATCGATCAGGCTGAGACTGAGCGTACGTGTTTTTCTTAATTCAAAACCGGTGGTAAGCTGGTTAGTAAATGTCATATCCAGCTGGATCAGCGGGTCAAATGATTCCTGGATCGTAATATTCGGCACCAGGAAATAAGGGATATAGTTACCGGTAAGCGGGTCTACAAAACTGGGAAAGCCGATCCTGTTCGGGTCCACATACAGAAGCGCTGTGTTAAAGCTGTTCATGCTGAATGTGCTGTGATAACCATGGCGGATCGTAACATTGGTAAAGATCTTATCCAGGCCTGGTATTCTCGACAGGCCATTATAGGTCA
>CAZSGD010000080.1:0-6355 GCA_964606155.1 uncultured Chitinophaga sp. | reverse complement strand
ATAAAACAAGCCCCGCCCATTCATTAAATAATGAGGAGGCCTGTTTATCAGTCAGGATGAATGACTATTTTACTTTGAGCTTAAATCCTTACGGAGGAAAAGCAGTTCACTCCAGCTGTTATCCACAAATTCCGCCACGTCTTTCAGGTATTGGGCGTAAGCGCCTTCGCCGTTTACTGCTTCATATGATTCTTTAAACGGCTTGCGAAAACCGGCAGCCCTTTCTTTTAATCCCTGCTTATACCTTGTTACTATCGTGTATTGTCCGGGGCCGGAGGAGCTGGCAGTGTACACCGCAACGGACAGACCAACTGAAGCCCAGGTCTTTTTTAATTTTTTAATGATATTAACCACATTATCGCCCTGCGCAACTTTGGGGTACACATGGGTAATATTGATTTTATCTGAAAAATCGCCTAAGGCCACGGTGCTTAATGAATCTATATAAACAGAATAGCCGGCCGATTGCCTGTCTGTTAAATGAATAGCCACACTTTTATTCCAGTCTGTTTGATGTTCGGGACTGATATCTCCCCTGGAATCTTCGGATTCCCAGCTTTTAGGGCCTTCTGTGATATGGTAGCCGCCGGCATCCGGGCCGGATTGGATAGAAAATACACGCCAGTGCACATCACCGCTATGGTATTTTTGTGCATGGGCGGCAAGGGCTTTTTCAAACTCCTGTACTTTGTCCATTTTTGGAAATACCCGGTGGGTGGAAAGCACATTCTTGGTTTGGCTGCTGCCCCAAAAAGGCGCAAGCATAATAAAAAGGAGGAGGAAGCTGAGCTTTGCATTGAACTTCTGTTTCATGTTTAATTTTTTTGGTGAATGATTAGTAATGGTTTCGGTTCTGATTCTGTACAAAGCTCCTGTCAAACAAAACTTTTTGTGAGTACAAACCGCCCTTAAAAGTTCAATTTTTCAGCAATCAGCAGGACAAACTGTGCAATGGCAGGATAAATTCACCATTTTTTTCAAAAAAGCGGCTATTTGACACCGTTAGCCATACTTAAAATGCCGGCTGCCGTTAACTTTATAGACAAATGCCCGCCAAAGCCATCACCACCCAACTGCTGTTCATTCTTTTATTTGCCTGGTGGGGTGTGCCTGCCGGGGGTCAGTCCAGGTACGACTGGCTAACCACTTCAAACGGCCTTTCGCAGGGTTATGTGAATGATATGGTCCAGGATAAAGACGGCTTTATGTGGTTTTCTACAAAAGCCGGTCTTAATCGCTATGATGGGTATACTTTTAAAGTTTTTGCACACGACGCTTACAATACCAATAGCATCAGCAGCAACGTGATCAACAAGCTTTTTGAAGACAGTAAAGGCAGGTTGTGGGTGGCTACGGACGATAATGGTTTAAATGTGTATGATAAAACAACAGGTATTTTTCACCGGATATTGCATGATCCGGGCAATCCCAACAGCCTTTCGGGAAACAGAATTACCGGCAGCATTATTGAGTTAACCGACGGACGTTTTCTGGTATATGCATCACAAAAAAGTTTTAACCTGATTACACTGCCCGACAATTATTTTGAATCGAATGCAAGTCCTTCTATCGTTCACATCACTCCGCCCTATCCGGACGTTGATCTGCCTTTATGTAAAGATGCAAAAGGAAGAGTGTGGATGACCAACCAGGGTAAACTATACCAGTTTATACCCGAAAAACCTGCTTTTGAGTGGCGTAAAAACAATGTGGCTATTGATGGATACTATGTTCCGAACCCGGACGGCAGTATTTGGATGAATGGCAGCCAATTTGATTTGCTCGAATTCGACGATACATTAAGCCGCTATCCATTGTTTACTAAATCTGTAACGAATGGTCAGAATTCCATTTTTTTTAAAGAGGAAGAAGAAGGTAAAATTTGGATAGGCATGCCCAATATCAACCAATTGCTGGTATTTGATACAAAAAAATGGCAGAAAGGTCATCCGCTTGACCCGGACGAAACCTTAGTGTATAAAGACACAGCCGTGAACCCGATGAGCATGCTAAAAGACAATGCCGGTAATTTATGGATGGGCACGAGCGGGTATGGTATCCGGAAATACACATTTGAATCGGATAAGTTTCATCACCTGGCAAAGGGCCTGAGTATAAGAAAAATCCAGGGATACGATCAAAATGAAATTTATATTACCGGCTGGGGATTCAACAAAAGGATAACCAGGAGCGGTGCGCTCCTCCCTTTTATACCTGACCAGTTAAAGCTTCGTATTCATGACTTTTTCATTTCAAAGAGCGGCGATTTTTGGGTATTAAATATGATGCAATCGGCTACAGGCGCTTTTGTAGTTTCTGCCATTGAACGATACAATCCTGTTTCCGGGGTAAGAAAAAAGTTCCCGGTATCTATTGAAATAAGCTATGGTGTTCTGGAACCTGTTATAGAGGATAAAAGCGGTAATATCTGGTTTTGCGGTATCAATGGACAGGTGGTTATTTTAAATCCCGCTACCGAAACATTCCAGGATTTCAGCATCAATACGGATGCCTCCCGGCCCATGTTGCCCAATGCTTTTATTACATCACTGTACCAGGACGGAAAAGGTGTTTTTTGGGTGGGAACGGAAGATGGCTTTGCCAGACTGGAATATGATAATACAACAAAAGCATCACCCAAATTAACATGGTACAGAAGCAAGAGCAACGATAAAAACTCCCTCAACTTTAATCATGTCTCCTGCTTTTTGGATGACCCGGCTGATGGTAATTTTCTCTGGATAACCACGAAAGGCGGCGGGTTGAATCTATTGGAAAAAGCAACGGGTAAGTTCACGCATATCACCACGCAGGAGGGGCTTTGCAACAATGTGGTGTATGGGATACTGACTGATGACGCGGGCAATATCTGGGGGAGTACGAATAATGGAATTTTTTGTTTGCTCAATAAAAGAAAGGATGAACATGGACATTGGTTGTTTCGCCATTTTACCAAGGCCTCCGGTTTGCAGGATGATGAATTCAATACAGGGGCTTACGAAAAATTGCCCAATGGAGATTTGGCTTTTGGCGGTGTAAACGGGTTAAGTGTTTTTAACCCGGCAACGGTTTTACAAACGGGTTTTACACCCCATGTTTTTATCACTAATATTTTAATTGGCAATGAAACTGTCTTACCCAATGATAAATCAGGGGCGCTGAAACAGGCCATTGAGTACTCGCCTTCCATTACATTAGATCATTTTCAGGATATTTTGACGCTGGAGTTTTCTTCACTGGATTTTACGGCGCCTCATCAAAATAAGTACCGTTACCAATTGGTGGGTATTGATAAAGAATGGGTGGAAAGCGGTACAAGACGTTCTGCCACTTATTTGCATTTGCCATCCGGTACTTATGTTTTTAAGGTGCAGGGCAGCAACAGCCAGGGTGTATGGAGTAATAAAATAGCCGAATTAAAAATAATTGTAAAACCACCCTGGTGGCGCACCTGGTGGGCCTATCTCACCTATATTCTGCTGATAGGGTTTGCAGCGAGAATATATTTTAAGTCCAGGATAAACAAAGCAAAACTGCAATCCCAATTGCATTTCGAGCAGCAGGAAGCCAAACGGGTAAAGGAACTCGATACTGTAAAAACACAGCTATACGCCAATATCACCCATGAATTTCGTACACCGCTTACCGTTATTTTGGGGATGGCCAACCAGGTAAAAAATAACCCGGAGAAATATTTAAATAGTGGTGTGGGGATGATCGTGCGCAATGGTGAAAATTTATTGAACCTGGTCAATGAAATGCTGGACCTTTCGAAACTGGAAGATGGTAAGATGACGCTGCATGTAATCAATGGCGATATCATTACCTTCCTGCGGTATATTGTAGAGTCATTTCAATCATTGGCGGCCAGTCAGCAAAAGCAATTCCACTTTCTGGCCGATATTGACGAACTGATAGTTGCTTTTGATGCCGAAAAGATCAGGCAGATCATCACCAATTTATTTTCCAATGCGTTGAAGTTTACACCGGAGTCAGGTAATATATATGTGAGTATTTCCCGGGGTGATGCTATAAATAGTGATACTGCCACTATAGTGTTAAAAGTAAAAGACACCGGTATTGGTATTCCTGAGAATCAAATACCGCATATATTCGACCGTTTTTACCAGTTAGACAACAGCCATACCCGTAAAGCGGAAGGTACCGGTATTGGGCTGGCATTGACCAAAGAACTGGTGAAGCTGATGAATGGCACCATCGCCGTAAAAAGTCCGCCGGTAGGCGCTACCAAAGGCACTGAGTTTATCATTACTATCCCGTTGCTCAAAGCAGATGCGGCAGATGCCGAAAGTATTATTGTACCTCCTTTTAAAGAAAGCAGCCTCGTAAAACCGCTGCTGGAAAAATCAACATCTCTTTTAAATGATCCCGGTAGTGCCCACCCATTGATTTTATTAGTGGAAGATAATGCAGATGTGGTGGCTTATACGGCCAGCTGTTTGCCCGATTATAAATTAGCGGTAGGTAAAGATGGACGGGAGGGCTTTGACATTGCTGTGGATATAATACCCGACCTGATCATTACTGACGTGATGATGCCTTTTGTGGATGGCTTTGAAATGTGCCGGAAGCTGCGCCAGGATGAACGGACAAGCCATATACCCATTATTATGCTGACGGCAAAGGCAGATATGCAAAGTAAGCTGGAAGGAATTGAAAAAGGCGCCGATGTATATTTGGAAAAACCTTTTCATAAAGAAGAACTGCTGCTGCGGATCAAAAAACTATTGGAACAGCGGAAGAATTTGCAACTGTATTACAGCCGGCAGATGGGTATAACGGATACCATGGAAACCCTAACCGGGCTGGACGCTGAACCCATTATTGAAGAAAAGACCGAACATGAATTTGTAAAGAAAGTAAGAGAAATAGTGGAGTGTAATTTCACAAACTATGAGTTTAGTGTGGAGCAGTTATGTAAACTGGTTTTTATGAGCCATTCACAACTGCACCGTAAATTAGATGCATTGACAGGCTGCTCACCCAATAAATTTATACGGATCGTCCGGCTAAATAAAGCAAAGGAATTATTAGTCAACCCTGCTTTGCCTGTTGCTGCTGTTGCCCTGGACTGTGGCTATAATGATCCCGGGTATTTTGCAAGGATATTTAAACAGGAAACGGGTGTTACGCCGCAGGAATGGCGAAGCAGCAGGGTGAAATAAGGATTTGTAAAATGTAGAATTTGAGCAGGCTGAGATTATTCTATTTAGGCCTTGCCGTGTTACTAAATTGAACTATTTTTCTTTCAAAGCGGCAGCGATCATTTTCTCTAAAACTTTTAGATCCACATCGGCCAGTTTATTGATATAGAGGCAACCGCCGCCAATCTTGTGTTTACCCAGTTTTTTAAGGGCATCGGTATGGCGGGCCATATCTATTAAGTAAATCGTCAGGTTGGCTTTGCGGGGGGAGAAGCCGATGAGGAACCAGTCCACTTCGCGGCCGGAGCTGGGGCTTTTATATCTTTTATTGCCAAAGCCGATGATGGAGCTGCCCCAGATTTTGGGTTTTGCTTTACTGGCTTTTTCCATCATTTTTAAAATGGTATAACTTTCTTTCCTTTTTTGTTCGTCCACACTATTGAGAAAATCATCCACGCTGGAATCGGTTTCTTTGGTTTTTATTTGTGCCAGTTTGCCCATGGGAATTACTTTGCTTGAGTATTGCAAAGTTAAGTTAGATTCTTTTGCGGAGATTTACTTGCTTCCTGGTTTCGTTCAGGTGGGTACCAGCTAACCCTGATAGGCTTTTCAGGCGTTCCTGGATTAATAGACTAATTTCTCATCCTTTTCCCTTGAAAAGATCGATCACCTCTTTCAGTATCGTTATCCCATGCTTTGCATACCAGGGAAGATCTTTAAAGATATCTTTTACACTGCCTGCCACCGTTCCACCCCTGTTCAGCCATTTCCAGATACGCCAGTTGCGCCAGCCTTTCTTCTTGTCTGTTGCTGTGGGGGCTTCTGCTGTAGCTTCGGCAGCTGCTTCCATTTGGGCTACTTCTACGCCTAATGGGAAAGCGTTTAGTTCCATTAAAAGCAAGTCAAATGCGTGATAGTTTTCGGAATAGTTGCTTTGCCAGTAATAATTGACTTCATCCAGAAATTTTCTCGACAATACATACTGCATTACTTCATCCCGAAACCGAAGATACTGGTCCATGGCCCTGTCTTCCGGGATGGGCCCCATGAGGGATTTTAGCGCCAGGATATAATTGACCCAGGCGACTTCAAACGGGTTATCCAGGTTGTACGAAGCGTCAACCGGTGAATAGGTGGAGGTGGCCATAACAAAAAGGTTTAACCAGCAATGTAGTCTTTCCTGTAAGCGA
>CAZSGD010000079.1:0-7060 GCA_964606155.1 uncultured Chitinophaga sp. | reverse complement strand
TCTATATTTTTACACACTTAAAAGCGTTCCGGGAAATCATCAAAATATAACATGAAGCTTTTCTTTATCCGGTATATTAAAATCAGTTTCATATACTTAAGACTGCATAAATTTTTCGGGTTGTTCTCAGGATTAAATGCCAACCTCCTGTATCTTTCTAAATTATCATCCTGGGCTAGTAAAAACAGGAAAGTCAGCTACAATGATTTCCCTTCCAAATGGAATTATGAGAAAAGATACCCGATGTATAAATGGGTATTGGAAAAAGAAGGATTGGGAACTGTTCCTGTGAACTATCTCGAATTTGGTGTGGCGGCCGGACAATCCTTCCGGTGGTTCCTGCAACAAAACACACATCCCGAAAGCCGTTTTTCCGGCTTTGATACATTTACCGGTTTACCAGAAGATTTTGGTGTATATAAAAAAGGAGCATTTAACTCCAATACCGAAGCTCCAAAAATTGATGATCCCAGGGGTAAGTTTTACCAGGGCCTCTTCCAACAAACACTCCCCGGTTTCCTTTCCTCTTTTGACAACAGGAACAGGAAGGTCATTATGATGGATGCTGACCTTTATTCTGCTACATTGTACGTTCTTACCTCCATTGCTCCCTATTTGAAAAAAGGAGATATCATTTTTTTTGATGAGTTTGCCGTACCCACTCATGAATTCAAAGCCTTCCAGGATTTCGTTCAATCCTACTACACAGATATGGAGCTGATTGCGGCAGCGAATAACTATTATTTTACTGCGTTCAAAATAAAGTAGAGGGAATTGTGTTACTACCCTGTTTTTAGTTTGATATATTCCGAGGGAGTAACCCCCGTTTGCTTTTTAAAAGCAGTATTGAATGCAGACTTACTATTATAACCTACTTCATATGCCACTCCCATGATGGAAAAAGCAGCATTCTCAGGCAATTGTACCCGGCTCTTAAATTCTTCGATGCGGTAATAATGTATCAGTTCTTTATAGGATTTCTTAAACTCCTGGTTGATAATCTGTGAAAGAATATTCGGATGGACATCCAGGCGCTTGGCCAGCATTGTCAGCGTAAGACCAGGCTCTGTAAATACTTTATCCTTTTCCAGTAAGTGCAGCAAGGCAGGTAACAAAGTATCCTTCACCCCTTCTTCCACTTTAAGTGAATGATATTTAACTGTAAAACCCGGGGAAAGTATTTTCTGATCAACAATAGCCTGAAAACCGACAAGATAAACCAGCGATGCCAACGCCAGGTTGTACAGGTAATTGGTGATAATACCAGCTGCCCCGGTAACAATAATATTGACCGTATGAAGTAAAAAGATCAGGGCCACCACCCCAAAAACCCAACTGATCTTCTTTAACCAATTAATCCTTTGCTCAAGCGGAATAATGTAACCGGTATTGTCTTCTTGTATCGAACGCTGAATAACCTTCCGCGACACAGCGATATAAATCAGTAAATGAAGAAAATAGGTAACAAACCATAAAATAGTAATGCCTGCAATCGGCACTTTTCCCTCCATCAGCAAATTGATATCTGCCATGATCTCGTGGTCAGAAATACCAGCTCTTTGCACCCGTATAAGAATAAAAGCGATGAGGTAAGGCAGAAAGTGCCAGAGCTGAACCCTCTTGAATTGAAACCACGGACGCAGGACCGAGCAAAAATATAAATAGAGCAAAGGCCCGGCCAACAGTACAGTACCCCTGGCAAAGCCGGCTATTCCCGGCATGAAACGGTATAAATAGGTTGCGGAGAAAAGGTTAGAAACCGTTGTTACCAGGATCAGGCCCAGCATCGCCAGTAACAACAAATTCGACCGGCGGTCTGGTAAAGGGCGCAACAGGAAAACGGCCAGGAAAAACATGCTCTGCGCAGCAAACACAAACAGCAATATTGTCCAGAACGGGTGATGCATTTCCAAATTTAATACGTCCCGGATTACACGGAAGAACCTCCTGTATAAGAAAATGGGTTTTATTGCAGCAAAAAAATGAGATTCATAGGTATGAAATACCCATTCCGCCTGGCAAAGCAAGCTATCCCCTGTTTTCTACTGCATTATTTGCTCCTGGTTCCGGGGAATGAAACAAGTGCCCAACAACCGCTTAACCTGGATTTTGAAAAAACCGGGTCGGGCCATCCCAGCATGCCCTGGGGCTGGGAATATGAACCTGTCAGCGGTATGAAAGCAAGTCTGGACTCCTCTGTTAAAAAACAGGGTATGTATAGTTTATTCCTGGAAGGTGATGATAAAAATGATTTATCACTAACCCAATCGCTCAACTTCTATTTTGAGCCTTATGGGCTGCTTAGCAAAAAAATTACAGTGGATGGGTGGTGCAGAACAGAGAAACTCTCAGGGTCAATACTCATCCGGCTTGAGCAGAATCGTGACTCTGCTAATGAAACAGCTACCAGCAGCCAGTTTGTTCAGATGAATGGCAACACGCATGTCTGGGAACGCTTCGCGTTTACCCTGCAGATACTTCCAAAAGTGAACTGGATAAGATTACAGATCATTCATTCCGGTGCAGGCAGGGCCTGGTTGGATCAGCTCGTTCTCTCCAGTGGCAAGAAAAGAATCAAAAGCCTGGCTGTTGCACCGGCATTCACCCCCTCGCAAATGAACTGGCTTTATAATGCCACCCAGCCTATCCGCGGTGTAGATGCCCGTTCACCCATTGCGGAGCCTGACGATAAAGACCTTGAATCTTTTAAAAGAATTGCAGGTGATGCACAGATCATTGCATTGGGAGAAGCCACCCATGGCACCAGCGAATTTTTCCGATTGAAACACCGTGTGCTTGAATACGCTGTGAAAGAAATGGGAGTAAGAGTGTTTGCCATCGAAGATCATCAGCTGATAGCAGAAAAAGTAAATCAGTATGTATTGTCCGGTAACGGGGATCTCCGGAAAAGTATGACGGGCATGTTTGGCGTTTGGGATAACCAGGAAGTGGTGAACTTGATCAAATGGGTACGAGACTATAATGCCGTTCATCCAGACGACAAAGTTGAATTTCTCGGGTTTGATATGCAAATGGCAGGTCCGCCATTGGACAGCCTTTTTAATTTTCTCGGTGCAAAAGACACTGTGCTATTGAATAATGTTTCAGGCCTGCTGGAGGGATTAAAGAATAACTGGATGACCATGTACCTGGTCAGCGATAGTTTGAAACAAGAATGGAAAAAGAATGCCACTGTTGTTTTTGAAAAGGTATTTGCACAAAAGAATAAATGGCTATCACATGCTCGTTCCCTTGCAGATACTGTTTTGGTTGAATGGGCAGTACAGTATGCCAGGCTGATCAAACAATTTGCAGAAGAGAATATCAACCCCATGGGCCTGTACCGGGACAAAGCGATGGCCGATAATATTTCATGGATACTCTCTCAAAGAAGACCCGGCACACGTATGCTGATCTGGGCACATGATGTACATATCAGTCGGGGTGAATACCCCGACAACAGCTACAATTATCACCGTGGTATTTCGATGGGCTCCTGGCTGGCAAAAAAATATGGTGGCTTATATAAAGCATTTGGCATCTCTACTTATACAGGCGGCTACCGTGCATTCCCAGGTTATACCGATTATTCCAAATGGATCACCTGCCCCGCTTTTCCTGCCCCTGTCGGCAGCCTGGATGAGGCGTTGCATCAAATATGCCTGAAGAGAAGATCGGCCGCGCTTTTGTTAAACCTTCAACAAGCGAAAAAGCAGGATTGGTTTGTGAAACCCTTGCCGGTACGTTTTGCCAATCATGTTTGTTATGAATATGCTTATTGGACAAGGTTTGTTATCCCTTTCCAGTTCGATGGGATTTTCTTTGCAGATACGACAAGTGCAGCAAAGCCTTACCGGGCAAACTAATGCCATAAATAAAAAACACCACGCATGGTGGTGTTTTACAATATTATCCAGAGGTGGTTTCTTTAGCTGATCTTCTCCACCTGCATATAGTTCAATTCTACAGGTGTGGAGCGGCCGAAGATCTTCACCGTTACTTTTAACTTCTTCTTCTCATCGTTCACTTCTTCGATCACACCGTTAAAGTCGTTGAATGGCCCTTCGATGATCTTGATAGTTTCACCCACAATGAACGGTTCCACCATACTAACCCCGCCGGCTTCTGCCATTTCATCCATTTTACCCAGCATCTTATTCACTTCAGCCTTGCGGAGGGCAATGGGATTCTCTTTTCCGAGGAAATGAATGACGTTGGTAGTATTTTTAATGATGTCACGGAGATCATCTGTCAGTTTGCCGTTGGCGATCTCGATCATTACATAACCGGGGTAGTAGTTGCGCTCTCTCACCACTTTTTTGCCATTGGCAACTTTATACACTTTTTCCACTGGCAGGAATACCTGTTTCACCTGTTCCCAGCCACCGCGTGAAACTTCTTTGTCCAGGTACTCTTTTACCTTTTTTTCTTTACCGCTCACCACACGCAGCACAAACCATTTGGTGTCCTGCTGAACGTTCTCTGTATTTGTTACTGCTTCCATTGCTTAGAAAAGTTGTTTGTAAACGAACTTGAGTGCATTACCTAAAACAGTATCCATGGCCAGCACAATGAATGTAATGACGATGGTGGCAGCGAGTACGATCATCGTTGACTGCTGCAGTTGTGGCCAGGTGGGCCAGCTAACTTTCTCTGTCAACTCCTTGTACGACTCCCGTACGTAATTTGTAATCTTGTTCATGTCTTGTTTTTTAAACGATTCGCTTTTTCTGCACGGGCAGAGAGATTCGAACTCCCATCAACGGTTTTGGAGACCGCTATTCTGCCATTGAACTATGCCCGTATTTTATTTTCCAAGAACTCCCATCAATCCCGGATGTCCGGGACTATTCTGCCTCCCGATAACTTTCGGGAGAACTATGCCCGTATTTTAGTTTCTAAGAACTCCCATCAATCCCGGATATCCGGGACTATTCTGCCTCCCGATAACTTTCAGGAGAACTATGCCCGTAGAAAGCTAAAAGCTATTAGCGATCAGCTAACAGCTTTTAGAATCTTATGTTACAAAGATATAAAAATCTTTGCACTGCCTTATGGCTCAAAGCTAAAAGCTTATAAGCTCTGTAGCTTCTCCTTACTTCAGTATCTCAGTTACCTGGCCGGCACCTACTGTACGACCACCTTCACGAATCGCGAACTTCAAACCTTTCTCCATCGCGATAGGCTGGATCAATTTCACAGTCAGTGAGGTATTATCACCAGGCATAACCATCTCAGTACCAGCATTCAGCTCCACTTCACCGGTAACGTCTGTTGTACGGAAATAGAACTGAGGGCGGTATTTGTTGAAGAATGGAGTGTGACGTCCACCTTCTTCTTTGCTCAGGACGTATACTTCGCATTTGAATTCAGTGTGCGGCGTGATAGAACCTGGTTTTACGATAACCATACCACGACGGATCTGGGTTTTCTCAATACCACGGAGCAGCAGACCTGCATTATCTCCGGCTTCACCTTCGTCCAGTAATTTGCGGAACATTTCAACACCGGTTACTGTAGAGCCCAGAGGTTTTTCGATCAAACCTACGATCTCAACAGCCTCACCTACTTTAACGCGGCCTCTTTCGATACGACCAGTGGCAACTGTACCACGACCGGTGATAGAGAACACGTCTTCAACAGACATCAGGAATGGCTGATCAACAGGGCGGGGAGGCAGCGGGATGTAGGTATCAACAGCATCCATCAGCTCTTCAACACCTTTAACCCATTTGTCTTCACCAGCCAATGCGCCGGTAGCAGAACCTTTGATGATCGGTGTGTTAGCACCATCGAAACCGTAGAATGTCAGGAGGTCACGGATTTCCATTTCCACCAGTTCCAGCAGTTCAGGATCATCAACCAGGTCAACTTTATTCATAAATACCACAATCTTAGGTACACCTACCTGGCGGGCAAGCAGGATGTGCTCTTTTGTTTGGGGCATAGGACCGTCAGTAGCAGCCACAACCAGGATAGCTCCATCCATCTGGGCAGCGCCTGTGATCATGTTCTTCACATAGTCGGCGTGACCAGGACAGTCAACGTGAGCATAGTGACGGTTAACCGTCTGGTACTCAACGTGAGCTGTGTTGATGGTAATACCACGCTCTTTTTCTTCAGGCGCAGCATCGATTTCGTCATATTTTTTTGCTTCTGCCATACCTTTTTTGGCAAGGATGGTAGTAATAGCGGCAGTTAAAGTGGTTTTACCGTGGTCAATGTGACCAATGGTACCTACGTTAACGTGGGGTTTGTCCCTCTTAAATGTTTCTTTAGTTGCCATCTTATCTGTTTTTTAGGTTGTGTTGACTAATTATTCTTTTATCTGTTGCCGATAGTATCACTACTGCCAGCTTTCATCCACTTTTACCCCGGCGTTGATTGCCGGTGTTTCGAGCCGTTAAAGGGAATTGAACCCTTGACCTCTTCCTTACCAAGGAAGTGCTCTACCACTGAGCTACAACGGCTTTTAAGGTCATTGAAATCAGTGGGCCAATCAGTCAAATAAGCCGGAACGACCCGTTTGACTTTTTTGACAGCCTGACTCATCAAAGTCGCCTTCACTGAAGTTATGGCGACTTAGAGCGGGAGACGAGGCTCGAACTCGCCACCTATAGCTTGGAAGGCTATCGCTCTACCAAATGAGCTACTCCCGCATAAAATTGTAGAAAGCAGAACTGGGAAATTTGCAATTGCTGTGAACTCAATTTCCCACCCCGATAGCTATCGAGGGTACTTTCCAAAATTGCAATATTTAAAGAACTGTGGGCAAGGATGGATTCGAACCACCGAACTCCGAAGAGGACAGATTTACAGTCTGTTGCCGTTGGCCACTTGGCTACTTGCCCGAACATCGGAACTCCTTCCGATTTTTCATTTAAACGAAACTGAATTCCGTTTTGCTGAGCCACTTGTCGGAATCGAACCAACGACCTACTGATTACAAATCAGTTGCTCTACCAGCTGAGCTAAAGTGGCTTATTGTCTTTTACTTACCACATTTCTATCTACTGATTATCCCGGATCTCCGGGACTCTACCAGCTGAGCTAAAGTGGC
>CAZSGD010000078.1:0-7107 GCA_964606155.1 uncultured Chitinophaga sp. | reverse complement strand
AAAACAAACATCCCGGCGCCACGGCCGGGATGCTCATTTAATGGGTACATTCTTTATTGGTTTTTCTTAGTCCGCCTCCCGGGTCAATACCCGGATACATAGGCAGATCGTCCTAGTTATTTTGTTGTACTGAGTCTGAGATTCAGTACAGCTTTAGCTGCAACCACCCTGGTTACCGCAGTTCAAACATTTGTAGCAGGTACCGCTCCGCATCATGATATGCCCGCATACATTACAAGCCGGTGCATCGCTCTGCATATTCTTCGCTGCGGCACTCACGGCATCCATACCACCTTCATTCTTTACCGCCTGCGCCACCCGCTGGTTCTTTACCGGCTGCGCAGATACTCCCCCGGAAGTGGGTACCACCCGTATGCTTGACATTTCTTGTTTCTCTGCATATTCCAGTCCCGGTACTTCATCCCAATCATCGGCCCCGGTATTCATCACTTCTGGTTTGTCCAGCACATGCACCAGGTCTGTACGGCCCAGGTATTCATAACCCAGCACACGGAAGATGAAGTCAACGATCGATGTGGTGGATTTAATGTTCGGGTGCTCCACAAATCCCGATGGATCGAATTTGGTGAAAGCGAATTTGTCAACAAACTCTTCCAGCGGTACCCCGTATTGCAACCCGATAGAGATGGCAATGGCAAAACAGTTCATCATGCTGCGCATGGTAGCACCTTCTTTCGCCATATCGATAAAGATCTCTCCCAGCGTACCATCCCCATATTCACCCGTGCGCAGGAAGATGGCCTGACCATTGATCTTGGCTTTTTGTGTAAAGCCCCTTCTCTTCGCCGGCAGTGAGCGGCGCTCCACGATACTCGCCAGTTTACGTTTCAGTTTGGTATCGGGGGAAGATTGTACCCTTTTCTGCACCTCTTCCAGCAGTTCTTCCACGGTGAGCTTACCCAGATCAACAATATTACTTTCTGGTTGCTGGTTGCTGGTTACTGGTTGCTCTTCTGTCTTCTGACTTCCGTCCTCGGTTTTCTTTTTCTTATCACTCTTCGTACTCAGCGGCTGGCTCAGTTTAGAACCATCACGGTAAAGCGCATTCGCTTTTAATCCCAGTTTCCAGCTCAGGTAATACGCATCGGCGATCTCATCCACCGATGCTTCATGAGGCAGGTTGATGGTTTTGGAAATGGCACCACTGATAAAAGGCTGTGTGGCCCCCATCATACGGATATGTCCATGCGCATGGATATACCGCTCTCCTTTCTTTCCACATTTGTTGGCACAGTCAAAAACGGGCAGGTGTTCATCTTTAAGGGCGGGAGCGCCTTCGAGCATCATCGTACCGCATACATAATCATTGGCGGCTTCAATTTGCTCATCCGTAAATCCAAGCGCTTCCAGCAGGCTCCATTCAAAATCATTGTATTGTTCCGGCGTAAATCCTAAACGTTGCAGGCATTCTTCGCCCAATGTGTACTTATTAAATACAAATCCTATCTCAAAAGCAGTGGCCGCTGCCGTATCCAGTCTTTTGATCTCATCCGCAATAAATCCTTTTTCGCTCAGCACCTGGTGATTGATGAAAGGCGCACCGGCAAATGAGGCAGCGCCTACAGCATATTTAATGATCGCGTCAGTTTCTTTTTCAGAGTAACCTAAATTTCTCAGTGCAGTGGGTACAGATTGATTGATGATACGGAAATAACCACCACCGGATAATTTTTTGAATTTCACCAGGGCAAAATCAGGTTCCACACCGGTCGTATCGCAGTCCATCACCAGGCCGATGGTACCAGTTGGTGCAATCACGGTGGATTGAGCATTGCGGTAACCGTACTTCTCTCCCAATTCCACTGCATCATCCCATGCTTTGCAGGCTGCTTTCAGCATATAGTCAGGACAATACCTGGCATGGATACCCACCGGCTTCAGGCTCAGTCCTTCGTATTCATCTGCATCATAAGCCGCCAGGCGGTGGTTACGCATCACCCGCATCATGTGGGCTTTATTTTCTTCATATCTCGGGAAAGCGCCGAGTGCTTTCGCCATTTCAGCAGATGTTTTATAAGAAATACCGGTCATCATAGCGGTGATAGCACCGGCAATGGCCCTGGCCTCTTCGCTGTCATAAGGAATACCGCTTACCATCAGTAAAGTACCAAGGTTGGCATAACCGAGTCCAAGCGTTCTGTACTCATAGCTCAGTTGTGCCACTTCTTTGGAAGGGAACTGGGCCATCAGTACTGATATTTCCAGTACCACGGTCCACAGGCGGCAGTTGTATTCATATCCCTCTACGTCAAAATGATTTTTTTCTGCATCATAGAACTTCATGAGGTTGGCTGATGCGAGATTGCAAGCTGTGTTATCGAGGAACATGTATTCAGAACAGGGATTGGAAGCCCTGATCTCTCCGCCTTCGGGGCAGGTATGCCATTCGTTGATGGTGGTGTTGTATTGTGTACCGGGGTCTGCACAGCGCCAGGCGGCATAGGCGATCTGGTTCCACAATTCACGGGCCGGAACTTTTTTCATCACACGGCCATCCATTCTGCCTTTCAGTTCCCAGTCTTCGTTATTATCTAATTTTTCAAAGAATGCATTGGGGATACGAACGGAGTTGTTGGAGTTTTGTCCGCTCACGGTGCGGTAAGCTTCTCCTTCATAATCGCTGGCATAACCGGCCGCGATGAGGGCGCCTACTTTTTTCTCTTCTTCCACTTTCCAGTTGATGAACTGAACGATCTCGGGGTGATCGAGGTCGAGGCACACCATTTTAGCAGCACGTCTTGTGGTACCTCCGGATTTGATGGCGCCGGCTGCACGGTCACCTATTTTCAAGAAGCTCATGAGGCCGGATGATGTACCGCCACCGCTCAGCTTCTCGCCTTCTCCCCGCAGGTTGGAGAAATTGGTACCCACACCGGAACCATATTTGAATATCCTGGCCTCACGCACCCAGAGGTCCATGATACCGCCGTCATTCACCAGGTCATCATCCACGCTCAGGATGAAGCAGGCATGCGGCTGGGGGCGTTCGTAAGCAGAGGTTGATTTTTTGAGTTCTCCATCCACGGGGTCCACATAATAGTGGCCCTGGGGCTTTCCTTTGATACCATAGCTTTCATACAAGCCGGTATTGAACCATTGGGGTGAGTTGGGCACGCACATCTGGTTCAGTATAGAGTATACCAGTTCTTCATAGAATACCTGGGCATCTTTTTCAGATGCGAAGTAGCCATAACGTTCTCCCCATACTCTCCAGCAGTTGGCTAATCGGTGGGCAACCTGTTTGGCAGAGGTTTCCCTTCCCAGGCTTCCGTCCGGCTGGGGCACTCCTGCTTTTCTGAAATACTTCTGGGCTAAAATGTCTGTGGCGATCTGGCTCCATTGTTTGGGCACTTCCACATTGTTCATTTCAAACACCACTTCACCTGTCGGGTTGCGGATCACAGATGTGCGATAATCATATTCAAACATATCGTACACATGAACATCCTCACGGGTGAAGCGACGAATGAACTGCAACCCGCCCGGGGCGGATGCCTGCTTCTTATTTGCCATAACTAAAAAGAATTTAACGGGGTTATTGGTCCTGGTTTCCAGTAGACCCCTCTGGCGAGAGGTCTGTTACGAAAGTATTTTTTACATGGGTAAATTCAAACCTTAAGAAATTAACATTGTGTGGACAATGCACATTGAATTACCTGAAATGCTTTACTGTGGGGGATTAGAGGATTTTTACACAATTGACTACCATTTATTTGCCAAAAATTTTTTGGAAAATTCGGCTGCATCTATTACAAATTTTTTTGCTGTAAAACCGTCCCGTGAAACGCAAAACAGGTAAGGATTTCTTAACATTTGGTTGCTGAAATGACCTGCTGGAGAGCATTTTACGATTTGTATCGGCTGGAATCCGCTTCCACAGGGTAATACAGGGATAATACAATGTTAAAAAAATCTTAACACGAAAATGTCGTTGTTTTGTGGCGTATGAAAAATTTAATAGCGACCCTGATCCTTACCGTATGCGTATCGTTATTTTCTATCGTTGATGCACAACCGCAACTCACCGGCTGGCTGGCCTCATTCAATACCATTAAAACCGGCCAAAAAACCAGTATCCATTCGGATATACAATTGAGAAGTAACGATGACATAAAAAAAATACAGACCCTTTTACTCCGCGCAGGATGGAATTATCATGTCACCAAAAAATTGACGCTGACAGCCGGCTATGCCTATATCAGCAACAGGCGTGTATTTACCAATACAGATGTGATGGCCCCCGAACACCGGGTATGGGAACAGGTACTGTACAATCAAAAATGGAAAAATATTGCCATCAGTCATCGCTTTCGTGTTGAACAACGTTTTATCGGCAAAACAACCGTGGTGGGTGATGAGGCCAGTAATACCGGTTATTTGTTTGCCAGCCGCTTCCGTTATTTTCTCCGCAATGTAATACCCCTGAAAAAAGGAACAGCATTCAATAAAGGGCCCTTTGCTGCTTTACAAAATGAAGTGTTCCTCAACTTCACGCACCTGCAACATGCCAATGGGGAAACTTTTGACCAGAATCGTTTTTATGTGGCCGGTGGCTACCGGTTAAGCCCTAAGGCTGACCTGGAACTGGGCTATCTGAACCAATATGTAAATGGAAGGGGAAAACAATTCACCAATAATCATGCGGTCCAGCTCGCTGGTTATTTGCGGTTATAACCACAAATTTTAGGGGTGATCAATAAATTACTGGATTCAAACTAAGGGTTGTTTCGTATTCATGTCCCTGTTATTTGGTAATATCCCGAACTGGCATCTGGTTTGACCAGTATCCTCGTAAATCCTTTGTGGATTAATCGTTTAAAAGCCAAAACTTTTCTGCATTTTTGCATATCAACCGGTACCGGATGAAGTCAACTATTTACAACGAACTCGCAGCAAAGAAAAGACAGGGCAAGAAATCATTTGCCGTACTGATTGACCCCGACAAGGTAAATAAATCCCTTTTGGATGACCTGGTATCGCTTTCTGTTTCCGCAAAAGTAGATTACCTGCTGGTGGGCGGCAGCCTTGTAATCTCCAATCATTTAGACGATTGTGTGCAGCATATTAAGCAGCAGTGCAATATTCCCGTTATCCTGTTTCCCGGCAGCCCCTCACAGATCAGTAAATACGCCGACGCTCTTTTATATCTCTCTCTTATTTCCGGTCGTAATCCTGAATTACTGATCGGACAACATGTGGTATCTGCCCCTTTTGTAAGACAGAGCGGGCTGGAGATCATGCCTACCGGGTATATTGTTATTGACGGTGGCGCTCCCACCACTGTTTCTTATATCAGTAATGCTTCTCCCGTGCCTGCAGATAAAAATGAGATCGCCATGTGTACTGCCATGGCCGGCGAAATGCTGGGTATGAAGCTGATCTACATGGATGCCGGCAGCGGCGCCCGCAGGCCTATCACAGAAAGCATGATCAAGAGTGTTGCCGATCATATCGAAGCTCCATTGATCATCGGGGGCGGTATTACAGAGCCTGAGAAAGCCTACCTCAACTGCAAAGCAGGTGCTGATGTCATCGTGGTGGGCAATGCGATTGAAAAAGACGCTTCACTGATCCGTGAAATGAGTGACGCGGTACATAGTGTAAAACAGGAAGTCAGAAGTCTGAAGTAAGAAATCAGATGAGGCTCCCGATTCCCAAACTACCTCAACTCCTCTACTTTTACTCTCGTAGGTGTGTCTTTCCCTGCTATAATTCCCTTTGAACTAAGGGCAATGGCTTTGATGATCATCGTCATATTCTCAAGGTCCAGCGTCTTCACCTCATCACTCATTTTATGATAATTCGGCTCGCTGTCCATCTTGGAAGTGGAAATAGTATGCGCCGGCACTCCCAGTCTTGCCAGCGTGGCATTATCTGAACGATAAAATAATTGCTGAGTGGGGTAAGGGTCCGGGTGGAATGTAAAGCCGGTGCCCTCCAGGTTCTTTTGTAATATGGCACCCATATCTGTTTTTTCAAACCCGGTGATAAACGCAGAGTTTTTACCCCATTTGCTTTCCGTGCCGATCATTTCAATATTGAACATGGCCATCACTTTGTCAGCATCATATTGACGGGAGAAATATTGTGACCCAAAACCACCCACTTCTTCCGCGGTAAAAGCAGCAAATACGATAGTACGTTCATTATTTCCCAATGCCTTGAAATATTTTGCCAGCATGATCATACCCGTTACCCCGGCCGCATCATCGTTGGCGCCATTATAAATAGAATCATTGCCAACCGGCTTGCCCACACCTAGGTGATCGTAATGGCCGGAGAAGATCACATATTCATGTTTGAGGCTTCTGCCCGGCAACATTCCCACCACGTTGGTATATTTTGCTTCGGTGAATGTATGTTCTGCCTGAACTTTAAAATTTTTGGCCTCATTACCCAAAATGAACACCACACTGTTATGCATCGGCGATAACTGGTTGCGAAGCGACCGGAGCCGGAAGAACGTTCTGGTAAAACTGGTATCCACAAACACCACGGTGTTCTTTCCTGAAGCCATAAAACCTCTTGCTTTAGCGCTCAGGTTTTCTTTAGCTGCAATATGTTTTATTTCATAGCCGGCGTTTTCATCCACGGAGATCCTTGGCTGAGTGGTCAGCACCATAATATTTTGCATGTCGGCCTTCACTCCGTTGATGACAGCTTCAGCATTAATTTGTTTTGCTGCAATCAGTGTGAACTTTTGTAAAAAACTATTCCCCCTTACCGGTTCCAGCCCTGCATTCTTCATTTCCGCTGCTAGAAAGTCGGCTGCCCTGTCGATATCCGGTGTTCCCACTTTTCTTCCCCGCATTTCATCACCGGCCAGCACATTTTCAATTCTTTCCACTTCCTTCACAGTAATTACCTGGTCGATAAGCCCTGAAGTGGTTTGCGTTTTTTCAGGACCTTTACAAGCTATTATCAATAAAAAAGAGGTTGCCGCTATCAACAACCCCGAAAAAAAAGTTCTATTTGATTGGATCATACTTTCTTTTTAACCGATGGTCCACGGTCGACAGACCACAGCCCTTTTGTTGTTTCTAAATTATTTCTTCAGTTCTATTGTTCTTCCGTTCCTCTGTTCTT
>CAZSGD010000077.1:2054-7842 GCA_964606155.1 uncultured Chitinophaga sp. | reverse complement strand
TCCCTCAGTCTCCGCTTTACCCGCCATAGCTTTCGCGACGGCGGGTTTTTTACGCTCAAAAAATAAAATGCCCCGGCCAGGCCGAAGAAATTTAGCACCTATCCCTGTCGTAAACCACCCTTCAAATTGCCGCAAGCCTACCCCGCTAAATCGAAGATGCTCAGCTAATTTTGTGATCTGGTAAAAAAGATCGCTTAAAAAAAAACCTGCTGACATAGGGTTGTCAGCAACCGCTGGTTTCTTTGTACCGGCAGGCAGTTCTTTGAGGTAACAATAAATTTTTTTTGAAAAATTTAGAACATTGTTATATTTGCTAACGGTGTTAGGTAAAAATGTAATATGGGAATTTCCGAACGCAGGCTGAGGGAAAAGGAGCAGGTGCGGTCGTCTATCCTTGCCACAGCATGGCAAATGGTGAAGGAAGATGGCTGGCAATCGCTCTCCATCCGTAAGATCGCGGATGCGATCGAGTACAGCGTGCCCGTGATCTATGATCACTTTGAAAACAAGGATGCCATCTTATTTGAATTTGGCAAAGAAGGATTCAAAGTGTTGTCTAAAAAGATCCGGGAAGCCAGGGATAAAAAAGATGACCCCTCTGAACAATTAAAGGTCATCGCCGCCACCTTTTGGGAGTTTGCTTCGCGAAATAAAGAATATTACCAGCTGATGTACGGGCAGGGCATGACGGGTTGTGAAATTGAAAAATGTCTTCCGGAAAGAGAAGCTTTCAGAAGCCTGGTGACGGAACCCATTATCGAACTCATAGCCAGGGGAAAGAACCCTGGTGCAGATCCCTGCCTGAAGTATTTCACTTTCTGGTCCATTTTGCATGGGCTCATTTCGATGAAAAACATGAGAGGGGCCGGTGTTTCAGCAGAAATAAATAAAATGGTGATGGATGATGCCATTGCTGGTTTTATAAAAAATCTCGGTTAATTTTTTTTGCCAGGGTATCTAACATCGTTAGGTTAAATAATAGTGTTACAATGATTGCTCCTGCCGTTTGTCAATAAAACAAGTACCCTCCTGCTGCCAGGCTGTATTCGTAACCATCCGTGTTGTAAATCCGGGAAGTAAAAGTATTCCCGTAACGGTCACTATGAAAAATAAAGGACAAAAGTGAAATAACCACCCTACCATTAAAAGCCAGCGTCCTATCCTGTGAAACGAAAGAAACAAAACAACGATAACAGATTTTTAAAAGTTCAAAACTCAAAGAGCATGCAAAAGAATCAATCCAGCAAGCATGAGAAAGTAGTAGCAAGCCTGGTTTCCCTTACCATAATGGCCCTGGTGTTTACCGGTTGTAAATCATCACCGGCCGCAGGTGGCGGATATCAAATGCCCCCTCCTGAATTACAGGTATTCGCCGTTACCAGTGCACCTGCCACCACTCACCAGGAATATTCCGCTTCCCTCGAGGGTACCAAAGACGTGGAAGTAAGACCACAGGTAGATGGTTATCTTGACCGGATCTATGTGGACGAAGGCGCTTATGTGCGAAAAGGGCAACCCCTTTTTCATATCGACAGCCGTGTTTATGCAGAACAACTGAACACTGCAAAAGCGGGGCTGGCTACCGCTAAAGCCAACCTGAATAATGCACAGATCAACCTGGCTAAAATAACGCCCCTGGTACAAAACAATGTGGTGTCGGACGTTCAATTAAAAACAGCACAAGCTGCTTATGATGCAGCACTGGCCAATGTGGAACAGGCACAATCTCTCGTACAAAGTGCACAGATCAACCTGGGTTATACCACCATTACGGCCCCCGTGGATGGTTACGTGGGCAGGATTCCGCTTAAAACAGGAAGCCTGGTGGGCCGTACCACTATGGAAGCACTCACCGTTGTTTCAGAAATAAAAGAAGTATATGCCTATTTCTCTTTTAGTGAAAATGATTTCCTGCGATTCAAGAACCTCTATGAAGGCAAAACCATAGAGGAGAAAATTAAAAAAATGCCGCCCGTGGAGTTAGTGCTCCCGGATGGAACGGTATATACTGAAAAAGGAAAAGTTCAGACCGTGGCCGGACAGTTCGATAACACTACTGGCTCCATCAGTTTCCGGGCTGTGTTTCCTAATAAAGACAAATTGTTACGCTCTGGCAATACAGGTAAGATCCGATTATCCCAGGAGTTAAAAAATGCATGGATATTACCGCAGGAATCCACTTTTGAAGTACAGGATAAAATTTTAGTATTCATTGTGGGCGATAGCAACAAAGTAGCCAGTAAACCCATTGTAGTGGCCGGCAAAACATCTAATTACTATTTCGTTGAAAGTGGCCTGAATGCAGGAGAGAAAATAGTTTTCTCGGGTATCGGTACCCTGCAGGACGGTATGATGATCGTGCCAAAGCCCATGTCGATAGATAGTTTACTAAAAGCAAAACCCCTGTAATATTCCTGACCGAAGAGCTGGCTATTTATAATTCGCAGATGTGAAGGATCATTCATTCTTGCCGGCCTACTGTCTTTAGCCAAACCCATTTTGATCAGCAGCAAAAAATATTAACATGCTAAAAAGATTTATTGAAAGACCGGTTTTATCGACGGTGGTTTCTATCATCCTGCTCCTGCTGGGTGCCCTGTCTTTAAGATCCTTGCCTGTTACACTGTTCCCGGATATAGCGCCGCCGAGTGTGCAGGTCACTGCCTTTTATCCAGGCGCCAATGCAGAAGTGGTGGCCCGCTCCGTGGCCACCCCTATTGAAGAAGCCATCAATGGCGTGGAAAATATGACTTACATGACTTCCAACTCCAGTAATGACGGAAGCATGTCACTTACAGTTTTCTTTAAACAGGGTACCGATCCGGATATCGCTTCGGTGAACGTACAAAACCGGGTATCCAAGGCCGTTAGCCAGGTACCGCAGGAAGTGGTGCAGTCAGGTATTTCCACGCAAAAAGTACAGAACAGCTTTATCATGTTCGTGGCCGTTTCCAGTGATAATGCCAAAGAATACGATGAGCTTTTCCTGGAAAATTATATCAAGATCAATATCATTCCGCAGATACAGCGTGTGCCGGGTGTGGGTCAGGCCCTGGTATTCGGTGCCAAAGACTATTCCATGCGTATCTGGCTGAAGCCGGACAGGCTCACGGCCAATAATCTTTCCCCGCAGGATGTATTGAATGCGATCAAAGACCAGAATCTTGAAGCAGCACCGGGTAAATTAGGGGCCAACAGTCCGGAGGTATTTGAATACGTGTTGAAATACAAAGGAAAACTGAGTGATAACCAGGACTACGAAAATTTTGTGATCAAAGCTAATCCCGATGGCTCAATGCTTCGTCTGAAAGATGTGGCCCGTGTGGAATTTGGTTCCTTTACTTATTCTTCCAGCAGCCGGATGGATGGTAAGCCCGTATCGGGTTTCGCCGTACTGCAAACGGCTGGTTCCAATGCCAACGATATTTTGACAGAGGTGGAAAAATTGCTGAAGGACTTTGAGAAAACACTTCCCAAAGGAGTTAAGACCACGATCATGTATAACTCCAAAGATTTTTTGGATGCATCGATCGACCAGGTAACAGAAACATTATTGATCGCTTTTGGGCTGGTGTTTCTGATGGTATTCCTTTTCTTGCAGGATTTCCGTTCCACGCTGATACCGGCCATTGCGGTTCCTGTGGCCATTATTGGTACTTTCTTTTTCCTGCAGCTGTTTGGATTTACGCTCAACCTGCTTACCCTGTTTGCCCTGGTGCTGGCTATTGGCATTGTGGTGGATGATGCGATTGTGGTAACGGAAGCGGTGCATAGTAAAATGGAGCGAACGAAACTGCCGGCAAGGACAGCCACCATACAATCGATGAATGAGATATCAGGGGCCATCATTTCTATCACTTTAGTAATGGCAGCGGTATTCGTTCCGGTTGGATTTATGCAGGGGCCTGCTGGTGTATTCTATAAACAATTTGCCTTTACACTCGCCATCGCCATCCTGATCTCTGCTGTAAACGCTTTGACCCTAAGCCCGGCCTTATGTGCTTTGTTCCTGAAGAACCAGCATAACGAAGAAGAAGGAGAACCTAAGCGTAAGAAAAATTTTGTGGGCCGATTCTTTGGGGGCTTCAATGCAGGATTCAAAGCGATGACTGACAAATATGTAAAAAGCCTGCGATTCCTGATACGTCATAAATGGATCGCATTAACAGGATTGGTACTGATAACAGCCGTAAGTTTCTGGTTGGTGAGAAAAGCGCCCACAGGTTTTATTCCCACAGAAGACCAGGGCTTTGTGTTATATGCAGCCAATACGCCTCCCGGCAGCTCGCTGGACAGAACACAGCAAGCTACTATGGCTATCGATAGTATTCTTAAAAATGAGCCATCGATAGATCACCAATACGTGGTGGATGGCCTGAATTTTATCAGCTTCGCGAATGCATCACCTTATGCTGCTGGTTTTCTGCGGTTGAAGGATTATGATAAGAGAGGACCTGTAAAAGATCCGGAAAAAATATCCGGCATGCTCAGTCAGAAAGTAAGCCAGGTAAAGGGTGCCAGTACATTCTTCTTCAACTTTCCCACGGTACAGGGATTTGGAAACGTAAGCGGATTTGAATTTATGCTGCAGGACCGGACCAATGGCCCGCTGGATAAACTGGGTAACACGGCTTATAGCTTTATCGGTGCCCTGATGCAACGCCCTGAAATCGCTTATGCTTTTACTACGTTCTCAGCAGGTAACCCCCAGTATATGATGGAAGTTGATCATGTCAAAGCAAAACAGTTAGGCGTTTCCGTTAGTGAGTTAATGCAGACCATGCAGATCTACTATGGCAGCAGCTTTGTTTCGGACTTCAATCGCTTTGGTAAATATTACCGGGTGATGGCACAGGCAGATATTCCTTATCGTACCGATGCTGCATCCCTGGATAATATCTATGTAAAAAATGATAAAGATGAAATGGTGCCGGCCAAAGGATTGGTGACATTGAAACGTGTGTATGGTCCCGAAACCGTAACCCGTAACAACTTGTTCAATGCGGTTACCATCAATGGTGTGCCCAAACCCGGATATAGTACCGGTGATGCCATCAAAGCCATTGAAGAAACTGCAAAAACGGCATTACCGAGGGGATTTGCATATGAATGGACTGGCGTGACCAAGGAGGAAATAAGCACCGGCGGGCAAACCACTTTTATCTTTTTGCTGAGTATCCTGTTTGTATTCTTCCTGCTGGCAGCACAATATGAAAGTTATATCCTGCCGCTGGCGGTGATATTAACAATACCCACAGGTGTATTAGGAGTATTCGCCTTTATTGATTTTGCTGGCATTGATAATAATATATATGTACAGATAGGATTGATCATGCTCGTGGGCCTGCTGGCCAAGAATGCTATCCTGATCGTGGAATATGCTTTGCAACGTAGAAGAGCGGGGATGGGATTGGTGGAATCTGCCCTGGAAGGATCAAAATTGAGACTGCGCCCGATCCTGATGACATCGTTTGCTTTCATCGTGGGTTTGTTACCCTTAACCTGGACGACAGGTGCTTCCGCACTCGGCAACCATTCCATTGGTATCAGTGCAGTGGGCGGTATGCTGACCGGTGTGTTGCTGGGAATTTTTATCATCCCGGTATTGTTTGTCATTTTCCAATACCTGCAGGAAAAAGTAGGCAGAAAAGATAAACAGGCCCAGGTACCAGATTTAGCTGAATAATTTTTTGAAAGACAAAAAGAAGATCATGAAACAGATTCTAAAGAAACAATTTTACTGGATCATCGCTGTGTCGCTGGTAGTCCTTACCGGGTGCAGGCTGGG
>CAZSGD010000077.1:0-1954 GCA_964606155.1 uncultured Chitinophaga sp. | reverse complement strand
ACGGGACAGATCAACCGCCCATCGAATAACAGTCTGAATGGACTTAGCATTAAGAACTTCCTGGGCAAGAGTCACGTGGAGAATTATAATGTGGGGGTGACCTTTTCCTGGGAAGCCGATATATGGGGAAAGATCAGCGGGCAAAAAGAAATTGCCCTCACTGAATACCTGCGTACTACAGAAGCCGTAAAAGCGGTGCAAACACAATTGGTAGCCGATATTGCTGAAGGTTATTTCAACCTGCTCACTCTCGACAGGCAACTTGCCATTGCTAAACGGAACCTGGCCCTTAGTGATAGTTTTGTTATTGCCACCCGTTTATTAAAAGATGCAGGATTGGGAAATGCATTGGCTGTTCAACAGGCAGAATCGCAAAAGCTATCCACTGCTTTGCTGATACCACAATTTGAGCAAAGCATCGTAGTGCAGGAAAATGCATTACAATTGCTGACGGGGCAACTTCCCGGTACAATAGCAAGAGCTGCTTCAGCGGATCAGCCTGTTATACCGGCTGATCTCTCTGCAGGACTGCCTGTTGCCATGGTGAGTCGCCGGCCTGATGTGCGTACTGCAGAATTATCTTTAATAAGTGCCAATGCCAAGATTGGTGTGGCTCAGGCCAATATGTATCCCACTTTGAATATTACTGCAGGAACCGGGCTTGAGTCCTATAAATCCAATAACTGGTTCAATATTCCCGGGTCATTGTTTGGGTTGGCAACTGGAACTATTGCACAGCCTATTTTCCGGCGCAGGGCATTAAAAACGGAGTATGAAATTTCGAAGTTACAGCGGGATGAAGCGGTTATTTTGTTCCGTCAATCGGTTTTGCAGGCCATTATTGAAGTGTCTAATGCCCTGTCGGCTTCCGACAAGCTAAGCGAGCAGGAGATCATCGCCAAATCACAAACGGATACATTGCAACGTGCGGTGTTCAATGCCAAGTTGTTGTTCAAAAGCGATATGGCCAGTTACCTGGAAGTGATCACAGCGCAGTCGAATGCCCTGCAGGCAGAGTTGAACCTGGCAGCTATCCGCCAACAGCAGCTGAATGCTATGGTGGAGCTGTATCGATCACTGGGTGGCGGATGGAAATAAGTTTATTCCGGCTGTCATTTTGGTTTTTTTAACAATAAAACCATGTTTTTATAAAAAAGTGACGCAACGTTCTATTTTGGCGGGTTGTCAGCCTTAGCAAATAAACGATGTATGAAAAAGATCTTTTTACCAGTATTGACAGCCGGGATATTATTTTCTTCCTGTGAAAAAGCAGCTTCCGATTGCGAATTGATACCTGCCGAAATAATCCGTTATGATTGTGACAGGGTGATATTTAAGTTACATACCAGTCAAAATATTGGCGATGCCGATTGGGTGGATGTACAGAACGGACAGCATCATAGTAATGTTGTTTCTTACTATAATACCTGTGCGGTGAGTGCCATCACGAATGGAGAAATGAAAACACTGTATGTAAAACTGAAAAAGGTTAATGAAGACCTTGTGGATGGTAATTGTATTCAATGCTTAGCGATCTCTCAAAATCCGCCGCAGTCAAAGGTTGATTTTACGACTGTGTCGGCGGAGCCTTGTGAGGAGATATTGGAGTAGAATTGACAGGCCGGGTTCGTGATACACGAATCCGGGCCTTCCCCATTCTTCAAAATACTGCGCAACCAATTAAGTCTTATTTATTCATCACTTTCTCCAGATGGCTGGGAAAATAATGATCTAAATGGCAAAGAACCGCTTTATTACTGTCATAAATAATGCATTCTAAGTCCACTTTTTCAATAAGCACTTTACTGGCTAAGGATATAGCATTTTCCAAAGACTCAAATACTACGTAGACCTCCTGGTCATCGCTAACCCGCAACTTAAATTCTTTATCCAGTACGTGACCAGTTGCTGCTTCCATCCACATTAATGCTACGGATTTCTTTTCTAACTTCGG
>CAZSGD010000076.1:0-8159 GCA_964606155.1 uncultured Chitinophaga sp. | reverse complement strand
GGGACTGGATCACCAAACAAGGGGATTTTTTTGTAGAGTCACCGATCAACTTTTTAACGGCTATTATCTGGTTCCTGAAAAAATACCAGAGCGGGAAATACCTGACTCTTCCACATGTGATTGAACTGATGCAGGTGGACTATGAAAAACTATTTTCAGTAATTCGGACTGAACCGGAAATAGAAGTTCTTATAAATCCTTTCATATCGGCCTACCAGAACGATGCGATGGAACAATTGGAAGGCCAGGTGGCCAGTGCCAAGATCGGGATGGCTCGTCTCTCCTCCCCGCAGCTTTATTGGGTGCTTTCTGCAAACGATTTTAAATTGGACATTAATGACCCTGAAAATCCCAAGATCGTTTGTCTTGCCAACAATCCTCAAAAGCAGCAGATTTACGGGGCAGTTCTTTCCTTATACGTGACCCGTTTAATTAAGTTGGTCAATCAAAAAAATAAGCTGAAGTCAAGTCTGATATTTGACGAGTTCCCCACCATTTTTTTTAATGACATCGATAGTCTGATTGCTACCGCCCGTTCCAACAAAGTGGCCACCTGTCTGGGCATTCAGGATTTTAGCCAGTTAAAGAAAGATTACGGGGCAGATCAGTCGGCAGTCATCATGAATATAACGGGAAATATAATTAGCGGACAGGTGACCGGGGAAACCTCCAAATTCCTTTCTGAGCGATTCGGAAAAATTAATCAGGTCAAAGAGAGTATTTCAATTAACCGTACAGATACTTCGATAAGTAAATCCAGTCAGTTGGATTTTGCCATACCACAGTCTAAGATTGCAGGGCTTTCATCAGGGGAGTTTGTAGGTATGGTGGCAGATGATCCGACTAATAAAATAAAGCTAAAGACATTTCATTCAGAAATCATCAACAACCATGAGGAACTAAAAATGGAAGCACAATATTATAAAGATCTGCCGGTAATTAATCAGGTTTCTGCGCAAATGGTCAATGAAAATTTCAGGTTAATAAAAAAGGAAGTAGCAGAATTAGTTGAAACTGAAATAGAGCGAATCTTGAACACACCGGGACTGGACAGAATAGTAAAATGAATTCAGTTATTCAGACTCAACCGGCACGGTATATTGATCCAAGCCGAATTTAGTCAATTCATAAAAGGACACAATAGGTATTGGAGGTAATTGTGAGGTCGTGGTTGGGAGGATATGCCGAGTTACAACCAATGATACAATGCGGTAATCCGGATCAAGTCCAAGCTTCTCAACTACATATTTATGGTTTTCCCGGAGCCATACATCTCTTTTAATGTGCTTTTCGATCATTCCTGGCTTGCCGTCTTTTCCAAGATAATTATCAATCTCAAGACGGAACTCGTAGGCGACCTTTGATTGATGGGTGTTCTTGCATTCGATTGAATAAATTATCTTTTTTTTCTGATCAATAGCAAGTATATCAATATCACCTTTGTCCTCTGTTGTCTTGAAAAATCCTCTTCCTGATATTTTAACTTCATGTTCAATTACCTTTAGGCTGGAACAGTTGTCCGTCAACCAGGAGAATACTTCAATGCGGTATTCCTTTCCTTTAATCACATTCTGTTTTGCCAATAATTGTTGCAATTCTTTCTGGTCCTTTTCAACTTTTAACGTTCCCATGCCAAAACCAGAAACCAGGTTCTCTGTAGCTACCCATAGATGACGGGCACTGATGATAAGTTTATCACCATCACTTTCCTTTAATCTAATGATCGGTCTGATGAGGTAAGATAATCGTCTGTTATAACGCCAGGGGAAAGTATCAGATTTTGCGTAGCCTGCGGGCGGTGAAAGAATATCGTCGCGCTGCAAAAAACAAAGCTGATTGATGTATCCGACTATTTCAGATTCTAAAAAGTCTGTTTCGGTTTTCAAAAGTTCAATAAAATCCTTCTCTGAAATTATATCAATTGATTTATTTTTTGAAAACAAATAATAGGCCACTACATGCGAAAGCACCGGTATATCATAAACGCCGACACCCCATTTCTCTTTAAACACTGAATTGACATGCTCAAGATATTCATCCTGCTTTACTTTCTCGTCACCGGATCTATTTCGCCTGTGAAATGCCATTTTAAAATTCTCCCGGTAGCTGTCAAATTCCTCTCCGTATAGCTTCTCGGTAAATTCTTCAAACTCTTTATTGCCTTCCTTAAGATCAATACCAATCCTTCCGGATGGCAACAAACCAACCTCCATACGACGTATGTCATATTTGATCTCATCATAGAGTGAACCATATTGTATTACTTTCCCGGTTATGGCCAATAGCATATCGGCATTATCATCATTAATCTGCTTTTTACCAGTAGGCAACTTGCAAGCAACGAATTCGATCAAAACCCGCATTGCCAATAAACTGAACGTAAGCTCACGTTCAGTTTCTGAAAACTTCTTATAAACATCATAATACTTTCCATAGCAAGTTTGCCTCGCAGGATAATTGATTTTTCTGAACGAACGATCCTGAATAAGGGACTCATGGCGTCCCATAAGAAATAGCAATAAGGGAAGACCATCATACTCCTTTAGCTCTGAACACAACTTTTTATAGTGAAGAGAGACCAGGTCCTCAAACAATTTCATTTTCCCTGCATTGTCCGGAATTTTCACTGGAATGGAGGTCTTATAACCCAGCCATTCTACCTGGTTTTGCAATATATAGGAAACATCACATTTGGGGATCATTCTGGGGTCATCGATATCAATTTCCGCAACACAAGGGTCACGGTCACCGGTTGCGATGATCATCATTTTCTGTGAACCAAGAGGAACAGTATTTTGTACAATGTTATTTCTGCTATATTGATCAAGCGGTTTGCCTGTTCCGGTGGCTTCCATTAGCAATCCGAGCATGTCCAAGATAAAAGCCATTAGTTGCTGTTCGCCTTCATTGTTTGGGCGTGATAAGAACTGCACAATACCAATTGGAATTTCAAGATGAATAACCCTCGCATCTTTGTTTATTTGATACTTAATATTAGTCTCACGATCATCATATTCACTGAGATCCCTTAATGTTTGAAATTCCTTATCCAATTTTATCGAGAAAAGTACCGGTCGGGTCCCCAATTGGTTAATGTAATCCTTCGCCTCATCATACATTTCATTTAACCAGTATAAAAAGCCATTAATATAAATTTCTGCTCCCATGTGTTCTGGACTAGCGGGAATAAACCAGATTGGACAAGTATATTTTAGAAAGCAACTATGAAAATGACCGTAGTGAACAGCCTGAGAAATATATGATGGATAGTACTCATCCTTTCTGTAGCAAGGGACAAGAATATCCTCTTCAATTCCCGGCATGTGAATCCCGATTTTATCCATCTTCATCACACCCTGTCTCTTAATCTCGCTTTCAATTTCAAATCCGAACATAGCCATTGTAAATGGCTTTTCATCCGGATCAAAAAAGGATTCATCGTTTCGTTTATACCATTTGAATTTAGAATAATGCGTTTGAAGTGGTGCAAATTCCATTTTACTTTCGGCTGCATCCAAGTATTTGGCATACTTCCACAAAGTCAGGCGATCAAACTCCCAAACTCTGGTAAGCACCTGTAGTTCCTGTATACCAAAGAAAAGTTGAAATTCGGAGTTTTTGAATCGTTGAAGCGCAAGGCCAAGCACACCAAGCGACCTTGATTTGTTGATGATACAAACAACCAGAACCTGATGATTAGGAAACTCTTTTTTTATTGCTGCAGTTTCTGCTTCCACTTTTTTATAATAGGCCATTGAAATATTGCCACGGTGGCGGGTATCGATCGTATGATCAGGATTCTCAGTTACCATTGTCACATAAACCAGCTTATTGATATCGATTCTCCACAGGTTTTGATCCAACAGGAAAGTAGTTGGGAGGTCGTTCGCAGAGAAGGCGAACCCTTGCGGCCTCCAATGCATCCGTCCGAAATAGGATAGTAATTCATTTCTGCTGTGCTTTTCGTATTCCTCCAATAGGGTATCTAAGCAATTAAAAGTTCGTGCCTGCCGGATAATGAAATCGTTTAAACAAGCCAATTCAACGGTAGGGAGCAATAGAATTACTTCGTTACCCCATTTTACCAGGGGGTATTGCAATAAGGGGTTCTGATTGGGATCTTGGAAATTAAATGCATGTTTTGAGGAATCAAAAATAAATTGATCGATAGTGTCATTGGGTATGTTCAGCGCTTCATATAATTTATCCATTTCTTCCATCGTCCAGGAAAATAAATTCACATTCTCACGGACCATAGATTCATCAGGTATTGTGAGTTCTTCTCCAATTTGTTCTTCAAACATGCGATGTGTCAGTTTCAGTGCTTTGGCAATACTGGTATGAAGAGAAAGAATTAAACGTAGCCCTTCTTTGACTTTTACCTTAAAGGTTTCAGGCAGGCCGTTCTTAAACTGGATAGCATGAATTAAACCCTGAACGATCTCGGGTGCCCCGGTGGAAATACCTGGGAATACAATATGATTATCGTTTTCAAAAATGATATTTTCAGTAAAAAATTCTTCCGGTGGATCTTCTGCCCAATTCCTTGTGCATATTTTTTTGATGTCTCTAAGAAGCTCTGTGTAATTTGTTGTGTCGTGATGAATCCTGACATCGCGGATCAACTCAGTAACGAGATTTTCTAGTCTTATATTCTTGCCATGATTGGTAGATTGCAGTTGGAGATAGCTTAGAACTTTAAAAACATCGGCAGAATTATACTTTTTCAAAATCTGGGATTCAGCTTTTGCATGGGCATCTTGTTTGCTGGCATGTTTGTCAAAAAACCCCCGAATCATACTTTGGGTAAGTACGGGCTTATCAATACAACATCTTTTATACTTTTTCCCACTACCGCAAGGACAGGGACTGTTTCTGGATACACTCGGCATAGCTCAACACCCTAAATTCAATGGGGACACCAAATTTACGAATATCCCCTGATGTACTCAGTATTTGCTACAACCGTTACTGTTGCTTTTGTCTAAACCGGATTCAGAATAAACTCACCGCTTTCCGTAATGATCAATTCCGCTCCTTCAATCGAATCAAAGAATCGGATTTCGAGGGGAGTGAGTTTATACTGCTTGAAAATACTTTGAACATACTCCCTGTTTTCTGCAACATAATTGTCCTCTAGTAACTCATTCTCCCCGCCACCGTAAACTTTAATTGTCAGATCAACGGCATTGCTTTCGGCAAGTATCATATCAAGGAACTTGGGCAAATCCTGGTGCATAAATGGAGCATCATCATGTAGTATGTGCGCTCTTTTTAATTTCCGGTCCCAAACTCCGGTAACAAAACAGGTGCAGAACCCACCCGAACTAATGGAATCTGGACTTGTAACGCTGTTATATTCACCTTGGGGGACGATAATATTCATTAAGCAAAATTAAATTAAAGAAATGCTGAAATCGATTTGGCATCAGGTAAGATTCCTTTCATTTCCTGTGGTATTTCTTTTGATGTTCTGAATGTAGCCACACCCATTCCTTTCTCAATACTCTTCACTGAAAATTCAACAACGGTATTATTTTTCTCCTTGCAGAGTATTATACCAATGCTGTTATTTTCTTCCGGTAATTTAAATTTCTCATCCAAGACATTCAGGTAAAAATTTAGTTGGCCGGCATATTCTGGTTTGAATTTTCCTTTCTTTAGTTCAAATGCAACGAGACATCGCAAGTGACGATTGAAAAACAGAAGGTCAATAAAGAATTCATCGCCGTTCAATTCCATTCGAAACTGGTTACCGATAAATGAAAACCCTTTTCCCATACGAAGAATGAAATTCCTGATATTAAGGACAATCTTATCTTCAACATCCCGCTCCGAATCTTCATCGCCAAGATTCATATAGTCCATCAAATATTCATCATTGAATATTTGCGCAGCTGATGATTTTAGATCGCCAGCCATAGCTTTAGGAAAATTGTTCGGTAGAGACCCCTGTTTTTCAAATAGCCGACTATCAATCTTATGCTCCAATACTGACAAGGACCATAACTCAGTTGCAGATTGTTGAATATAGTAGCTTCGCTCCTCGAGGCAGGTGCATTTATTTAGTATTGAAATATGATGAGAAAAACTAATTCCAAAAAAATCATCAATTTGGGCAGACACAGACCGCACAAATACAGAAGCCTGATTATCAGCAATATGCAATTGGGCAGACAACGACTGCCCAATTACGGAATTTTCGTAAGCTTCATAAAGCTGGCGCATGTTTTTTAGGTTTCTCACTGAGAAGCCTTTAATACCCGGAAGCTGCTTTTGGAGGTCGCCTGAAATTTGTTCCAATACCTTAGCTCCCCATTTTTCCTTCGCTACTTTTTCTGACAGCATCTTGCCTGTTCTAAAGTATAGGAGTAGTTGCTCCCGGTTAGCAAGCCTTGCTGCCTGGTACCTGCTTTGAACGATACTTTTCTTAAGATCGGTAATAAACTGTATATATGATTTTGTGTTCATGACTTTAAATTGAGTTTGGGTTAATTAAATAGCAACAAGCTTTGGAGTTTCTTTCCTCTTAAACTTTTCTTTTAACTGCTTCATGTCATCGCTGATCTTTCTTTCAAGTACATGCACATATATCTGGGTGGTGGAAAGTTTGGTATGCCCCAGCATCTTGCTCACGGTTTCAATGGGTATGCCGTTGTTCAATGTCACGGTGGTGGCGAAAGTGTGACGGGCGACGTGAAAGGTCACATTCTTATTAATGTTACATGCCGTCGCTATCTCTTTCAGATAGTCATTCATTTTCTGATTAGAGATATAAGGTAGGACACGGCCTTTTTTTACTAACTCCGGCCTGTCTTTATAGTTATTCAGGATATCGATGGCCTGGGGGAGCAATGGGACACTTACTTTGGTATCTGTTTTTTGCCGGGAAGTTCGGAGCCAGAGTTCACCGTCTATACCCATCAGTATATTACTGGCATTGAGTGTTACAAGGTCGATATAGGCAAGACCAGTATAACAGGCAAAAAGAAAAATGTCCCGGCATTTTTCAAGTTTCGTATTTTTTAGCTTTACATTTCTCAAAGCTTCTATTTCTTCTTCCAGTAAGAACTCCCTTTCAGTTCTGTGAAATTTCAGTTTGTAGAGAAGAAAAGGATCTTTAGGAATCCACTCCATTTTAAAACCCATTGTAACTACTTTACGTAGTCTTTCCATATGTTTCATCACACCATTGTTGCTGAGAGGATTGAAGCTTTCCAGTGGTTCCGTGGTCCGGAGGAACAGGTCAAATTGCGTGATGAACTGATAGTTGAGTTCGGACAGATGAATATCATCTGTTCTGTATCGCTCTTTTAAAAACCTCCGGACATACTTTTCAGTGGCAGAGTAATTTTTTAAGGTACCCCACTTCAACACCTCTTTTGAATTAAGGGCGTGGTATTCGAATAATGACAATAGCGAGTTGGTCACTTTCTCCTCACCCGTATAAAGACGTTTAATGGCCTCTGCAGTAATATAGCTGTTCTGTGTTTTTAATTTGTAGTAACACTCGG
The DNA here is from genome assembly GCA_964606155.1 of uncultured Chitinophaga sp. Taxonomy (GTDB): domain Bacteria; phylum Bacteroidota; class Bacteroidia; order Chitinophagales; family Chitinophagaceae; genus JJ008. The sequence continues at coordinate 645 of CAZSGD010000076.1, read as the reverse complement.
TCAGTTTGAACCGGATTTCTTCCAGGTGTGGGTTGATTCGGTTCATTAACTCTTTGGACCCGGTTGCGATCTGCTTTTCCGGGTTCCAGCATTTTGGATCAATACTTCGGTCAGCAGATATCTCAGCCCGTTTCTTGTCGTAAGAAATTCTGCAATAGATAGCGGCATCCGATGAATTGGCAATAGTGTAACGGAGAATAAACCGTACACTGAATGTTTTTGTACTTTCCATCACTCACTTTTTTGGTTAAAAAATCACGCTCTTCAGTACAATTCGCAATGTGAATAATCCAAAAATAGTGACTGGTGAAGGGGAAATTCATTCACCAGATTCATTCACCTGACAGGTGAATTGATTTGTGAATGATTGAACTCTGTTGTGCATAAAAAAACGGTAGATCAATGATCTACCGTCATTTGTACTTTCCGAAAGAAAGAAAGTTGTCGGGAAGACAGCCCATCGATTTTTCAAGTCATCGATTTGACTATCAAACCACATTTCTTTCTCAACGCTCATCATTCACCTTTCAATTCACTCACCAGGCATTCACCTGAACAAAGTTTAATTATCAACGTGATAGATGAGTTTCGTCGGGAGGACAGGATTCGAACCTGCGACCCCCTGGTCCCAAACCAGGTATTCTA
>CAZSGD010000075.1:0-8377 GCA_964606155.1 uncultured Chitinophaga sp. | reverse complement strand
CGGTGCGACTTAACATAATATATATTATAGGAAAATAAACCCTATATTTACAAGCCATTGGGTATTGCCCGGTACGGTATCTGCTGTAGTTTGCATATAAATCTTGTAGAATGAAAAAGCTGATCTATTCCTTCTTGTTGATTTCATTTCCCTTTATCATTGCCTGTAATGATTCGGCTACCAAAGCCGGCACCGAAGAACCGAAATTAACAACACCCGATCGCCAGGCATCCGTGCCGGCAACGGATCAGACAAATGTTGCCAAGCCGGATACAATGAAAGCAACACCCGCGGACAATGGCATACTCGCCAATATTGACAAACACTTGGTATCAATCATCAAATTCAACGAACTGAAACCAGGCACCGAAGGTATTAGAAATGGCCTGCTCACTGTCCAAAACAAGCTATCCAATGCCGTCATACAAAAAGCCATTGTGGAAATTAAGATCCTGCTCGCCGATAATAAAGAATACCGTACCGAATACATTACAATGGTCAATATTGAACCCGGCACGGAAAAGATCGCCCGTTTGCCCGATGCAGACCGCGGCGTAAAAGTAACAGCCCATGTGGTGAAAATTAAAAGTCCCGAACTTACCAACGGCGAAACCCTGGCCACAGGTATTTATTTTTCCTCCAACAAGTAAAACAAGCAAACCCCGCATGGACCTTCGCCATATCCTTCTTTCGGAACACTCCAAAGCCACCTGCAACAAGATCGTAAAATGGATCGGCGCCGATCAGCAACGATTTGATGAATTGATATTGCTTTTTATCCACGATAAAGACCCCGTGGTTACCCAGCGTGCCGGCTGGCCCCTGAGCTATGCGGTTGCTGCCCATCCCCAACTCATCCATAAACATTTTGGTAAACTCCTGAAAAACCTGGCCAAAAAAGACCTGCACACAGCTGTTAAACGCAATACCGTACGTTTATTGCAGGATATGCCTATTCCCGAAAAATACCAGGGCGATGTCATGAATATTTGTTTCGGCTATATCATTTCTCCTGAGGAAAAACCAGCTGTCAAAGCATTTTCACTTTCCGTATTACAAAACCTTTCCCGTATTTACCCCGAGATAAAACAGGAGTTAAAAACCATTATTGAAGACCGCTGGGATATGGAATCCGCGGCCTTTAAATCAAGAGCAAAGAAAATATTGAAAGCAGTATGACGCTCACATCCTGTTCCTTCATTTAACACGCTGTTCTAACTTTTTTAACAGCTTTGGTCTGTAAGTTCCAAATCCCAAAACACCAATTATCTCTTGCTATTTCTGTCAAACTCCCGGAATATCAACCGCAGATTCTGATCGTAGGTAAAATAATTATACAGCCAGTTACAGAATACAAAAAACCGGTTCTTCACACCCAATATCAGCATCAGGTGTAACCCCATCCAGATCATCCAGGCAAAAAAGCCACCGAAGTGCAACCGGGGTTTCGGTATATCCACCACTGCTAAATTACGCCCCACTGTAGCCATCGAGCCTTTATCAAAGTATTCAAACTCCATTTGCTTCGCCGGGTTGGACCTTCTTTCGATGAGCTTCAGGTTACCGGCCACCAGGTCGGCCTGCTGCATAGCTACCGGCGCCACCTGGGGATGACCGTTTGGATACCTTGGCGTTTCCATATAAGCCAGGTCGCCCAGCGCATAGATATTTTTAAACCCCTGTACTTTACAATGGCGGTCTGTTAGTAGCCTGTTCCCTCTCGCTGTTAATGATTTATCGAGGCCACCTGGAATATTTCCTTTAATGCCTGCCGCCCAGATCACTGTTGCCGAGGCAATAGTCTTTCCATCCTGCAACAGCACATTCTTCCCATCATAATCCTTTACCAGTGTATCCGTCATCACACGCACTCCCAGTTTAGTCAAATACTTTTTAGATTGAACGGATGATTTCTCACTCATTGTGGCCAGTGTTCTGCCTGCCCCTTCCAGCAGGTAAATATTCATTTTGGAAAAATCCAGTTCCGGGAAATCCTTTGGTAACACATACTTTTTCATTTCTGCCAGTGCACCGGACACTTCCACCCCGGTGGGCCCCCCGCCCACCACCACAATATTCATGATACGTTGCAGCTCGGCGGGATCAGCGATTGTATGGGCGCTTTCAAAAAGGTGTAACAAACGGTAGCGTATCTGCAGCGCTTCCACTGTTGATTTCATAGGAAAAGCATGAGCAGCCAGCTGTTCATTGCCAAAGAAATTGGTATCGGCCCCGGTGGCCAGTACCAGCACATCATAAAAGATATCCCCGCTTTCCGTAATAACCTTATTTTCTCCCGGCACCACCTGTTTTAATGCCGTCAATCGGATCCTGACATTCCTGCTTTTCTGAAACACTTTTCTAAGCGGGAAAGAAATATTACTGGCATCCAGCCCTGCTGTGGCCACCTGGTAAAACAAGGGTTGAAATTGATGATAATTGAACCGGTCGATCAGCGTAATATCAAAACCAGCTTTATTATTGAGTTTGCGGGCCAGCCTTAGTCCACCGAAGCCTGCGCCTGCGATAACAACTTTCATACGGGATAATTATACTGCAAATTTACACAATTTTCAATAAATATTGAAAATATAAAATTAAAAATAAGGGTGGCCAACCCGGCAGCCACCCGTAACAGAGAAATTATATATAACGAGTTAAGGCGTTACTTTAAACGAGCCCACAGCATCTTCAAAGGCCGAGGCATAATCTGCAAACCCGCCCTTCGGAGCGGTACAGGTAATTACATACGCCATGTCATCCTTAATGCCTATGAATACTTCACATTCCAGTGTAAGGCCATTGGATTGGTGGTTGTATTTCATTCTTTTAAACGCCAGCCCGTTGATCGTTACCTCTTCAATGGTTTCATGCGTAAACCCCTGCAGCATCTTTTCCATGTTCACCACGTTCAGATCAACATATTCTTTAAAGCCCATTCCATGCACCTTCTCGGTAACCACATTTACATTCTCCTGGAAAGTATCATTGCTGTCTTTCAGCGGCGACATCAGCACTATAATTTCCATGCCTTCATAAGTAACGGTCTTTTTTTCCCATCCCTTCGGTGGGGTAATCTCAAATCCATCCACACTTACCGGGGTCATGGAGTTGAACAGGAAGGCTGCGGCTAACAGAATTAATTTCACGTTGATATATTTATAATTAATAAAATAAGTGGCCCGTTATCAGAGAAGACGGAAGGAATTTACGGCTTCCTCAAAATCTCCCTCCCATTTATCCAGCTGCCCTGCCCTGGCGGTACAGGTGATAACATAAGCGGTTCCGTCCTCAATTACAAAGTAAACTTCACAATCCAGGGTATATATACCCGATACATGGGAGTAGCGCAGGCGGGTAAAATCTATTCCATTCATCTCTTTCTGCGTAAGAGAACCCTTCCTGAATCCATTCAATCCTGTCTCCATATTCCTGATATTAAGGTCCACATATTTATCCATATCCATACCGTAAACCTTCTCGGTAAGCACATTCACGTTCTCCTGGAAATTATCAGCAACTCCTTCCCGTGGTGACATCAGGAAAACGACGTCGCTACCCATCATCGTTGTATCATTCCTCTCCCATCCTTTTGGCGGTTTGATATCAAAACCGCCACTACGGGTTTTTTTATCCCCCTTTTCTTTGGAGTCTTTTGTTTCATTGGCATAATCATCTTTTGTGGTAATGGTTTTTTTCTGGCCCGCATCTTTGCAGGCAGTCATCGATCCGGCGAGGATAAGTGTAACAATTAGTATTTGTTTCATGTTAATGGTTTGAAAAAGATCAGTACAGCATTCTAACCTTGATCGTTTCTTTCACTTCCTTCAGTAATTGCAGGGCTTTTTCAGAAAGCTGTTTGTCCACATCGAGTACCACATAACCTATTTCGTCATTTGTTTTCAGGTACTGTCCCAGTATATTGATATTATTCTTCGACAATTGAGTATTTATCTGCGATAACACCCCCGGTACGTTATTATGAATATGCAATATACGGTGCGATCCCTCCTGCGGCGGCAGCGCCAGTGCCGGCACCGTATGTGATCCAAAAGTTATTCCTTTTTCCAGGTAGTTGAATAATTTAATACTCACATCTTCCCCGATGTTCTGCTGCGCTTCTTCCGTGGAGCCGCCGATATGCGGGGTTAATATTACGTTGGGCAGGTCCTGCAACGGTGTTTGAAAACGATCGCCATTTTTTTCCGGCTCCCACGGAAATACATCTATCGCTGTTCCGCCAATATGCTCATCGAGGATAGCTTTTCGTAAAGCCTCCAGGTCCACCACTTCGCCCCTGGCATAATTGATCAGTATCGCCCCTTTTTTGAAATATTTCAGGTTGTTTTTATTGATGAGATTTTTGGTCTGCCCTGTTTCCGGCACATGCAGCGTCACCACATCCGATTTACTCAGCACTTCTTTCAGCGATTTTCCGTCTACGGCATTACCCAAAGGCAATTTGGTCTCCACATCATAAAACAACACTTTCATGCCCAGCGCTTCTGCCAGTACGCTTACCTGGGAACCAATATTACCATAACCAATAATACCCAGCGTTTTTCCCCGGAGTTCATAGCTGCCCTTTGCATCCTTCATCCATATTCCTTCATGTGCCGCTTTGTTTTTATCGGGGATGCGGCGGATCAGCATAATGGCCAGCCCGATGACCAGTTCTGCCACCGAACGGGTGTTGGAATAAGGGGCATTAAAAACCACCACCCCATTTTCTGTGGCTGATCTGAGGTCTACCTGGTTTACGCCAATACAAAAACAGCCGATAGCTTGCAATTTTTTGGCGGAGTCCAGTATTTTTTTGGTGATCTGTGTTTTGGAACGGATGCCGAGTATATGCACGTCTTTGATCTCTTCTATCAATTGCTCTTCGGATAAGGCTTTGGTGATCTTATCCACCTTCACGTAACCCTGCTGTTTGAAATTCTTTACAGCCACATCACTGATATTCTCTAAAAACAGTATTCGTATTTTTTCCTTGGGGTAACTCGTAGTTTTCGCTTTTGTCATGATGCAAATATAGACCCCCGTTATTAAGATTTTACACTTAATGGGGAAAACTACGACTTCCGTATTAACTTAGAGGAATATATTTTTGATTAAAGCCGTCGTATTGAAAAACCTGTTCATTTCCGTCCTCGTACTATGGATCGTTATTGCCTGTAATGTTTCTTCTGCCGACCAGAAACCCCGGGAAGATTCTTTGCAATACTACCCGCCCACCCCGGTGCAATTGGATAAGAAAGAGTTCCGCCGTTATTTTCGGGAATTAAACGGTTTTTTCGACAGCACCCTGCTGCGTAGTGGTTTCAATGGCAGTATCCTGGTGGCCAAGAATGGTTCCATCCTCTATGAAAAATACGTGGGAAAAGCTGACCTGCGCAAACCAGATCCCCTCACCGATTCCACCTCCATTCATGTGGCCTCCACCAGTAAAACCTTTACCGGTATCGCCATTTTACGCCTGGTGCAGGAGAACAAACTATCCCTAACGGACACACTGAATAAATTCTTTCCCGGTTTTCCATACCCGGGTATCACCGTGCAGATGCTGTTAAGCCACCGTACCGGTTTGCCCAATTATCTCTATTTTATGAGTAATAATAAATGGGGCATATTACCGAATAAAAAATGGAACCGGCAGTTTGCCACCAACCAGGATGTGTTGCAGATGATGTATGATAAAAAACCGGACCCCATGGCAAAACCGAACACCCGGTTCCAGTACTGCAATACCAATTACATTTTACTGGCCATGATCGTGGAAAAAGTAACGGGTATGAGCTTTCCGGATTACATGAAGCAGCACTTGTTTGAACCGCTGCAAATGAAACACACATTTGTGTTCCGGTTAAAAGATACATTGACGGCCACTCCTTCTTTTACCTGGCGCGGCAGCTGGTGGGAATTTGATTTCCTGGATGGCACGTATGGCGATAAGAATATTTATACCACGCCAAGAGACCTGCTCAAATGGGACCAGGCTTTATATACTGACCAGGTGATCCGTGCCTCCCTGCTGGATTCCGCCTTTACCCCCTATAGCAACGAAAGGCCCTCCGTACACAATTATGGATGGGGCTGGCGTTTACAAATGCTGCCCAATGGTAAAAAAGTGATCTATCATTTTGGTAAATGGCATGGTTTCAATGCCGCATTTGCCCGTCTCACCGATGAGAAGGCAACGATCATTATACTGGGAAACCGTTTTAACCGGAATATCTATTACACGGCTCATAACTGCTACGATATTTTTGGGGAATACCTGCAACGCCGCTCTGATGTGGAAGATGACAGTGACAGTCCCGAATCTGATACACGTTCCGAATCCACCGGCAGCCAAGGCAAAAAAAATGCAGTGTCGGCCAGGCTGGCCCGGTCCCGCAAATAATCATTTCTTTTCTCGGAATTGTTTCTCAACTTTATACTGCTATGAAAATTCTGACGGCAGAAGAAATAAGGTTGTGGGACCAGTACACTATTTTACAGGAGCCGGTGCGCTCCATTGACCTGATGGAAAGAGCGGCTGCACAATGCACCGACTGGTTGCTGGAGCATTACAAAAACGCTCCCTCTTTCGCTATCTTTTGCGGTAAAGGAAACAATGGCGGTGACGGGCTGGCCATTGCCCGGCTGCTGCAGGAAAAAAACTATCCTGTTTCTGTTCACATCCTGGAATTTGGTCACAAAGGCACGGATGATTTTCAGCAGAACCTGGCAAGATTGCATAAGGTCCCGGGAGCGAATATTCATTTCGTGCAATCGGAAGAGCATTTCCATCCCTTTCAAAAAGGGGAGATCATCGTGGATGCCTTGTTTGGCTCGGGGCTCAACCGGGCTATTGAAGGCGTAACGGCCCGGCTGGTGGAGCATATCAATGCTTCCGGTTGTGAGATCGTATCCATCGATATTCCCAGCGGCCTGTTTACCGACCGTTCCTCCAAGGGCAGCCCGGCTATAACGGCCATGCACACACTAAGTTTTCAGTGTTATAAACCCGCATTTCTTTTTCCCGAGAACGGCGAATATGTGGGAGAAGTGCATTTGCTTGATATTGGCCTGCACCCGGGCTTCCTGTCCACCCTGCAGAGCCGGTTTGAATTACTGGATGATGAAATTGTACATAGCATTCATAAACCACGGAAACGGTTTTCGCACAAAGGGGATTTCGGTCATGCCCTGCTGATAGCGGGCAGCTATGGAAAAATGGGGGCTGCTGTGTTGTCGGCAAGGGCCTGTTTGCGCAGTGGTGCGGGCCTGCTCACCTGTCATATTCCATCCTGTGGTTATGATATCCTTCAATCTTCCATACCCGAAGCCATGCTGATGACGGATTTCAACAGCTCTGTCAACACCAAAGTGGAGGACGACCTGACGAAATATGAAACGATCGGTATCGGTCCGGGTATCGGCACGGCTTCTGAAACAAAAATGATGTTACGTGAAATATTTGATTCTTTTCGCAGCCCGCTGGTACTGGATGCAGATGCGCTGAATATTTTGGCCGCGCAAAAAGATCTTTTGTTGCTGATACCGGCCGGGTCCATCCTCACCCCTCATCCCAAAGAGTTTGAAAGATTGTTTGGCGAAACTCCCAACGATTTTGAACGGGCGCTGCTCGCCCTGCAAAAAGCAAAAGAATTGAATTGTATCATTATTTTAAAAGGGCAGCATTCCCTGGTGGCCACACCAGACGGTAAAGGTTTCTTCAACAGTACCGGTAATCCCGGCATGGCCACCGCGGGCAGCGGCGATGTGCTAACGGGTATCCTTACGGGTTTATTGGCACAGGGGTACAGTACGGTGGAAACGGCCATACTGGGCGTATATCTTCATGGGCTGGCCGGTGATATCGCTGCAAAAGAATTATCGATGGAAGCCATGATCGCGGGCGATATCATTGAATCGATGGGGGCCGCCTTCCGGTTTATTCAACAATAATTAAATGTACCGGGTTACCTTTTCATGCAATTTGGAATAAAAAGTATCTCATTGCACCGAATGCCTGTTTATGAAAAAAATTATTACCCTTCTTTCCATTCTTTCCCTTATCATTATTGCCTGTCAATCCGGAAAAGAAAGCAGCCTGTTGTTAAAACCGGATGATTATCCGGCGGATGAATATGTGATCCATATTGATAAAGACACCACACTGGTAACAAAGAACGGCGCCCTGTTGAAAATACCCAAAGGCGCTCTTTCCACCGACAAAGGCAATACCGTTACACTCGAGATCAAAGAAGCTTATTCGATAGAGCAGATGATCCGGGCAGGATTAACCACTACTTCCAACGGCGAACTGCTATCCAGTGGTGGTATGATCTATATCAATGCGAAAGCTGGACAAAATGTAACGATCAAA
>CAZSGD010000074.1:0-8501 GCA_964606155.1 uncultured Chitinophaga sp. | reverse complement strand
GGAGCGGAAAGCTGGTACATTGTACCGGCTTTTTTTATGCTCTTTTGTTACTTATCTATCGCTGGTTGCATGGTCGACGAAACCTAGTGAAGGCGACAAGTTCAGCAAGGGGAGTAAAATTGAAGCCTTGTAAATGAATTAGTTTACATGGCTTTTTCTTTTAACCATTATCGGAAAATTGAACCGAAATTCAGTTACGCTAACAACACTTCAGCTGGAATGCTCAGCTCCCGATGAAACAGCTTTGCTAATTCGAGGGTAAGCGGTTTGCGCTTATTAAGCAGCGCTGATACATATCCTTTGCTGCCTACTTTTCCAACTAAATCTTTGTTTTTCAAACCCAGATCCTGCATTTTAAGTTTGATTACTTCGATGGGATCGGGCACCGGTACTGTATAGTGAATATCTTCATATTGCTTTATCAATAAAAGCGCAACCTGTACTTTTTCTCCTTCCGGACTACGGGGCTTTACCTTCTTATCAAATTGCCCGTCTACCCAATCCAGGTATTCCTGGTATTGTTTTTTTGATTTGATTATTTGGAGTTTCATATTTATTTCTTTTTGTATTGAATGGTAGTAACGTTTATTTTATCATATTCGGCATGTGTGCCAAACCATTTTACCTGAATGGCTTTAAATTCGAATACAATTCTTACAACTAACCTGTATTTATTCCCCATAATATTGAAGACTACCCTGTCATCTGCAACAAGGCTGGCATTTCCGTACACTTTTTTTAATTCATTAAAATTTTTAAAATCACAATTCACCAGTTCATGATACCACTCCTGCAATGCCGTTGCAGCGATTGGGTACTTCTTACAGTATTCCAGCAACGTCTTTCTGGTTATGATATTAAACACGATACAAAGATAACGATAAGTTTTCTAATAGAAAACTTATTTAGCCCTCTTAACAAAGAACTAAGTCTATAAATAACCCTCAGATCCTCAATAATCTGGTTCAACTCAACCCCAGCAGGGGGCTTCTAAAGTCGACCTGTGCCGGCATTTTTTATTTATGCGCTTTATCACTTATTCCTTTTTACAACAGACGCTCTCTTTCTTATCCTGCTTAAAGAGGGTTGGGCAATGCCCAAATAGGAAGCAATAAACTGAAGCGGCGCCTGCTTAGCCACCTCGGGATAATTTTTCAAAAAGAAATCATACCGTTCATTGGCAGATAAGGAAAGAAGTGTTTTTTGATTGGCAAACTCCAGCCCTATCCCCATTATTATTTTCCTGCAAAGTTCTTCCCAGCCGGGAAACTCATTTTGTATCCGCCGAAATCCATCACGGGTCAAAACAGCTAACTCACATTTTGAAACAGCCTGTGCACTCAATGTTGCCGGCAACCTGTCAAAATACGAATAAGGGTCGCTTACAAAATGCAGCGGGTAACTGAAATAACAGGTAGGATCATTACCATCATTATCAAAAGTAAAGTAGCGGATGACGCCATCTAATATAAAAGCCGTGTGATTATTTAATCCTCCTTCCCTGATAAAGAATTCATTCTTCTTCAGTGTCTTTGCCCTGTATTGCGAAACAATGAGATCAGAGAATTCAGCGCCCAGCTGACACTGTTCAACCAGGTATTTTTTAATGCGTTCCATTTTTTAACAATTGTGAAATGTTTTCAGCTCCGGGCACAGGAGTTTTACACCCTTGTATCAACCTAAAGATAAAATGGAAAATCTGATTTCAACACTTGAGCAACTGGTCCCGCTTATTATCATCGTAACGCTTACCGTTTTTATGACGCTTGAGCGCTGGTTACCCTATTTACAACACAGCGCCTACCGAAAAAAGCAGCGCTGGCATAATGTGGGGAATCTTATTGTTTCCTTTGCGCTGAATGCAGCATTGAGTGGCGTGATTGCCTATTCTTTAACAACCGCAACAGAGAAGCATTTTGGCTTATTATATAAATTAAACGTTCCGTTCATTGCTTCTTTAATTATTGGCATCCTCCTGTGTGATTTAAACAGCTATGTGGCGCACCGGTTGTATCACCGTATACCGGTTTTCTGGCGTTTTCACCGGGTGCACCACAGTGATATTGAACTGGACGCTTCATCTGCCCTGCGTTTACACCCTTTTGAGTTTATCTTCCAGGCTGCCACACAAGCCAGCATTTTGCCTTTGCTGGGTGTAAGCAATGTGAGTTTTGTTTTATACACCGCATTTGCCGTGTTTCTTTTTATTGTCAACCACAGTAATATCAGGTTTCCAAAATGGTATGAAAATGTTTTGGCCATACTGATCGTAACGCCCAACTGGCACAGGGTGCACCACTCCAGCTATCAGCCGGAAACAGATTCAAACTTTTCTGACGTATTTACAATCTGGGACAGAATATTCAGGACCCATAAATTCCGCAGGCCTGAAGAAATTACTTTCGGAATTGAACAAATGAGAGATCCAAAAAGCCAATCATTTTGGGGAATGTTGAAAGCCCCCTTCGAGAAGTTGAAAGATTGACAGATTGGAATTATTCTTTTCATCCCCGGGTCATTTTGCACTACTAATTTTACTGTCATAAAGAACTTTATCAAAATACATATAACTTTAAACTTAATACACCCCCTTGCCTTTCAGTTATCTTGTATACGGCTCCCTTTCACTGGTGGCGATCACCTTACTGATCTATTTACTAAGTAAAAAGAAAGACCGTTAGTTTTATTCCAAAGAAAAATTGCCAGAAATATATTCCAGGATGTATTTGAATTGAATTCACCCTGCTTTCCCGCAGCGATCGCAAAGAGTAGGCTGCACCGCAACCATAGCCACTCCCCACCACTGCTGAACAATTATTCCCATTTTAGTTTAGTTTATATTATTTCCGTTAATGCATAAATGGCCAGGTACTAATTTTACTGTATGAACACTTTGTTAACCCTCCTGCTGGGCCTTGGTATATTGGGATTGCTGGTTTCCATCGGTATCCGTACCCTGCGGAAAAAACCGGTTCACCAGCCCCTTCCCGAAGGATATAAAACCATTCTCGGTAATATGGTGCCTTTTTATCACGAGCTTCCTGATGATAAAAAAACAGAGTTTGAGAACAGGATGCAGCATTTCTTATCACAAACAAGAATTACGGGCGTAAAGACAACTGTGGACGACCTGGACCGGGTGCTTATCGCTGCGAGCGCCACCATTCCCATTTTTAATTTTGAAGGATGGGAATATGTGAACCTGAACGAAGTACTATTATACCCCGATTCCTTCAATCATGATTTTGAACAGCAGGGCGCCAACCGCAGTGTACTGGGCATGGTGGGTTCCGGCGCCATGAAAGGCATCATGATCTTATCGCAACATGAATTGCGGCAGGCCTTCATCAACAAAACAGGTAAGACCAATACCGCTATTCATGAATTTGTTCACCTGGTGGATAAAACAGATGGCAGCATCGATGGCATTCCGGAATTTATTTTGCAACGGCAGTATATCACTCCCTGGCTGCAACTCATGCACAAAGAAATTAAGAATATCATGGCCGACCGTTCAGACATCGATCCTTACGGCGCCACCGATGAAGCTGAATTTTTCGCTGTGGCTTCAGAATATTTTTTTGAAAGGCCTGACCTCTTTCAGCAAAAGCACCCCGAACTGTACGAGCTGATGTCGAAAATATTCAGGAAACCTGTCCTTTAGATGTCAACAGGTTCTTCCGGATCATACAGCCATACCTTCAAAATAGTTAAATTGCCCTATGAGAAAGATCGGCCTTCCCGGGGCTGTTATGGTCCTTTTATATGCCATTACCGGCTGCGGCCCCTCCTATAAAACCATAGCCGGGCCCGAAATTTCTATGGTGAACCGGCAGGGATGGAATGCTGCTGAACCTAAACCATATAAACAACATGTACCGGTGAGGATCACGGTACATCACGAGGGAACAAAGCTATTGGCCACCGATGATGCAGCCCGGAAGATCAACCGTATACAGGCATGGGGTATGGGGCCCGACCGCAAATGGGCGGATATACCGTATCATTTTTTGATTGCCCCGGATGGCACGATTTACGAGGGAAGAAACGTATTTACCGTGGGAGAAACCAATACGGAATATGACCCTGCGGGTCACCTGCTCATTTGCTGCCTGGGCAATCTCAGCGAACAGGAAGTACCCGAAAAACAGCTGTTTTCCCTCGTAAAATTGATTGCCTGGAGTTGTAAAAAGTATGATCTCCCCCGTGAAACACTGGCTACGCACCGGGACTATTCCACCCAAACCACCTGCCCGGGCAAGAACCTTTATGCCTATTTTACCAATGGATATATCCGGAAAGAAGTGAAAAAAATGTTGCGACGCTGATGTCTAAAACCCATTTTTCCCTCGGAAAAATCAAAAATTCTTTCGGAAAAAAAATTGGTTTCCGTTGGCTGTGAGAAGAAATAATCTATATTTGATACCGGTATATAAAGAATACCCATTAACATTCTAAATCTAAAAAACATGGCAACAAAGAAAAAAGCAGCCAAGAAAGCTGCAAAGAAAGTGGCTAAGAAGCCTGCTAAAAAAGCAGCAAAGAAACCCGCAAAGAAAAAATCAGCCCGTAAACCATCCGCTGCATTTATGAAAGCTCTTACTCCCAGCGCTGCTTTAGCAGCTGTAGTGGGAAGTAAAGCCATCCCCCGCACAGAAGTGGTAAAGAAAATCTGGGTTTATATTAAAGCCAACAAGCTGCAGGATAAAGCCAACAAACGTATGATCAATGCTGATGCTAAACTGAAACCCGTATTCGGTGGCAAAAGCCAGGTATCTATGTTCGATATGGCAAAGCACCTCGCTAAAAACCTGAGCTAGACAAATAACAAACAAAAAGGGCTCCGCCGGCAGTGGGGCCCTTTTTTTATTTTCTATTCCGTAACTAACGGTGATGTATAACTGAAAATATGGGTCATGCCCAGGTGATATCCGCCGGCCGCAATGAATCACGGAACAGATTGGCACCGGATGCTCCCTTTGTCACCATATCTCTCATTTTCGCCGGGTTAAACGTCAACCCTCCCGGCCCGCCATCCAGCGGTGTATCGGGCCGTATCGTAAATAATTTCAGCGGCACTTTATCTTCCCATGGACTTTCCCTGCCACGAATGGTGAAATAGCGGTTCACATCATCTCTCGGTATCCCATCTGCCACCATTTTTCTTTTCACCGCCTCAATGTATTTCAATGCATCATTGTACTGACTTGGCACGACCAGGTCATTCTTTCCCACATCCGTGATAAAAATATCGATCGCCCGGAAAAGAATATTCATCAGCCCGTGTATCTCGCCCGTTGCCACTTCATTGACACCGGAAGAAAGCAGTATCGTGAATATCTCCGTAGCGCCTGCATCAATCGCCATTTCAATACCTGCATATTCTCTCATACCACCATCCACGTATTGAAATTTTAATTCCGGGTGGCCTGTCAAGCCTCTGTTCACATCAATAGGCGGCATAAATACCGGCTGACAGGCCGATGCCATGATGGCTCTTCTGAAATGCGTTGCATTTACAAACCGGCGTATTGCATATTTTTCATTTGAAGCAATGGTTGCATCATTAGTGAACACTACCAGTTCTTCGGTTTGTAAGCAAGTGGTGTTGATATATAGTTTTTTTCCGGAAGCCATTAACGTATTGAAACGCTGATCTGTAAAATGGGTATTGATCAGGTCCAACAAAGGATTGGCATCAAACACACTGTCTTCGGTGATACGGTCTCCCAAACGCAATTGCCGCACCACGCTTCCATCTGTTTGCGTGGTATAGATCTGTTCCAGCAACGGAATTTCATCAATGGCTGCCAGGGGCACTATCAGCGAGCCTGTACTGGTACCCACATACATATCAAATTCCAAACCCGGGAATATCTCCTGCAATCTTTTAATGACACCTACGGCAAAAGCCCCCTTGGAGCCGCCGCCACTGATCACCAGTGCTCTTTTAATACTCATACTTTTCGTTTTAGGGGTTCTGAATCTTTTTCACTTTGCTGATCCTGAAAGCGAGGCTGCCCTGCAACCACCAGCTGTTAAGGTTATAATCACGGTGCATATCCAGGCCGATCACTATTTTATTCAGCAGGTCGGCATAAATACCACCGCCGATTAATTTTTGTTTACCTGTTCCCCATAAATGATCAATGGTAAGATGCAGGTTGCCCGCCGTACCAAAACCTTTCAGCGAAAGATTGGTGAGCTTCAGGGAGGCGGTGGGACCGAATAAACCTCCCAGTTTTTTTTTCGTATATACAGCGCCTGCCACCACGCCCATACGAATGCGGCTCTCCACCACCGTTAGCTGTGGCACCAGTTGCAGCCCCCCGGTAAAGAGATCGGGGGCCGATCCTTTAAAATTGGTGACCAGGCCGCTGTGTGCCCGCACATGCATGATGAATTCTTTGGGAAACTCGGGGTCCTGCGTCTGTGCCTGCGAGAGAAGACAGCCGAACGACAAAACCACTGCCAACACTGCTCTTTTCATAAGATGTATTTCCCCCAAAGTATCAAATAGTCCTTATCGTGTCAATACCACTTTTCAGCTATTCTTACAGGTTAATTTCACGCATTTAATGTCCGGCCCAGGTAAGAAATACCCTGTTGTGCAAAATAAAAACAGGCCCTTTGGCCCCTTACCCGCTGTTTAGCAAGGAATTTGCGGTAATTATCCTGACATCCCTTCCGCCACGCCAAAAATGAACGTATATGAAAAAGATCATTCTCCTGGCATTGGCTATAGCAAGTATTCCTGCAGCCCATGCCCAATTAAAGACCACCACTGTTTGCCCGTCTTTTTCCATCGACATCCTGAACGGTAAAATAAATGAACTGAAACCCAACTCTACTATGGGTGAGATCAAAACAACATTCCCTTGTTTTACCAGCGCCGAAGATGAGTCTGGCACCGCAAAATGCGGCGGCACTGTTTTTTATAAGGACAAAGACATCTATTTCTACACCGCAAGAGACTATGTGGAGATCGGGGAAAAGTTCAAAGGGAAGTTAAGCCTGCCCCTGATGGGTGCTGCCCGCAACAGTTTATTCAAATGGCTGGGCAACCCCAAGATCAAAGATGTGAATTGGGATGCATTTGAAACTGCTTATGGCACCCTCATCCTGTATTACAACAAAGCCAGTAAAGTAAATAAGATACAATTCAGCACCATCCGTAGTGAAGGAATGAAACTGTGCGAATAACAAATTTATCACCATAGGGGACCATAGAGAAGGGCGCCCGCCGGGTGCCCTTTATTCCAACCCTATCGTAAAAAACAATAAACACCCATGGTACAAAATCCTGTGCGTTGGATCCTGTAACAAACGATAGCTTTATTTCAACTTTGCCGGATATGTCTCTTCGCCAGATCTTTTCGGATTGCAGCATTCATGTAAATCACCATAAACCTGTCAGCGGTGGTGATATCAATGATGCATATTGCCTGCAAACAGACAAGGGCAATTTTTTTCTGAAAGTAAATGATGCCCGCCTCCATCCGGGGCTATTCAAAAAAGAAGCTAATGGCCTGGAGGCATTAAGCGCTTCGTCTTCCTGTATGGTGCCACATGTTATTCGCCAAGGTGTATCAGGCGATTATCAATACCTCTTATTAGAATGGATAGAAAAAGGTGCTCCTGCCCCCGATTGCATGAAACAATTTGGCGCTTCATTGGCCTCCCTTCATCGTCCGCCTCAGCCATATTTTGGGTGGACAACGGATAATTTTATTGGCAGTCTGCCACAACTGAATACCCCCTGCGAAACATGGCCTGGCTTCTACGCTGAGTGCCGCATCTTACCCCTGGTAAGAATATTAAGGGATAATGGTTCTTTCAGCAAAGAAGATATGGCAGCTGCCACGTCCCTGTGTAATAAACTGGAACAATTGTTTCCCAACGAACACCCCTCTTTGCTTCACGGCGATTTGTGGGGCGGAAATTATATGATCACTCAATCGGGCTATGCCGCCATTTATGATCCTGCTGTGTATTGTGGTCACCGTGAAATGGATATTGGTATGACCCGCTTGTTCGGAGGCTTTGGCCCGGTATTCTATGAGGGATATAATGAGGTGTACCCTCTTGAAAAGGGCTGGGAGCAACGATTGGCCCTCACTCAATTCTATCCGCTGCTGGTTCATTCCGTACTGTTTGACGGCCACTATACCGCTGCCGCCCGGGAGATAATTCTCCGTTATGCATAGCCGGAAACTTAATATGCGTTGCTGTTTGTTTCAATTAGCTTTACCATAAACTTTTAGCATGAATTGGGGAGTCATCATTCCGGTGGCTTTTGTCTCTTTGATGGTTATTTTTTTTCTTGCCCGTCAAAACAGAAAGGACGAAAAGAAATTTGAAAACCAGTTAAAGAACGACTACCGGAAATCAAAGAATGAAGAAGGAGATACAGAGATCGACGAAAAAATGAAATAAAAAAGAGGCTGTCTCAAAGAATGTCACGCTGAGCTTGTCGAAGCGTGTTCACTGATTGATTGTCA
>CAZSGD010000073.1:2551-8716 GCA_964606155.1 uncultured Chitinophaga sp. | reverse complement strand
CCAGCTGCCCATTGCAAAGTGGCTTCTGATTGAAAATACTTTATTTTCAGCTGCACTAATTTTTGCAGGGCTTCCAGGGTTTTATTTTCCCGCGTATTGATAAAAAACAAGGAGCTCTCCCCTGCCTCGAAGCGGGTTTCCTCGGCCCGCTGCAAAGCCAGCGTATTTTTGTAAGCTTTTTCCTGAAGAACAATTTGTCCTTTTATATTGATCAATTGATTGAAACTGGCCCTTATTTTATTCTCCACCTCCCATCTCTTTTGTGATTGATATAATTTCATTTCCTCCAGCTTCAATTTTGCTTTTCGGTATTCACCTCTGCCGGCAGAAAGCCTGAGCGGTATTCCCATATTTATCCCAAATTGAAAATTATTCTCAAATAATGGGCCTGCAGCAGATTTCAGAATATTATACCCCTTCCCGAGCTGGTTGTATGTAAAATTCACTGAGGGTAAAAGCTCCTGAAATTTTAATTTCTTTTCAATCGTAAGTGCATCAAGTTTATAATCATACAATGCCAATTCAGGGTGGTTGAGTCGGGCCCCATCCAATAAACTGCTGAGTACTGGGTCCGGGTAACGGGCCGTATCTAATGGTTGTATATTATCAGCAGGAAAAACGGTTTCGGGCAAGTAATAGGGTTCTGCCTCCGCAGTCCATAAAAATAATGAAAGGTCGAGTGATGCATTTTGAAAATCCAACCAGGCTTGTGACTGCAATAACTGGTAATTATACAATTGAGTTAAGGCTTCCGTTGTATCGATGGCCGGACGGTCGCCCAGCTGAAATACAGATTTAACGAATTGTATTCTTTTTTCATTTACAGTTACAACATTGCTTATTATTTGATATACCTGGTATTGATATACCCAGTTCCAATAGCTTTTTAAAGCATCGTGCAACAGGTTATTCAGTGTATTTTGTTTCTCCGTCACGGAAGCATTCCGTAATATAGTGGCCGTTTGCAATGCGGCCCTTCGCTTATCCATCAGCAGATTTTTAGCTATGGGCACACTAATGCCGAGATAACTAATTCTGCCCTGGGTTTCTTCGGGGTTAACACGAACGCCTGACAGGTATTCCATACCCGCTCTTACTTCTATCCCAAACCACCCCGGTATCGTTAATTCAGTCTGGTTATGATAATAATAGTCTGTGCCATCGAAAGTTTTTTGAGCGCTCCTGTTTTGGAGTAAAGGGTCAAAATCTCCCCGGGAGGTGATAACATCTGCCTTTGCTTTTTCAATAGTAATATCAGCTTGCTTTGCAACCGGGTGAAAGCGCTTTACGATCCCGATAACCTGTTGGGCCGATAATGTTTTCAGCGAATCCTGCCCATACAGTTGGAGTGAAAAAACAGGCAGCATAATAATAATACTGATTATACGGATCATTTTTTCTGCTTTTTTGTAATTGCTGAAACTGTATAAAAATCAGGCGGGAAACCATTGATATTTCGCCATAGCTCATACCAAACCGGCACATCCTGTAACAGGGCAATACCCTGTGCCCCGGCCCCTATTTTCAATTGCTCCGGCCAGGGTTTATCATTTGCATCTTCTTTTACCAATACCCTGAATTGCCCATTTTCGCTAACATTATTCTCAATGGCTGCAATTTCGCCTCCAAAAGTACCGGATGAAGCTTTCGGCCATCCACTGAATACTATCGCGGGAAAACCATCAAACATAAATCTTACTTTTTGTCCCGGTGCCAGCAGTGGCAGATCAAGTGGTTTTACAAACATTTCCACAGCATACTGGGCTTTATCCGGTACAATCTCTGCAATCATATCACCATCTTTTACAAACTCGCCAATGCCGGCTTTCTTTGCCTTGATCACCTGGCCTGCCTGTGAAGCCACAACATAATACATCTTGTTCCGTATATCATAACTGGCATACTGGTTTTCCAATTTGGCAATATCTGCACGTGCGCTGGCAATTTGTGTAAGCGAAAGAAACTGATCGCCCTGTGCTTTTGCCACTTTTTCAATGTTCTCCTGCCGGAGGGCATTCATTTCGATGGTGGCAATTGTAAAATCCTGCCGGCTGTTGGCAAGCTTATTATCTGCGCTCACTTTTTTGGCAATTGCATTTTGATAAAGCTGGTTTCGCTGCTCCAATTGTGTTAACGACACAAGACCACTATCGTACATAGCTTTTTGGCGGGCGTACTGTGCCGCGGCAATTTTTAAATCATTACCGGCTGCCAGGGCTTCGGCGCTATCGGCCTGTACTTTGAGCCGGATCTGATTCAGCTTATTATTCAACTGGTTTAGTTTTAACTGCAAGCCTGTGTTGATAGCATTGATTTCCCGGCCGGTAACATCCACTTTGCTCTTGTAATATTCAACGGAAAGTTGTTTCCCGTCCAGCTGTTCCTGTGTACGCTGTAAAAGGTTGGGGTCGAGGTAATCGACTTTCACCTCAGCTAATTGCACCAGTGTGTCCCCGGTTTGCACAAAATCACCTTCCTTAACAAACCATTTTATCACTTGCCCGCCGATAGCAGCATTTACCTGCTGCGGACGTTGCTCCTGGTAGAGTGTAGTGACAGTGCCTCTGGCCCTGATATTTTGTGTCCACGGCAGAAATAGAAAAAGGATAAAAATGCCAAAAAAGATATAAAACCAGCGTTTAATGTTACTTCGGGTATTATGCTGAAATATTCTTGAATATGATTTAAGGTTATACATTTTCGTTAGTTTTTAATGAATAGAATTCCCGTTTTTATCCAGTACAATCTGTTTATCACATCGTTTGGCAAAGTCATCGTCGTTACTTACCACCACCACTGTTGTGTGTGGTAATCCTAACAGCAGCTCAATGATTTGCAATCGGTGATGTTCCTGGAAATTCAGCCAGGGTTCTTCTAACAGCAGCAGGCGGGGATTATTTGCCAATGCCCTTACCAGCAAAATTTTATGAATGACATTCCGGGGTAAGGTTTTACCATACGGATCCAGCCATGTGTCGTAGCCAGATTTCAAGGTGGTAATAAAATCTGCCAAACCTGTTTTCGCAGCCAGTTCTTTTACCGTTTCCATGCTGACTGCATTATTTCCAAGGGTAATATTCTCCCATATTTTGCCCTGAAATATTTCCTGCTGGCTTAAGAGGACGCCCGTTTTTGCCCGGATTGAATCAGGATCATAATTACCAATAGGAACATCATTGAGCAGGAGAGCTCCGCTAAAATCGCTGTAAGCACCCGTCATTAATTTCAATAATGTCGATTTACCTGAACTGTCTTTGCCGCGGATACAAACTTTTTCGTTGGGATTAATCTGAAAAGACAAATGGTTAAGAATATTTTTATCGTTTGTGTAACTGAAACTAAGATCCCTCCCTTCCAATTTTAATCCTTCTTCTTCAGCAGATAACAGAACGGTACCCCTGGGTTCAACTGGTTTATCTGTTATTTCAGCTATTTTCTCCACAGCAGTCAGTGTATCATATACACTGCCCAGGTTGATAATTAGTTTTTCAACGGAATTCAGCACCAGCAGTATAACGATTTCAGCAGCAATAAACTGACCTATAGTCAATTGCTGATTTATCATTAATAAAGTTCCCACAATGAGCATAGCGGCGGTGATCAATGTTTTAAAAATCACCAGCACATTAAACTGGAACAGTAATACTTTAAAGTGATTATTACGGGCATCCAGGTAATTACTTATCTCATCATCTGCCCTCCGAATATGCATGTCGTTGGCTTTGCCCAGTTTCATAGACAGGAGGGTACGGGCCATTTCCTCCAGCCAGGCTGCAACTTTGTATTTAAATTTACTTTTTTGCAGGCTGGTTTCAAGACCTTTTCCGCCGGTGTACTTAATAATGAGAAAGAGTATGGTAATCATTATTATCCCAAACAGTATAAATGCAGGATGATAAATTGACAAAAGCAACAACCCGAACAGTATTTGGATCACCGCTGTGGGAATATCCAGCAATATTTTTGACAATCCTTTTTGCAAAAGGGGCACATCGAAAAAACGGTTCACCAGCTCTGGCAGGTAAACAGCATCATTTCTTTTTAAATCGAGCAGAGGCAGGTGCCGGGCAAAAGCAAAGGAATATTGTACAAATAATTTTTGTTGAATCTTCTCAATAATCTTCATTTGGTTTACCTGTGTGATACCGGCAGTCAACACGCCCAGTACAACCAAACTAATCAGCACAATGAGTGATGCCCTCATAGAAGCGCCGAGCACGTAGCTGATAATGGCCTGTACGCCTATGGGCAGGGATAATTGGATCAATCCATTAAATATAGCATAGATATAAATCGCTGTTATTTCATTTCGTTCCAGTTTGAGCAGGTTTAAAATCCTGCCAACCGGGCTTTTTACATTTGACATGGGAATTGTTTAAGTTAACCAGTTATAGTACTATACCATTTGCCGGAGGCAATTCATCTGTCCGCAGGACGATGTTCTGATTAACAAAAATTGGGCGGGGGTGTAAGCTTCTCCAGGCATGGAAAAGCAGTGATATTTTCAGCGACATGAAATGCTGTACGTATCTTTTGTGTAAGAGAAATTAACTGTATAAAGTATGCGCCGTTATCATTTTTCTTATCTTTCTTATCCTCTTGTTTTATACTCTCACCTTTTTCTTCATCTACCATAAATACTGTCTCGACAGCAGAAAATGCTGATAAAAGAGCAGGTGCCGCCTGTACCGCGAAAAATATTGCGAGCACAAAAACTGCTATTTTTTTCATTTTCCCGAAAAATTTTGAAACTATATAACATACATAACCTGGAATTGTTTGGAAAAAAATATTTTTTCATACTAAATAAAAAAATTTGACAATCAATGATTTGTAAACGAGGTTTGATACTAATCCCTGGGTAATACCGGGAAAGTTGATTAGCAACCAACCATAGCCAAGATGCGACTACCACTCCGAAAAACTTAGCTGGTAAAGAACATATCCCTCATTTTTCATTTGAAGATTCACCACCCAATTATTTTTCCGTTCGATACCCTATCTTCTTACACTTTTCCAGCCACCCGGAAGCTTTCATCTTACCTGTAACATCAGGCACAGGAAGTATTGAATAGGGAAACTGTAGCCATTCAGCCACATGACCCACAGGTAATGAGGCAGTTATGTGGAAAAATAATTGATCCCGGACAACCGGAAAATGGCTCCCGGCCCCGTTAAAACCCCTAACTTTGCATGTCCTTTAGAAGGAATATAACGTGAAAGATCAGGCTGGCCCGTTCAGCTTTTTCAAATAAATCCAAAACTGCCCGCTGTGAATTTCAGGGGCATTTTTGTTTGACAGGCGCACAACAACAGAACCGGAGCAACAGACAAGATGAAACAGGTACCCATGAAGAATGGTTAAGTTTTTTTAGTAAGGCCCTTCCACCAGGAAGAGAAAAAAGGTTACTGTAGCAATGAAGAAAAAATTCAGAGGATTCTATCTTCTCGTATCATCCATTTTTATCGCACTCCTGCACCTGCCTTTCGCATTTGCAAAATCAGCGACTAATACAAGGTTGTTTCATCCTTTTGCTGAAGCGACAGAAAAGAAACCCGAAAGCAATTCTTCTTTTTTACCCCCTGTTAAAACAGTTTACGATAGTTTACACCTGAACCTTTCCGGTCTCAGCCACCAGGCTTTTGAATATGCAAAGCAGGGTTTAAATAAATTGATCGAAGAGGGCCAACTGCTGAATGATTCCATCGTCTCCATCATCGACTTTAGCTTACCCAGTTCTGAAAAGCGCCTCTTTATACTGGACCTCCGGAATTATAAAGTATTGTTCAATACACTGGTGGCCCATGGCCGCAATACCGGCCGCGAATGGGCTACTTATTTTTCCAACCAGGGGGAATCTTACAAAAGCAGCCCCGGTTTTTATATTACTAAAGAAACCTACGATGGTAAGAATGGCTATTCCTTAAAACTGGAAGGCATGGAACGGGGCATCAACGATAATGCCTATGAAAGAGGTATTGTGATGCATGGAGCTGATTATGTTTCCAATGAGCTGGTAAATGCCCAGGGATATATCGGTCGCAGCCAGGGTTGTCCCGCCGTACCTGTGAACCAATCCAAAAGGATCATCAATACTATCAAAGAAGGGACCTGCCTGTTCATTTATCATCCTTCTTATGTTGGCAGGTCGAGGATTTTGGGGG
>CAZSGD010000073.1:0-2451 GCA_964606155.1 uncultured Chitinophaga sp. | reverse complement strand
GGCTCCCAACTAAGCAACTCCCCGTACTTCCAAGGTTATTAATCTTTATCTTTGGATATTAATAAGTTAGTATGCTTAAAGTCGGCGTCTTCGGCGTGGGCCATTTAGGAAAATTTCATTTGAGCAACTGGAAAGAAATTGCCGGCGTTGACGTTGTAGGCTTTTATGACCCCGATGACGATACAGCCAAAAAAGTGGCAGACAAATTCCAGCTCCCCCGCTTCTTAGATCCTTCAGCGCTTATGGATGCCTGTGATGCCATTGACGTGGTGGCCCCCACAAATTTTCATTACGAAATATGCGAAGCTGCCATCAAAAAAGGCAAACATGTTTTTGTGGAAAAGCCACTGGCGAATACCATGAAAGAAGCCCGCACCCTGGTAAAGCTGGCAGAAGAATCGGGTATCAAATTCCAGGTGGGACATGTGGAAAGGTTCAACCCCGCCTTTATGGCCATCAAGGATATGAACATTAACCCTATGTTCATTGAAGTGCACCGCCTGGCCCAGTTCACCCCCCGCGGCACCGAAGTGAGTGTGATCCTGGACCTGATGATCCATGATATCGATATCATCCTCAGCATCGTGAAAAGCGATGTTCGTTCCATTTCCGCCAGTGGGGTGGGTGTAATGACGGAGACACCGGATATCGCCAACGTACGCATCGAATTCAATAACGGGTGCGTGGCCAACCTCACCAGCAGCCGGATTTCCATGAAAAAAATGAGAAAGATGCGGATCTTCCAGAAAGACTCTTATATCGGTATTGATTTTCTGAACAAAAAAACGGAGGTCATCAAACTCAGGGAACCCGAAGACCTCAATGCTTTTGCATTTGAAATAGAAACGCCTTCGGGCCGAAAGACCATTGCGATCGCCAACCCTATTGTACCCGAAATAAATGCCATCAAAAAAGAACTGGAAGAATTCAAGGAAGCGATCGACAATAATACCAAGCCGGTAGTATCAGAAATGGATGGCCTCATGGCCATGGATGTAGCCCACCAGATACTGGAGAAGATCGGCAACAATATTATTACCCGCTAATGCAGGAAGGCAAAAAAATATCCCTTGCATGGTATGTGGTGACGGATTACATCACGGCCTCCCTTGCATGGTTTTGCTTCTATACATTTCGCAGCGATGCACAAAATGATGTGGGCGCTTATCCCATCAGCTATACCTCCTGGTTCTATATCCTGGTCCTGGTACCGGCCGGCTGGCTGGCGCTCTATACTTTAGCAGGTACTTATCATTTCCTTTATAAAAAATCAAGGCTGGCAGAATTCACCCTCACTTTTGTTTGCTCGCTCATCGGATCCATCGCTTTATTCATTGTATTTGTATGGAATGATCCGCTGAAAAGCTATTCGTATTTCTCTTCCGCATTCGGGGTGCTGCTGGGTGTGCATTTCATACTTACATTTTTGGGCCGCTATCTTATTCTGAACCGGGTAAAAAGACAATTGCTGCAGGGGAAAGTATATTTCAACACATTAATGGTGGGCAGCCAGGATAATGCCATCAGCATTTTTAAAGAAACAGAAAAGAATCTCCATGATGGCGGCTATCGCTATACCGGTTTTGTAACGCCCGACTTCAATGGCAAGAATGGTATTCACAAACTGATACCCAAAATGGGCACAGTGGATGAACTGGAAAAAATTATCGACGGCAATCATATCCGCTTAGTAGTGCTGGCGCTGGAAAAGAAAGAACACGCATTGCTGGAGAATATCATCAACCGGCTCAGCGAAAAAGATGTGGAGATCAAGATACAGCCCAACACACTGGACATCCTATCCGGTTCTGTAAAGACCAGCAATGTGATGGGGGCAGCGCTGATCGATCTCAAAACCGGGTTAATGCCCGAGTGGCAACAGAACATCAAAAGGTTGACGGATGTGGTAGTAGCGTTGTTGGGAGGCGTTATACTACTCCCCTTAATGATCTATGCGGCGATTCGTGTGAAATTATCCTCTCCGGGCCCTGTTTTTTTTTCGCAGGAAAGAGTGGGTTATAAAGGCAAGCCATTTCGGATGTATAAGTTCCGTTCCATGGTCCGGGATGCTGAAAAAGAGGGACCGGCTTTATCATCCACTCATGATCCCCGCATCACCCGCTGGGGAAAGACCATGCGCAAATGGCGTATCGATGAGTTGCCACAATTGTTGAATATCCTTGTCGGCGAAATGAGTTTAGTGGGCCCCCGCCCTGAACGCCGGTATTATATAGATCAGATCTTACCCCATCAGCCTTACTATAAATATTTATTGAAAGTAAAACCGGGGCTGACCAGCTGGGGCATGGTGCAGTTTGGTTATGCCGAGAATGTGGAAGAGATGATCGAGAGAAGCAAATTTGACTTGCTTTATATTGAGAATATTTCGCTGGCGCTGGATTTTAAGATCATGATCCATACGATCCGGATCATTTTTAGCGGGAAGGGGAA
>CAZSGD010000072.1:1605-8780 GCA_964606155.1 uncultured Chitinophaga sp. | reverse complement strand
TGCCGTAACCAGTTATATCCGCGAGGAAGCCAGAAGTGCATTTGACCGTACATTCAGGGTATTACAAACCCGTATCGACCAGTTTGGTGTGGCCCAGCCGAATATTAATCCCAACCGTGACAAAGCCATCATCAATGTGGAACTGGCCGGTGTGAAAGACAGGGAAAGAGTAAGAAAATATTTGCAAAGCACGGCCAATCTCCAGTTCTGGGAAGTGTACACCCTGGCAGATAACAATTATGGAAGCGGCTGGCAAAAATTTGCTGAAGCTTTCAATATCAAATACGGCGGTGCAAAAGATACAAGTGCTAAAAAAGATACGGCATCTGCTGTAAAAGATACTGCCACAAAGAAAGATACAGTTAACGCCATTGCCAAAGGCGATACCACCGGCCTGGATTTTCAGAAAGATACAAGCGGTAAAAAAACAACCGGTGCAGATCTTGCCGCCAGCTCAAAAAATACCATTGATAAATATATCAAATTCGCTTCCCCTTACCAGGATGAAAAGGGTCAGGTATCCTATCCGGCTGCTATCGGTTTTGTGGATATCAAAGACAGTGCAACCGTAAGGGGGTACCTGGATGAGATGCGCAATAATTTCCCTTCAGACGTAGTATGGGCTTACGGCATTCCTTCAAAAGACAAAAATGGTAAAACGGCTAATGAAGTGCCGCTGTACGGACTAAAAACTTTTGGCCGTACCACGGCTAAACTGGAAGGTGATGCGATCTCTGATGCC
Source organism: uncultured Chitinophaga sp. (assembly GCA_964606155.1). Classification (GTDB taxonomy): domain Bacteria; phylum Bacteroidota; class Bacteroidia; order Chitinophagales; family Chitinophagaceae; genus JJ008. The sequence continues at coordinate 8,038 of CAZSGD010000072.1, read as the reverse complement.
AATGCGAATTTCGACCAGTTTGGCAAAGTAGAAGTGCAGATGGACATGAAGAATTTTGGCGCCACCATCTGGAGAAAAATGACCAAGGAAAACAAAGGCAAGCCGATTGCCATTGTACTGGATAATATTGTTTATTCCGCTCCCAATGTTATTGATGAGATCCCGAACGGAACATCACAGATCAGCGGCAACTATTCCATCGAAGAAGCACAGGACCTGGCCAACATCCTGAAAGCCGGTAAGCTCCCTGCTCCTGCCAAGATTGTACAGGAGCAACAAGTGGGACCCACCCTGGGTAAAGAAGCCATCAGGGGCGGCTCCATGGCCTTCCTGATCTCTTTCGTTGTGATCTTCCTGCTGATGCTGGTGTATTACAATACCAGCGGATGGATCGCTAATATTGCCCTTATCCTGAACCTGCTGTTTACGGTGGGTATATTAGCCGGTTTCGGAGCCACCTTAACGGCCCCGGGTATTGCCGGTCTTGTACTGACCATTGGTATGGCGGTAGATACCAACGTAATTATTTATGAGCGTATCAAAGAAGAACTTTCGAAAGGCAAGGGATATATCCCGGCGATCAACGAAGGTTATAAACGGTCCTTACCTCCTGTACTGGATGCGCACGTTACCACCCTGCTAACCGCTATTATCCTGTTCTATTTTGGTTTGGGACCTGTGAAGGGCTTCGCCACCACACAGATCATTGGTATCCTGCTCTCTTTATTCTGCGGTATCCTTGTGAGCCGTTGGGTTTCTGAGTGGTTCACCAATAAGAAACGCCACCTGGAATATTTCACCGGAGTTTCCCGTCGTGTGTTCAAACATGCTAAATACAAATTTATCGAATACCGCAAAGTGGCTTATATGATATCCGTGGTGGTACTGGTGATGGGTATTGCCTCTTTCTTCAATGGATTTGACTATGGTGTGGAGTTCGACGGCGGACGCAGTTTTACGGTTCGCTTCGATAAAAACGTGGGTGCGCAGGTGGAAACCATCCGTGAAGACCTGAAGGTAGCTTTTGAAAACGAACACCCTTCCATCAAAACTGTAGGTGATGCCGCCACATTGGACATCACCACCTCCTACCTGATCACAGATTCACGGCCTGAAACAGATTCTATCGTGGAACAAAAATTGTTTGCAGGTTTACAAAAATATTTACCTGCCGGTTATACGTTTGAGCAATTTGTAAACGCAGAAAAAAGCACCACAGCTGTGGGCAAGATCGGTTCTAAAAAAGTATTGCCTACTATCTCTGATGACCTGAAAAGCGGTGCCGTAAAAGCCACCATATTCGCCCTGATCGTGATCTTCCTGTATATCTTCATTCGTTTCCGCGACTGGAGATACTCCCTGGGTACGATCGTAGCTTTGCTGCACGACGTATTAGTTACACTGGCCGTATTTTCGTTTGCAAGAAGTATTGTTCCGTTCCCATTGGAGATCGACCAGCACTTCATTGCAGCGATACTAACGGTGATCGGTTTCTCGATGAACGATACGGTGATCGTGTTTGACCGTATACGTGAAGACACCAACCAGATGCCTACTGCGCCAAAAGCAGAGATCATCAACCGTGCGATCAATGAAACACTGAGCCGTACGATCATGACATCATTAACGGTGTTCCTCACCATCCTGATCCTCTTCCTCGTGGGCGGACAGGTAACAAAAGGATTCGCCTTCGCGATGCTGATCGGTGTGATTACCGGTACATACTCCTCTATCTTTGTGGGCGCCCCCATCCTGGTAGACCTGGGCGGAGCAAGAGCATTGGGTAAAAAAGCAACACCGGTTGCCAAAACAAGCAAGCCGGTTACAGCCCCTGCGAAAAGTTGATATACCAAATATTTATTCTGCAAACCCCGGATTAAATCCGGGGTTTTTTATTCCTGTGTTTTATTGCTTTCACGCAGGAAAAACCACCATATTTTTTTATATTTAAAAAAACCGGCTGCGTGGCCCGTTCATGAACTTTTCCACTGAAAATATCATCCTCCTGGGCTCTATCCTGCTGACAGCAAGTATTATCGTTAACAAAGCCTCTTTTAAACTGGGTATCCCCACGCTGATACTTTTTTTAGTAGTGGGTATGACGGCGGGATCCGAAGGAATTGGCAAGATCTATTTCGATGACCCGCATACCGCCCAGCTGGTGGGTATTGTAGCGCTGAATTTTATCCTGTTCTCAGGAGGGTTGGATACAAAATGGGAAAGTGTCAAACCCATTATATGGCACGGGGTGGCCTTATCCACCATCGGCGTGCTCATCACCACCACCATCGTTGGCTTCTTTGTACATTGGGTAACTGATTTTTCATTACTCGAAGGTTTGCTTTTAGGAGCTATTGTTTCTTCAACAGATGCGGCCGCCGTATTTTCTATTTTACGTTCACGCAATATCGGGCTGAAAGGACATTTACGCCCCATACTTGAATTAGAAAGTGGCAGTAACGATCCGCTGGCCTATGTACTGACCATCAGTTTAACCTATCTCGTTACACATGGAGATGCCACTTATATGGGTTTGTTGCTCGACTTTGTAAGGGAGATGGCCATTGGCGCCTTGGCAGGTTATGTATTAGGAAGATTGATGACCATTATTGTCAACAAGATCCAGTTAGATACGGAAGGCCTGTACCCGGTACTGATCATGGCAATGATATTCTTCACCTATTCCTTTACACAATTATTGCATGGAAACGGGTTCCTGGCAGTGTATTTATCCGCATTGGTATTAGGCAACAGTAATTTTTTACATAAAAAAAGTTTGACCAAATTCTATGACGGGCAGGCCTGGCTCATGCAGATCATATTGTTCCTTACACTGGGTTTGCTGGTATTCCCTTCCCGCATCTACCCTATCATTGGTATTGGTTTATTGCTCTCCGCTATATTGATCTTCCTGGCAAGGCCCGTGGCCGTATTTCTTAGTCTGAGTTTTTTTAAGATGAAAACGCGGGATAAATTATTCCTTTCCTGGGTGGGGTTGCGGGGTGGTGTGCCGATTGTTTTTGCCACTTACCCGCTTATTGCAGGTGTTGGCAAAGCTAATATGATCTTTGACCTGGTATTCTTTATTTCTGTTTCATCTGTTTTGTTACAAGGCACCACCCTGCCACTGGTGGCGCGGTGGCTGAAAGTGATCGTGCCCACCAAACTCAAGAAAATGACGCCACTGGATATTGAGTTATACGATACCATACGATCTGAATTGGTGGAAATGATATTACCCGGCAACAGCATTGCAGTGGGAAAACCTATCGTTCAGTTGAAACTACCCAAATCGGCTGTTATTGTTCTGCTGGTAAGAGAAGGAAAATATATTCAGCCCACAGGTGCTACTGTATTAGAAGAAGGTGACAAATTACTGGTGCTGACCAGCAACAAGGAAATGCTGAATGATGTGTATCGAATTTTAGGGATCTGAAATCCGAGGCATTGATCTGAAGCTGTTTAATTTTTTCAACACAGAGATCCTGTGTGAAACTCCAATACTCACTGACTCCGTGTTTTAAATACCTGCTTTTATGCTGCCTGCGGTTATACGGCAAATGAAGTTCCGCAACCACAGGTAGTGCTGGCGTTGGGGTTCTTAAAGGTAAAACCCCTGTTATTCAGTCCATCCTGCCAGTCCACCATCATACCATAGAGGTACATTTCATGCGCTTTATTCATGATACAGGTAATACCATCGATCACAAATTCCTGGTCGTTATCCTGTTTATGATCAAACCCTAAAACGTAGGTCATACCTGAGCAGCCGCCCCCTTTTACACCCACACGCAGGAATTGTGTGTTATCAAAACCATCTGCTGCCATCAGTTTCCTGATCTCTGTTATCGCTCCGGGGGTAAGGGTTACCGGTATCATTGTTGTTTCCATCCTGCAAAATTAATCAATCTTTTGCCGGCAGGAGAATCCCCTGATTTCGATTAACGGAATTTTAAAAAAGGCGTTTTTGCCGAATGTTGCCTTAAAAATGCCGGAACGGATTTCCTTCCCTATTTTTGTTGTGTTTCAACAAATTACTAACCATGGATATCACTATTGTCAGCTTCATTTTATCAGGCCTGGCTTTTTTGTTAGCATTAGTGGCAGTGATCAAAGTTTCAAGAGCGGGTATTGAAAGAGCGTCCGGCGAAAAAGCATTTGACTCTATGCCCTTACAGTTGCAAGCCTACGAACGCCTGGTACTGCTTACGGAGCGTATTGCGCTGCCCAACCTGATCAGCCGGTTGAACCAACCCCATCTCTCAGCAGCCGAAATGAAAGCCGTGCTGGTGGAAAATATCCGGCAGGAATTTGAGTATAATAACACACAACAATTATATGTAAGCCAGGTTAGCTGGGATGCGGTCCGGAATTTAAAAGAACAAAATATCCTGGTGGTAAACCAGGTAACCGCCTCGTTACCACCCACCGCTTCGGCATTAGACCTGAACAAGAAGATCATGGAAATATTGCTTTCGCAACCCAGCGGGGCCATCCATGAACTGGTGTTACAGGCATTGAATCATGAAGCCAAAAAGCTGATGAGATGAGTGAAAAAAGAAAACTGACCGATTCGGGCATTGATATTAAAACGGTGTATGATGCCACAGATCTCCCCTCAACAGGCATGGAGCAACCCGGCAGTTTTCCTTTTACAAGAGGTGTGCAACCGGATATGTACAGGGGTAAGCTCTGGACCATGCGTCAATACGCCGGGTTTTCCACGGCGGAAGAAAGCAATAAACGATATCATTACCTCTTATCACAGGGAGTGAGTGGATTGAGTGTGGCTTTTGATCTTCCTACCCAGATCGGGTACGACAGCGATCATGCATTAGCCGACGGAGAAGTGGGAAAAGTGGGTGTGGCCATCGACAGCATCGAGGATATGCAAACGCTGCTGAATGGGATCAAACTGGAAGAAGTGAGCACTTCCATGACGATCAACGCCACCGGCTTTATACTGCTTGCTTTCTATGTGGCATTGGCGAAGCAGCAGGGTGCCGATCTGAAAAAAATATCCGGCACTATTCAGAATGATATCCTGAAAGAATATGCCGCCCGCGGCACCTATATCTATCCACCGAAGCCTTCCATGCGCATCATTACCGATATTTTTGAATGGTGCAGCCAGGAAGTGCCGAAGTGGAATACGATCTCCATTTCGGGGTACCATATCCGTGAGGCCGGGAGTACCGCCGTGCAGGAGATCGCTTTTACACTGGCTAACGGTAAGGCATACGTGGAAGCAGCCCTTCAAAAAGGCCTTGACATCAATGTATTTGGCAAGCGTCTCTCCTTCTTCTTCAATGCCCATAATAATTTATTTGAGGAAGTGGCCAAATTCAGGGCGGCACGCCGCATGTGGGCCCATATCATGAAGGATCTCGGCGCCACCGATCCAAAGGCCATGATGCTGCGATTTCATACCCAAACCGGCGGCAGTACCCTCACGGCGCAACAACCACTCAATAATATTTCCCGGGTTACCATACAAACCCTGGCGGCCGTGCTGGGTGGCACACAATCCCTGCATACTAACGGTTATGATGAAGCACTAAGTTTGCCTACCGAAGAAGCAGCCCGTATTGCGCTGCGTACCCAGCAAATCGTTGCTTTTGAAAGCGGCGCCCCGGATACCGCGGACCCGCTGGCCGGCTCCTATTTTGTAGAAGCGCTGACACAGGAAGTGGAGGAAGCCGCCTGGAAGCTGATCGCCAAAATTGACGCCATGGGAGGAAGTGTTTCTGCTATTGAACATGGATTTATCCAGAACGAGATCGCCCGCAGCGCCTATGAATACCAGCGGAATATTGAATCGAATGAAAAAATTATCGTCGGCGTAAATAAATTTACGGTTACAGAAGAAGAACCGATCCCCATTCTGAAAGTGGATGATCATATCCGGGAGGTTCAAATCCAAAAACTGGCCCGGTTAAAACAAAGCCGCAACCATGCCAAATGCGACCAGTTGCTGCAACTGCTGAGTGACAAGGCCTCTTCTGGCGAAAACATGATGCCGGTGGTGGTGGAAGCCGTGGAGAACAAATGCACCCTTGGTGAGATCGCTGATACCCTGCGTGAAGTATTTGGAGAGTATAAATAATCGCTTTCATTTTATCGCCATTCAGATACACTTATCAACGGGAACGATCCCGGTTGCAATCCGGGCTTTTGTACGAATTGGCATCTTGCTCGGGCTGTTATGCCGTCCTGAAGCTCCGGACCGGCAATTATTTGAAAAAGAATCCAGTTCCAACAGACCCCGGATCAAGTCCAGGGTGACAGTCAGTCTTACCATTTAGCCGCCTCTCGTCCACTCTTACTGCAATTGTAACAGAGCTGGAATTGCAACCATTTTTATAAAATAGCTGTCCCTTTAAGCTGTCTTTTCAATTTCTTCCTACTTTCAGTATCAAATTATTTTTTATGC
>CAZSGD010000072.1:0-1505 GCA_964606155.1 uncultured Chitinophaga sp. | reverse complement strand
TTTAAGCTGTCTTTTCAATTTCTTCCTACTTTCAGTATCAAATTATTTTTTATGCGCCAATTGATCAAGCCACTCCTCACCGGTTTGTTACTACCGGTCGTCCTGCTATCTGCCGCTCAAACACCCTCGTTTATAACAGACAGCCTCGATAGTTATATCAATCGCGGTATGCAGCAATGGCAGGTGCCCGGCCTGGCTATAGCTATAGTAAAAGACGGGAAAGTGATCTTTATGAAAGGATATGGTGTAAAAGAAATAGGCAAGCCTGATAAAGTGGATGAAAACACTTTATTCATCATTGCTTCCAATTCAAAACTCTTTACCGGCACAGCGATTGCAAAACTGGACTATGAAAAAAAGCTGTCGCTGAATGACAAGGTCACAAAATATATTCCCTGGTTCCAGTTGTACGACCCCACTTCCACCCAACTGGCCAATGTAAAAGATATGCTTTGCCACCGGTTGGGCACCAAAACCTTCCAGGGCGACTTTACTTTCTGGGATTCCAACCTACCCAAAGATTCTATTGTATGGAAAATGCGCTACCTGAAACCTCCGGGTGAGTTTCGCCAGGACTATGGCTACTGCAATTCCGGTTTCCTGGTGGCCGGTCAAATATTAGAAAAAGTGACGGGGCAAAGCTGGGAAGATTATGTGAAGCAACACATTCTAGTTCCGCTGGGCATGAACAATACCTATATGAATACAGCAGGCCTGGCAGCCCGCAATAATGTGGCGCAGCCGCATAATAACCTGTACAGTTCCATAACTAAAATACCATTTGATAATGTGGACAACCTGGGCCCGGCCACCAGTATGGTGAGCAATGTGAGTGATTTAACCAAATGGCTGATGCTGCAATTAGACAGCGGGAAATATAACGGGCAACAGGTATTGCCCTGGCAGGTGTTGCAAAAAACAAGAGACCTGAATATTCTGACTTCCAGCCGGAAGTCGGCTGTTTACCCTATGCATTTTCGAGGTTATGGGCTGGGTGTATTTGCCACTGATTATAACGGGCGCCAGGTGTACTGGCATACCGGCGGCGCTTTTGGGCATGTTACCAATGTTTGTTTTGTGCCGGAAGAGAAATTGGGTATCACCATTCTGACCAATAATGATAACCAGAATTTTTTTGAATCGTTGCGTTACCAGCTATTAGATGCATTTATGGGTGTTGCGTATACGGACCGCAGCAAATTCCAGCTGGGGAATTTTTTACAGGGTAAAAAAGAAATGGACGATCAGCTGGCTGCCTTAAAAGCCAGGGTGGATAAAAAAATTGTACCTGAACTGAAACTGGAAGATTACACCGGCGAATATTATAATACTATCTATGGTAAGGTAACGATTAATAAAAGCGGCAATATGCTGATCTGTCGTTTTCAGCATCACCCCGACCTGATCGGCTATATGGAGTATATGGATAATAATGAGTTCAGGATGACTTATTCCAATATTGGTTATGGCGTTTATCCTGCCAAATTTGTGGTAAAAGACGGCAA
>CAZSGD010000071.1:3980-8782 GCA_964606155.1 uncultured Chitinophaga sp. | reverse complement strand
ATATTTCGCTGCAATTGTTCCCTTGGCAATTCCAGTCCAATTTTGATGATCCGGAAACCTCTTTTGGTCTTCTCTCCTTTGCGATAAGATAAAATAGACTGCCCCGTGCTTTCCACCACTTCCAATGCACGCATCATCCGCTGTGGGTTTTTTATTTCACCCTGCTGATAAAAAGCCGGGTCCTTTAATTGGAGCTCTTCCTGCAACCAGGATATACCGTTTTGTTCATATTGCTGAATGATACGGTCACGAATGGCCGGATCGGCGGTGGGTATCTCATCCAATCCCTCGCAAAATGCTTTGATATATAAACCGGTCCCCCCGGTCATCACGACAACATCATGTTTCCGGAACAGTTCTTTTGCTTTTGTTAAGGCATACGCTTCAAAAGAGGCGGCTGTTACTTCTTCCTGTATGGAATGGGAAGCGATGAAATGATGCGGTACCGCCTGCAATTCCTCCGGGGAAGGTCTGGCCACACCTATATTCATTTCTTTAAAACACTGACGACTATCGGAAGAAATGATCTCCGTTCGAAAAAATTTTGCCAATTGTATGGCTACAGCAGTCTTTCCCACGGCTGTGGGGCCTGCCAGTACCACTACTGTCTTATGTTTGGCTGCGGTCATGCCTGCAAGTTAAAACAAACCCCGGCTTATGACCGGGGTTGATACTATTGAAAAAATAATTTAAGATAGTTAAACTTCTTCCTCACTTGCTTCACTTGTTGTGCTTTCATCTGTAAACCCGATATCTTCACCCTGCTCGTCTTTTTCACCAAAGCCCTCTCCCACCTGCGACAGGTCATATTTCTCTTCAATGTCGGCAAACTTCTCGCCCAATAATCCTTTGGTACCATACTGGCTGGGCGCAATACCTTCTACTCTTGAAGTGGATGGATAACTTACTTTGGGGTTTTCTTCTTTTGAAACATTGATCAATTCCAACAGGAAGGTCCAGTTTTTATTAAAATCATAGAGATAGATGAAACGCTGGTTCGGGTCCCTGATCTCAGAGCCGATGGTGGTTTCACTCATGAGCAAGGGTGGTGCTTTATAATCTTTCTCATAGTGTTCCAATGAGATCTCCCGTCCCCGCTGCCAGTGATCATTACTGCGGAAAAAAGTGGCCTTATGCTTGGCATCAAATTCATAAGATCGCAGAATCGCTTCATGAAAATCCTGGAAAGACTGTGAATGACGGATCACCACATCCCGGTAGACGCTCTCATCTTCTTCTAAATAAACTCTGAATTTTAAAACAGCCATATCACAAATGTAAGATTTAGTTTTCAGGTTTTTGCTTTTGCGGCACCAATCCGATCTCCTTCGCCTTCAATAGCATAAACGCATAAGCCGCATCAAATGTATTGGGGATCACTCCATCCAGCATTGCATCTTTCAGTGCATCTTTAATGATGCCCACCGGTTTGGAAGGCGACAAGCCAAAGGTTTCCATGATCAGTTCACCGGTGATCGGTGGTTGCCAGTTACGGATATGATCTTTTTCCTCCACTTCTTTGCAGCGTTGCCGCACCAGCTGGAAATTCTCCAGGTATCGTTTCACTTTCTGCCTGTTCTTCGAGGTGATATCGGCTTCACAAAGCAACATCAGCGAATCAAAGTCATCCCCGGCTTCAAATAAAATTCTTCGTATAGCCGAGTCCGTTATATTCTCTTTTGTCAGGCTGATGGGACGCAGGTGCAGCTCGACCAGCTTTTTCACCAATCGCATTTTTTCGTTCTGGGGCAGCTTTAATTTGGCGAAAATCTTTGGCACCATTCTTCCTCCCACTGCTTCGTGACCATGAAAAGTCCAGCCATGCCCTTCCTCAAAACGCTTGGTAACAGGCTTCGCAATATCATGCAGGATAGCCGACCATCTCAGCCACAGATCGTCTGTGTTGGCGGATAGATTATCCAGCACCTGCAGGGTATGGTAGAAATTATCTTTATGACCATGCCCGTCTTTGTATTCCGCACCGGCCAGCTCCACCATCTGTGGGAAAATGATCTTCAACAACCCGCTTTTATATAAAAGATCGAAGCCCATGGAGGGTTGAGGGGCCAAAACGATCTTATTCAGTTCATCGGTGATACGTTCCTGTGAAACGATATGAATACGCTCTGCATTATTCACAATGCCCTTCCAGGTCGTTTCTTCAATGGTAAATTGAAGTTGCGTGGCAAAGCGGATGGCCCGCATCATGCGCAGGGGATCATCACTGAATGTTTGATCAGGTCCCACCGGTGTGCGGATGATCTTCTCCTGTATATCTTTTATTCCGCCGAACGGATCGACCAATTGGCCAAAATTGTTTTTATTCAAACTGATGGCCATGGCATTGATGGTGAAGTCACGCCGATGCTGATCATCCTGCAGCGTTCCCGGCCCCACTGCCGGCTTCCGTGAATGGAACTCGTAACTTTCTTTGCGGGCCCCTACAAATTCGAGATCAAAATCCTCTGCAATTTTAATATGTGCGGTACCAAAATTTTTGAAATAGTCCACCTGTGGCACAGGCTTGAATTGCCGGGCCACTTCTTTCGCCAGTTCGATCCCATCCCCTACGCATACAAAATCCGCATCCGTAGTGGCCCTTCCCATGATCTTATCCCGAACAAAACCACCTACCAAATAGGTTTCCAGGCCCAGCTTTTCAGCAGCAGCGGCGATTTTATTAAGTATCATTAATTCGCTATCTTTACACCGTATATCCATAAAGCCACAAAGATAGTTGAAGATGAAGGATCAGGAATCAAGGAACAAGGATCAAGGATCAAGGACCAGGAAATACAACTGATATCTTAAGGACGAAGTATTTCAATCTTTCCGTTATCCCATTTAATGACTGAAGAAGGTTCGGCAGCTTCTGTATCTTCCTGCCGGTATTGAACAATATAATCCACCCCGTCTTTGATTTCAGAGGCTATTTCTTTAAATACTCCAGCAACCGGCCCACCAGATATATTCGCCGAAGTGGAAACAATGGGCTTGCGGAAACGCCTGATCAAATGCCGGCAAAATTCATCGTTGCAAATACGGATAGCAATACTCCCATCCTTACCCACCAGGTTATCGGCCAACCCGATAGCACCATCATAAATTACGGTGGTAGGTTTTACCGCCGCCTGCAAATAATCAAACACCTGCAGGTCTGGCGCAGCCACATACTGCAGCACTTCTCTTTCATCTGCCACCAGCACGATCATAGCTTTTTCATCCGGTCTTTTTTTGAGGGCATAAATCTTTGCGACCGCTTCTTCATGAGTGGCATCGCAACCAATACCCCATACTGTATCGGTGGGATAAAGGATCAACCCGCCGCCCCGGAGCACGGCCAAACATTCTTCAATATCTTTCTCAAAACTCACCATACAGTTTTATATACATTCATTACTATATCCGCACACTGTTGCGGAGTGAATCGTTGGGCATGTTGCCAGCCTTTCTCCACCAGGGAATTAACGAAAGAACCTCCCGCAGCAATATTCTTCATCGCCACCGCCATCTCTTCTGCCCTGGATGGGTCCACATAGCAGGCCCCGTCTCCACCCGCTTCCGGCAAACAGGAAACATTTGAGGTAATTACCGGCAATTTACTCCATAACGCCTCCAGAACAGGGATACCAAATCCTTCAAAGAAAGATGGATAGATCATAGCCATAGCCGATTGATAAATAGCCGGAAAATCAGCCGCCGTTTGAAAAGCGGCAGTGGATTTTGCTACCAGGTTTTCAGAAAGGAAGATGACTTTTTTCTCCAGGCCGTTTTGCTTTATATAATCTTTTACCTGTTGCTTATATTTAGTTCCATCACCGATCACCACCAATGGAACATCCAGCTCATGACGCAATAAAAACAGGGCTTTGCAGATATTCAGCAAATTCTTTCGTTCAATAATAGAGCCAACATATAAGAAAAATCTTTCCGGAAGCTGATACAATATTCTTACTCTTTGTTTTTCTTCCTCACGCACACTTACCCCAAACGCCGGGTTACAGCTTTGGTAACAAATAACAATTTTATCGGCCGGCGTTTTATAGAATTCTATTATATCTTTTTTTGTCTGCCCGCTAATGGCAATCACTTTATCCGCATGTTCGCAGGCATATCGGAATTTCCGGGTGTATATCTTTACATCAATGGGGTTGTATTGCTCCGGGTACCGTTCATGAATAAGGTCATGGATAGTTACCACAGAAGGGATACCCGTTTTTTCAATCCCTGCCGGGATCTCATGGCTTAACCCATGGTAGAGGTCGATCTTCATCTTCTTCAGATCATTTTTCACCCAACTGCTCCGCCAGGCCGAACTGAATAATTTATTAAGAGGCCCCTGGGGTAAAACCTCATGTATGTTTTCACGCTGGAGAACAAAACGATGGGCCGGTTTGGGGTTAAAAAGGTAATACTGATGCCCCGGATGATATTCGGACAGCGAGCGGATCAGCGTTCGGCTGTAATGCCCCAACCCTGTTCCATTATGATATGCCCGTTTGGCATCGAATCCAATGTTCATAGATTGCAAAGATAGCTGACGGTCGACAGACGACAGTCGACAGACCACAGCAAACAGTCACTTTGCAGCAAGAAATTTTCTTCTTATAAGCGACCATCTGTGGACTGTGGTCCGTTGACTGTGGACTTTTCCCATTATTTTCGCAGCAAATTTTAATCTCAATGAAAGAACTGGTACTGGAAGCATGGGGCAACCGTGAATTATTAAAGGACACAAAATACAGCGATGCTGTCAGGGCTGTTATGGAAGAACTGGATAAAGGGAGATTAAGAGTGGCGGC
>CAZSGD010000071.1:0-3880 GCA_964606155.1 uncultured Chitinophaga sp. | reverse complement strand
GCTTATGTGGATGAAGGCACTATGGTGGATACCTGGGCCACAGTAGGCAGTTGTGCCCAGGTTGGCAAAGGCGTTCACCTGAGCGGTGGTGTGGGTATTGGCGGTGTACTGGAACCTTTACAGGCCAGTCCTGTGATCGTGGAAGATGGTTGTTTTATCGGCAGCCGTTGTATCGTAGTGGAAGGTGTCATTGTAGAAAAAGAAGCGGTGCTGGGTGCAAATGTAGTACTTACCCAATCTACCAAAATCATTGACGTAAGCGGTACCGAACCCAAAGAAATGAAGGGCCGTGTGCCAGCCCGCAGTGTGGTGATACCCGGATCTTATACTAAGAAATTCCCCGCAGGCGAATATGGCGTGGGTTGTGCATTGATCATCGGGCAGAGAAAACTGAGCACCGATCTCAAAACAAGTTTGAACGATGCCCTCAGAGATTTTAATGTAAGTGTATAGCCGCTGAAGTACAGAAAATTGAATACTAAATAAAAGCCCCGAATTAAATTCGGGGCTTTTAACTAATTGACTATATCATCTGTTATTGTTTCACGATCTTGAAAACATTATCCTTTCCGTTATTCGTTACTTTGATGATATACATTCCGGAAGTGAGTTTTGAAACATCTAACTGCGTAACGCTCTGTCCGCTGTTTTGCTGCATCACTTGTCTTCCAAACATATCAAATACCCTGATCGTTGCGCTTCCCTGTATGTCATCGATCCTTATTGTTACCCTATCATTTACAGGATTCGGGAATACAGACACTTTACCAGCTGTAATTGATCCATCGTCTTTGCTGGCAGTACCTAATTGCACTTTTAATGTATAGCAACTGGTGGCGCTGTTTGCTCCATTGAAGCCATATACCCGTGCATAGTAAGTGTTGGCAGTGGCAGTATAGTTGATCGTTTCACTTGTTGTGCCTCCATTTTCAGAAATAGCCACCTGCGTGTTATTTCTGTATAAGCGCAGGTCATAATCAAATGGAAGCGTTGTTAATGTCAGTGTGATAGTACCCGGGTTGGTTATTACAAATTTGTAATAATCGTTGTCGCCACTCGGGCTGATCAGTCCTTTAATATCCGTATTAAACGGTATAGTGGCTGCTCCGTTCCTTGTTCCATTTGTTGAAACATCATAAGGGCCAGGGCATGTTGATACTGCTGAAGTGGTGAACTGTGCCTGTGCATAACCGCTGCTGCCGCTGGCGCAATTGGTCCTTACCCTCCAGTCGTATAATGTTGCAGCAGACAAGCCGGTTAGATTTACGGAAGTGCCTGTTGTTCCTGTGGCTGCATTGGTCCAGGTGCCGGAAGCATTGGTTTTATAATCCACGTCATAAGAAATAGCGCCGCTGGCAGCTGTCCAGCTTACGGTGGCAGACGAGGATGTAACAGCAGAGGAGCTTAATCCTGTTGGTGCATTACAGGTAACCACAGATTGTGTGGTGAATTGTGCCTGTGCATTAGCGCTGCTACCGCCGGTACAATTGGCCCTCACTCTCCAGTCATACAATGAACCCGATGACAGCCCGCTTAAGTTTACTGAAGTGGAAGTGGTCCCTGTAGCTGCGTTGGTCCAGGTGCCGGATGAATTGAGTTTATAATCCACATCATAAGAATTGGCACCGCTTACGGCTGTCCAGCTTACAGTTGCACTGCTGGTGGTGATGGCAGATGATGTCAATCCAGTTGGGGTTCCACAGGCTGAGCCGGCAGTGATGGTGAAGTTAGTATTGGAAATATCGAAGAAGATATTACCTACTGCTTCCACTTTTATCCTGGCCGTGGTGCTGGGTGTATTGGGAATGGTCACCACTTCGCTTCCGTCGTTGGCCGTACTGGCTACCAGTGTGCTAAACGTATTACCGCCATCAGTGGAAATGGAGATCTTCACATTGGCACAGCTTACCGGGGCTGCTGTTGTATTATTTACCGACCAGGTAATAGTTTGCGATGAATTACCCGCCCATGATACCGCCGTGTTCGGCGCTGTTACCGCAAATGGACCGGAGGTATTCGTAACTGTTACCACCATGTCATCAAACTGTGTTTGACCGGTGGAAAAAGGACTGGTGGAACTATAAACTGCGTTGTCTCTTACCGTTAGTCTGAAGTTGAGGGTGCGGGATACAGAGCTCAATGCTTCCGTATTAGCGCCTGCATCACCACCCGGTAATGGTCCGGATATATTAGCACCTGCTAAAATGGTCGCCATTTTGGGAAAAAATCTCGTGGGTGAAGTGACCGGGCTGAAAGAAATCCAGTTGGGGCCTGTGGCTTTTGTGGCACTGGCCACACTGTTGGCACCGGTTTGAGTGGATCCGGCATTATCATTTTGTTCCCAGCAATAGGTTAAAACATCACCTGCATCAGCATCCGTGGCCGATCCTGTTAAGGCAAAAGCTGTACTGATGGGAATGGTGTAATCGCTGCCTGCTGATACAACCGGGGTAGCATTGGCAATGGTATTGGTAACGGGACAGGTTTTTGTATTCAGGTTCGACTGAATTTGTGCAATAGAGGCCTGGTGAAAGATATCAATAGAATGAGGGGCCAGGTCCTGGCTGGTAATGCCTGCATAACCCATAATGGTAATTCCTGAGCCTGGTTCCTTGTTCACACCTGTTCCCTCATTGCTCATGGAGAAAGTGTGGTTAGCACCCAGTTGGTGTCCTACCTCATGCGCCACATAATCAATATCAAAATTATCGCCCTGGGGAATGGCATCAAATGGCGAAGTGATACCTCTTCCTTTAGAACCATTCACACAAACACAGCCGATACAGCCTGCATTACCGCCGCCTCCGGATGCTCCAAACAGGTGGCCTATATCATAATTGGCCTCACCGATCACAGAAGTTAGGGTGGATTGCAATTGTGCGTTCCACTGGCTCATCTGTGATGCGGGGGAATACGGGTCTGTGGAGGGATTATAATAAAACACACTGGTGGTATTTGCAACCAGGTTCAGGTGAAGCGCCAGGTCTTTTTCATATACGCCGTTGCAGCGGGCAAGAGTGGCATTTACAGCGGCAAGCACCAATGATACCTGTGCAGAGCTGGTAGCGCCAAAGTAGTTTGAATATTCTGCTGTAACGGACTGTGCCAGGCGCATCGTTTTCAGGTTACCGCCCGACCGGGTAGTAACACCCGCCACTTGTGCATCAAGACCATTGGCCAATACTTCATCAGGAGTGGAACATTTCCACGGCAATTGACCGGGTGTGCGTTGCGATCTGAAAACTGCATACACTTTATGATCGGCAGAATAAGCTTCAATAAATTCATTTTCCTTTTCTGTTCTGAACACCATCGTTTGAATACCCTGTGGGGAAATACTCAGCTTAAGCAGGGCAGATTTATCAGTTATTCCTTTTCCGGAAAAGGCCCTGATGTCCGGGAAACGTGCCTGGAGTGCAGGTTCGAAGTTGGATGCTTCCACTACTTCAAATTGCTCCATCACGCCATCTGCGTTGGGAATGGAAATGGTGGTGCTGTGTTTGGAAGCATTGTTCACAACAGAAAAAAGTTCCTGCCGGAGCGGGGCAACATTCAAATCAAATAGTTTGAAATTTTTGGGGAACGAAAGTCTTGCAACAGCTTTGTCGGTGCTGATCACACCTGCATCCGTGTGCGAAGACCAATAGTTCTGTGCCATCATTACACTGGTAAGTGCGAATGAAAGCACGAGAAGTAACAGCTTTCTCATAAATGGTTTTGATTTTTTGGTAAAAAATTAAAGCAACCGAATATAACTGATTGCCCCTAACGGATGTTTGTGATAGCACAGGAAAAAACACGTATGTGAATAATTTTTTACATCTAATAGATATAAAATTCAGGCTTATGCCGGAGGTTGCGGGATTTTGCGGATTTTCTA
>CAZSGD010000070.1:0-8848 GCA_964606155.1 uncultured Chitinophaga sp. | reverse complement strand
AGAATGCCGCCCTGTCACGGCGGAGGTCGCGGGTTCGAGTCCCGTCCGGTCCGCAGGTAGCCCCAACGCTGTTGGGGCTTTTGCATTTTATGACCGTGATAGCCTCCCCGCAGGTAATACAAACTCTATTGGCGTTTTACAATTTATCACATCAATTATTTCAATTTTCTGGTTAGTTGCAAACTAACCAGAACCATTCAGCTTTTGTTTTCTGATTGAATACAAAGTAGAACAGGGAGTTCTGGATACCGGCTATCATACCATGTGTATACGCACTCCTTGCCAAAACTTCAGTTGTGTTATTGCTTAGGAGACTCCTAGCTGTGAACAGTGACAGGAAATGCCATATTGTCTAAATTTTAACAAGGTTTTTAGGTTTGGACTTCTTTTTGATGCAGAAATGGGCACAAGCTAATAGTGGTTACACCTTCTGAACTTACCATCCAGAACATGATCCACCGTTACCTTATAAACATTTCAATCATTCAATAACGATACGATGTGGAGTGATAATGAAACCAATGCAGATTGCATTGATTATAGCCATCTTATAAGTGCCATTACCGGTATTATCGATAACCCGAACCTGATGCCATGCAGTATCGGAGTTTTTGGCGATTGGGGCAGCGGAAAGTCTAGTCTCATGCGCATGGTGGAAGAATCCTATAACGGCCAGAAAGACGTATTGGTTATCCGGTTCAACGGTTGGCTATTCGAAGGATACGAAGATGCCAAAACGGTACTTATGGGAAGGATTGTTGATGAAATTATCCTTCGGAGGACAATCACTGAAAAAGCCAAAAAAGCTGCGGCAAGGCTACTGAAGAAGATTGATGTGATGAAACTAACTGGTACAGCCATTAAGTATGGGATAGGTATGGTGACAATGGCTCAAGCAGGTCTTACAGTCGTATCTGGAACGGAAGCGCTGGGGAAGTTAAAGGATATCAACTACGAGGAACTCGTGGCCAACCGGAAAGATAATCCTGATGACAGTATAAGAAGTAACATCCAGGAATTTCACGACAATTTTGATGAGCTGATCAACGAAACAAATCTTCAAAAAGTCATTGTGTTTATCGATGACCTCGACCGTTGTTCTCCTGACACCATTATTGGCACGCTGGAAGCGATTAAACTATTCTTATTTACCAAAGGGACAGTATTTATCATCGGTGCCGATGAACGATTAATTAAATACGCAGTGCGTCGTAGGTTCCCTGAGATTCCAGGTGATTCCGCGGAAGTAGGCCGTGATTATCTCGAAAAGCTCATACAGTTTCCGATACGCATACCGCCACTCAATACCATTGAATTAACCAATTACGTGAACCTGCTATTTTCCCAACTCCATATCGATATTGGTGAGTTTGAAATAGCAAGAGGTAACATTCTCAGGGAAAAACAAAAGAAAGGGTTCGACTTTGTATTTGACGTGAAGAATGCTGATACATTCTTCCACCAACTCACTGATGAGCTAAAAGAGTCGTTCCAGTTGTGTTACCAAGTGGTACCTATTCTCGCTGTTGGGCTTAATGGTAACCCGCGTCAATGTAAGCGTTTTCTAAATGCCATGCTGATCCGTTATAATATGGCAAAGTCCAGGGGAATCGAGTTGAATAAACGGTTGCTCGCCAAACTTATGTTACTGGAGTATTTCAAACCTGAAACCTTTAATACGTTTTACCAGGCACAAACGGAAAACGCAGGGGTGCTACCTAACATCGAGGCAATAGAAAAAATTGCTACTGGCGAAAGAGCGGAAGAGGAAAATGGGCACGAAATCAAACTATCACCCGAACATGAAGCGTATTTACAAGATAGCTGGTTAAAATCTTGGTTTGGCTCAATGCCCTCTTTGAAGGAACAGAACTTACAGCCATATTACTATGTGTCGCGTGATAGGCTGACTATTGCCGGACTAAGTCTGCAACGCATGAGTCCGAAGGCCCAGGTTTTTTTCAGTAAGTTGATGAGTGATGCTGCTTCTTATGTTTCTTCTGCTATTAAGGAAGCAAAGACACTTAGTGAAGGAGATGCGTCCGCCATATTCGAGGCGTTAAGTCAAAAAGTACGGGAAACCGGAAAACAATCTGGTGAAAAACCGCCATTAAAAAAGATGTTTGATTACTGTAAGCAGCGTCCCGAGTTATTATCGCAGCTAATGGGCCTGCTGGAAAAGTTTCCGGAAAATGATTTGACTCCGGTAGTAATTGTATGGTTGCAGGACGTTGCAGTGGGTACCTCTTATCAGGGTGTAGCAAAATCCCTTGTGCAAAAATGGAGCGTGAGTAAGAATACAAACCTGGCAAAAATCAGCAAACAAAAGATAAAGGACTTCTAATAATGGGAACATCAACAACCAGCAGAGGGCCAAAGGGCAAAACCAGTTTACTGCCTACCTATTATGTTACCGGGGATGGTAGCAGTAATCAAGATGGGAACACCAATAGTACCGTTGATGGGACGGGTAATAACCTGCTCACAGGTAACAATCAGCAGCCGGTGAATAACCAGGATGCAGCTCAGCAAGGAAAGGCAACAGTGATACCGAAAACAACGAATGATTGGAGTGACGCCAGAAATGCGTTTACGCGGTACACTAATAAGACACGTGGTTCCAATATCAGGAAGGCGGCGAACAGTTATGTAAAAACCTATGGAGGCTCAGGTGGTGCGACAAGATCGGCATCGCGTGGCATATCTGCCGGTCAAAAGCTGGTGAGTTTTTTAGGAGCTATGTCGGCTCCGGTTGGAAGTGGGTATGAAGAAACACTCAAGGGACTTGGTCTGTCAGCTTATGTGGGTAAAAGACCGGAAGAGGCCCTGGCAAAGATTGCAGATGCGATTGCTCCCACGGGTGCTACAAACGATGATGCCATAGCCAGGGATGCGATTATCAGTACACTGGATCGGCTGTATACACGGATAACGGAACAAGGCGGTGACATTACTGCACTCGAGACCCTCACACCGGAAATGATCAAAGAGACAGTTATTGAGTATGTAAGTACATATATATTTGACAAGTGGGTATATGAGCTTGGGCTGGCCGTTGAAAAGAATGCAGTATCCGAACAACAGGCTATTAATATTGAGGCGGATATGAAAGAGTTCATTCGTGCAGAAGTGAATTTAAGTTTAAAAGACAAGGCTATCGATGACTTCAATTTGCACACTAGCGCTAACAAGCTGGTTATCGATAATATTTTTCAAACGGCTTATTCAACTTTAGAAAAATGAGAGTAAATAATATTATTATAAAAGAAAATGAACAGGACGGGTATCAACTTAACGTGAGTGGTAATGAGGTTTTAACTGCATTTTCGTTGGGATATCAATCAGAATTGGTGAGTGCGGAGGTAACTACTGTGCTACAGGCCAATAACATCGTACCTACAGGACCAGCGGCAGATCTGCTGGATTTGGGTGTGTCGGCATATACTGCCGACCAGATTATTTCGAGGGAGAGTGACGGCTACCAAGGCTGGAGCCGGCATATACGCGTCCATTTTCCAGTGGCCGATAAAGGACTGTGGGATGGTGTGAAAGCTGGGCTGGAAGAGATGCTGTCGTTTTTGAGTGGCGATCGTTGGGAGTTAGTATTTCGTCAGCGGAGTACATCAAAGGCGGTTCAGATTCCAACGAACCGTAATCCAAATGGTATTACCAAAGTGTCGCTGCTTTCTGGGGGAATGGATTCTCTGATCGGCGCAATTGATCTGCTTGAAAAAAAGGAAACAGTTGCATTTGTCAGCCACTATAAACGGGGCACCGAAGGGTCGAAGCAGCCTCATATATTGGATGAACTTGCACGTCACTACGGAAATCAGCAACTGAAGGGTTACCGATTTTACGTTCAACCCAAACAGAAAAGCAAGTTGGCCAGCAAGGAAGATTCATCACGATCACGGTCATTTTTGTTCATCAGTCTTGGTATTGGTATTGCAAATGCGTTCGGTGATAATATTACTTTGGTGGTACCTGAAAATGGTTTGATCTCTTTGAACGTGCCGCTTACACAGACAAGGCTGAGTAGCCACAGCACCCGGACAACACACCCATACTACTTCAAAAAATTCACAGACATTTTAAAAGTACTAAGTATCAATAATGTAATAGAAAACCCTTACCGGTTTAAAACTAAAGGTGAGATGATGGCAGAGTGTTTAAATCAAAAGTTGTTGCAGGATTTGTATACGCAAACAATCTCATGTTCCCATCCTGACATCAGCCGACGGGTGGCAGGCAGTAAACCGGGCATACATTGTGGTTATTGCCTACCTTGTATTATTCGCCAGGCTGCGGAAAAGGCGGCTGGACTTACAGCCACTGATTATGCGCATAAAATAAAATATAACCCTCCGCGTGCCCATACCGGTAAGGGAAGGGATTTGCGTGCATTTAAGATGGCCCTTGAAGAGATAAAAGGATTACCGGCTCATTCAAAAGTATTGCGTCTATTAAAATCGGGTCCCTTGCCCTTTGACACGAGCCAAGAGCTTGATGAGTACGTGAGTGTATATGACAGAGGCATGGAGGAGGTCAATAAATTTTTAAAATGAGTGTTCCCTTACACGATACACATTTCCATCTTGATTTACATGATAATCCTAAAGAGATAGTGAGAGAGATCGAACGCGAAGGTATTTATACTATTGCTGTCACCAACATACCTGATGTGTTCGTCCACACTAAGAGGCTTGTGGAAGGGTGTAAGTATTTGCGGGCAGCACTTGGCTTCCACCCGGAGTTAGCTTACCAATATCGTACACAAATTGGGCAATTCAAATCATTGCTTGGCCACGAGCGGTATATTGGCGAAGTCGGCCTCGATAACTACAACAAATCTGCAACAGATTATGCTGCCCAAAGAAGTGTTTTTGCGCAAGTGGTGAGTGCATGTCACGACGCAGGAATGAAAATACTTTCTGTGCATTCACGCAGAGCGGAAGCTGATGTTATTGATGCTGTCGGTCCGCGTTTTTCCGGTAAGGTAATACTACACTGGTATTCGGGAAAGGTAGCGGACATGGAGCGTGCCATTGATTGCGGCTTCTATTTTTCAGTAAACCACGCAATGACTTTATCAGAAAATGGCAAGCGAATCGTTGATGCGATTCCCCCTGAAAGAATGCTGCTGGAAACTGATGGGCCATTTGTGAAAGTGAGCGGGATGCCCTCGACACCAGTTACTACACGACTCACACTGGAGCGAATCGCAGCATTGAAGGGCGATACTGGTATCGCTACGATCCTACAAAGTAACTTTGAATCACTTCTACAATAGCAGGCATGTGGCTAACGTAGGGAACATTAAATATAGATGTTCAAACGGGAGAATACAGAAATGGAGACCCTAGACTGGAATATGTTAGTGATGGTGATACTCTCACTACAGAAGAATTCTATCAACAAATTGCCACATTCCAGGCAGTGTACCTGGACGCTGCCGCTATGTAGCTAAAGTGAAGCGGCTTCGATGCAATTCGGAACTTCTTGTTAAAGTCCAGTTTGGTAATCGACGCGACTAAAAGGACTTTAAATATCCTTTAAATTAGAGTCTGAACAAGTATATAAATCTAATAGGTTTTAATTTCATTCAAGTGGCCAATCGAATGGACTTCAACAATTCCTGAATTTTCTTCAAACTCAAATTGGCGACCCAAAGGACCTGTTACTTGCACATAATGTGGTAAGAAGCCTTTTACAACGCCGCATATTGAAGTAATAGTAGTGTTTTTGTTGATATAAACACAAGGTCCTCCTGAAAAACCAGGGTTGTTCATTCCGTCAAGAAATATAATATGAACCCCATTGTCAATATAAGGCGCAGCAGAGAAAATAGCCTTTTTCACAAATGGCAAGGGATAGCCATTGTTTGCATTTTGCGGAACATCCATGTAACGTTTATATGGGAAACCGAGAAAGTAAGAATCTTGACCTAAAAATAAATTCTTTTCGTCTAATGTTATTTCATGTCTGGGTGAAATATCTTCAGGGAGTTGGAGTATAACCATATCAACCTGATCGTTTGTATGCATAAAGATTCGTGAACCTATCTGCCCCCACTCATTATTGCGCATAATAGAAAATTCAAGTTCTTGGCCATGTGTCGAATGAGGAAAATTATGGCGTGCAGTAGCTAAAAATTGTGTCCCATTTCTTTCAAATGTGAAAGACGAACCTAAGAATCTCTCCAGATATCTAATATAGAATACTCTTTGTAAAATACTTTGAGGAACCATAATTTAGAGTTTATACTTATCAAATATTATTTTGGTCTTAATAAAAGCAAGTTAGTGATTAACCATTTTGCTTACTCACCCACCACACCGCCTCCACCATCATCCCCGTAAACTCATAAAAGAACAACAAATCATGCCTGTCCTTAGCGCTTTGCGCCTGGTGCATTTCATCATTAGTAAGGGTGCCGGTGGTGAGCAGCCATAGTTCTTCCTTTACTTTTTCCTTTCCAAAAAAGGAAAAGTATTCGGCAATAATAGCACGGGCGGTTTCCTGGGTAGGCTGCTGTTGCAACTGCTCTTTCCAATTTTCCAGTTTGGGCGGTAAACATGACATAGGTAGGAATTTTAGTGCAAGTTATACAAAATAATGAACATTGGTATTTTTATACCAAATATTTTCCCGCCATTAAGTGACTTTCGCTTCTAATAAGAGCGCAATGCAAAAAAAACTTTCGAAAGATTTTTTAAAAAAATTTGGAGCGAATCTTAAAGAAATTCGTGAATCCAAAGGTCTCAGCCAAAGCAGACTCGCATCCATCGCTCAAATTGATAATAGCCATATTGCCAAAATTGAAAAAGGCCAGAAGAACATAACCATCCTTACAGTCGCCGAACTCGCAGAAGCACTGGATGTAAAACCCAGGAAGCTGCTGGATTTTGATTGAAGAATTTCAAACAGCAAAACTGTTCAGCCCTCCCCGGTTTTTTCTCTTCATTATCAATAATTTGTAAGGGAATGGAAATTAAAATAATGTAAAATATTATTTACAATATTTATTATATTTGTAAAATATATTTATCGTTATGAAAACGAAAAAAGCCCCTTTATTACCCTCAATAACGAAGATCCTGAAAGAATTTGGCGAAAATATCAAGTTGGCCAGGCTTCGCAGAAAGTACAGCGCCGAACAGGTGGCGGAGCGGGCTAATATAAGCCGCCCTACATTACTATCTATTGAAAAAGGATCACCCGGAGTTACCATGAGTTCCTATATCCAGGTGCTCTTTGTTTTGGGTCTCGAAAAAGACCTGCTGAAGGTTGCTGAGGATGACAAACTCGGAAGAAAACTTCAGGATGCCGAGCTTATAGTAAAAGAAAGAGCACCTAAGAAATCAAAATAAGACCCGATGGCAAAAACTGAAAAAAAAGAAATACTGGTCTATGCCCATTGGCAGGGTTTGGCAGACCCGGAGCTGATGGGGACGCTCACTGTTACCCACGGAAAAGGCAAAGAAGTATTCTCGTTTGAATATAATGCGGATTGGTTGAAATCAGGCTTTACCCAAATGCTCGACCCGGACCTGCAATTATATTCCGGGGCCTACTACCCCCGGGATGAAAAAGCCAATTTTGGAATTTTTATGGATTCATGCCCGGATAGATGGGGCAGGGTTTTAATGCAACGAAGAGAAGCGGCCATGGCAAGAATGGAAAACAGGACTGCCAGGGAACTATCAGAGTCCGATTACCTGCTGGGTGTTTTTGATGGACATAGAATGGGAGCACTTCGCTTTAAAACGAACGGGGAAGGTCCATTCCTGAATGATAATAATGAAATGGCCTCCCCACCATGGACTTCCTTAAGAAAATTGGAAGAAGCAAGTCTGAAATTTGAAGAGGATAATATAAATGATCCTGAATTTCTCAAATGGGTAAGCATGTTGATTGCGCCAGGGTCGTCCTTAGGCGGTGCCAGACCTAAAGCAAGCGTTGTTGATTCAGAAAGAGGTTTATGGATCGCAAAATTCCCCAGCAAAATGGATGATAAGGATATGGGAGCATGGGAAATGGTGGTGAATGAATTGGCCCAAAAGGCCGGAGTAAATATGGCAAAAGGAAAAGTTCAGCGTTTTAACAACCGCTATCATACTTATCTGACCAAACGATTCGACAGGACCTCCAAAGCTGAGCGAATTCATTTTGCTTCTGCCATGACCTTACTCGGCTACACCGATGGAGAACGATCTGCAGGAGCAAGTTACCTTGAACTCGTTGAATTTATAACAAGACATGGCGCAGCAGTGGAAAGAGATCTTGAAGAGTTGTGGAGAAGAATTGTATTCAGCATTTGTGTAAGCAACACAGATGATCATTTAAGAAATCATGGATTTCTGCTAACAGATAGCGGATGGCTATTGTCGCCTGCTTATGATATTAATCCAAATGAATATGGCAAAGGATTACACCTGAATATTTCGGATAAGGATAATTCTCTTAGCCTGGATCTGGCGCTGGAAGTGGCGGAATATTTTCGTCTTGATACTACCAAAGCAAATCATATCATAAATCAGGTAAGAAACGTCACAGGTAGTTGGAAAAAAGTGGCTGCAAAATATAAAATCCCTAATACGGAACAGGAACGAATGGCGCAGGCATTTTGCAAATAATTGGGCTGATTTAATATGCCAGACCTGTATGGACAAGTTACCCCCTGTAAAGGCTTATCAACCTGCTCCAGTTCTTTAATTTGAAGGAAACAATACTCTTATTGCCCGTACCTTAACAGATATTATCTGACTTCCACTTTTTTACAACATCAATTTCCCAGCTGCCCATTGCAAAGTGGCTTCTGATTGAAAATACTTTATTTTCAGCTGCA
>CAZSGD010000069.1:0-10152 GCA_964606155.1 uncultured Chitinophaga sp. | reverse complement strand
CGTTGGGTCGCCTGGTGCAAGGGCATTTGTTGTCCGCTTCAATGCCGGGGCCGTTTCTTTTTTTGACGGGACTACGTCATACGGTTCGTTCGGCGGCAAGATCAAACTTCAAGAAAGTTACGACGCCATCGAGCTTCGGATCGACGCGATGAATATGGGAGCCTTGGCTACCCGGAATAAAGTCCTGGGTATCGAGAATTCGACGGGACTGCTCGCCTTTTCCGTTCCCGGAAAGAACAATACCAACTGGGTGCAATCCACTCCGATCACTTATTCCTTCACACCCAGTTTGCAGTGTTCCGGTACGTCCGCGTTTATGTATGCCTGGAGTCCTTCAACGGGATTGAATGATCCCGCATCCGCCAACCCTGTATTGACTAATCTGCTGTCGGGAACAACCTATACGGTTACGGCTACATCAAGCGACGGTTGCAGTCGGACTTCGACACTCAGCATCCAGGTCTACAATAACCCTCCTGTCCCCACGGTTACAACCACGGGTTCCACGGATCTCTGCTGGGATGGTGTCAATCCGTTGTCATCGGTGTTGTTGACTGCAGATACGTCCGGTAGTGGACCGGGTGCATCGTTCATGTGGAACGATATTTATGGAACATCTTCCACCGGTTTGACTATCACACCGGATGTGGTCATTCCTTCTCCTTATGGTTTCCAGGCAATGGTTACTGATTTCAGAGGGTGTTCGTCCACCTCAGCCCCGGTCAGTGTATCTACGGCTTTGTATCCTGCGATCGCTTCGATGAATCCTGGTTCAGGTTGTCCCGGAGATTCGATTGATCTGGCAGGCTCCAATTTTTCAACGGTGGTCTCCGTGGATTTCTTCGGTGTACCTGCAGGCTTTCGGATCGTCAATGCAAACCTCCTGCGGATCGAAGTTCCACCCGGCGCGTTGAGTGGTTCCATCAATCTTGCTACCAGCACCGGTTGTTCCGAGTCGTCTTCCATGTCGTTCACTGTAAATACCTGTGGTGGCTCGCTCCTGGACATGACCATGTTGATCCAGGGTTATTATGACGGTGCGGGCGGTATGACCGGTACCTTGTACAATTCGGGTATATCATTCGACCCTTCCGATTGTGAATTCCTGCATGTTTGTCTGATGGATGCCGGAACGCTGGCGGAGACGGACTGTTTCGATGAAGTCCTGAAAACAAATGGCAGCCTGCAGATTTCGATTCCTGGCGGGTATGTAGGCTCTTCCTTCTACCTGAAGATCACGGGTCGTAATATTTTGGAAACCTGGACGGCTGATCCGGTTCTGATCGTCAGTCCGTTCACTGTGCTTGATCTGACATCCGCATCCAATACCGTCTTTGGTGACAATCAGGTTCAGGTTTCGACTTCGCCTGCGCGCTGGGCAATCTGGAGTGGCGATTTGAATCAGGATGACCAGATCGACGCAACCGATTTCTCCGCTATGGAGAACGATGTGGTGCAGTTCCTCTACGGATACTTGACATCGGACATTACCGGCGATGGATTTGTAGAGGCTTCCGATTATGCGCTGATGGAGAACAACAGTTTGTTGTTCCTGTTCGCGATTGCACCCTGATCGGATTGGTGACGAACGGTCGTAATGGTCGTTAGAATGTTTACCAAGTAAATGGTAACGTTTGCATAAAAAGCGGGCTTGGGCATGGTTTTTCTTCTGAAATCCACGATATTTAGGAGAAACACCCCCTCGAATGAACCGGAAACGCTACCTGATGAAGGCGGCCTGTAGCTGGCTGCTTGTTCTACTGCTGTTTTCTAATCTGGTCCAGGCACAGCCTGCGAATACCTACGCATTTACGACTGGGACGGGTGCATCCCTGGAGACACTCAGTGCTCCGGTTGTGTTGGTGGGTTCCGGAGTTGATGATACGCCGGCATCTACCGCTACGGCCATCGGATTTTCATTCACCATCAACGCTAACAACTATTCGAATTTTTGGGTGAATGCAAACGGATTGTTCGGTTTTGGAACATCGCCGAGTACAGCATATTCAAATTCAATTACGGCACCACCGAGCTTTCCGGCCCTGATGCCTTGGTGGGATGACATGGGTACCGGGACAAACGGGAACGTTCAGTACCAATTATTGGGAACATCACCTAATCGGAAATTGGTTGTTGAATGGCGAGTTCGCAATATTGGAGAGACTGGCAACTTTACCAAGACCTATCAGCTCTGGTTGTTCGAAAGCAACTTTGCCATTCAATTCGTGTACGGAACCGGAACGGCCGGATCCTCGGCTTCAATCGGCATTTCAACAGCGGCTACCGAGTACCAGAGTGTTACGACCACATCGAATACAGCTTCGACGACAACTCCAGCCAATACCCAGTCCACTTTTCCTTCATCCGGTCGGTATTATTTATTTACGCCTGCCTCCTGTGCCGGAACCCCCAGCCCGGGAAATACCCTTGCTTCTTCCAACCCGGTCTGTAGTGGTGGCGCTTTGACGCTCTCGATGTCGACTCCTCCTTCCAGCGTCGGCATCACCTATCGTTGGCAGACTTCGCCGGATGGTTCGACCTGGACCAACGTAGCCGGTGCCACAGGCAACAATGTAACGTTGTCCGCAAACCCTACGACTGCAACCTACTATCGTTGCCGTGTGACTTGTTCAACTTCCGGTCTCAACGGCTTCTCGACACCTTTGTTGGTGAATGTGGTGAATTGTTATAGCATGCAGAATGGCACTTTGTCCAATGTCTGTTCGGCCAGGTTTTATGATTCTGGAGGACAGACTGCAGCTTACGCTAATTCGGAATCTAATACGCTGACCATTTATCCTACGCCTGGAAATTTGCTTCGCGTGCAATTCAATTCCTTCGTCACCGAGAGCGGATATGACTACTTGTCAATTTACAATGGCAATTCAACAGCCGCGCCTCTTTTGCTTAACACATCCGGCTCCACAGTGCCCGGAACCTATACCTCTTCGGCTGTTGATGGATCACTGACATTCCGGTTCACCTCCGACCTCAGTATCACCTATGCCGGTTGGGATGCCCTGTTGAGTTGTGTTTCGCTTCCTGTGTGTAGTGGGACACCAACTGCCGGTACTATCAGTGGAACATCCGGCTTGTGTGCAGGAGGATCGACATCCCTTACCGCCTCCGGATTTTCGTCCGGTGTTTCAGGTCTTTCGTTTCAATGGGAGGAATCGGATGACAATGGCGTGGCTGATCCCTGGGCGAATGCCGTCGGTGGCTCAGGTGCCAATACGAATAGCTATTCCAGCCCGGCCCTGACCGCTTCCAGGTATTACCGGATGCGGGTCACTTGTTCAAATGGAGGCGGTACTGCCACGACTTCCGGTTATTTGGTTACTGTTACCCCGATTCCTTCAGTGGCAATCGCTGCTATTCCGGGCACGACCATTTGCGGACCAGGTGCGATTAACCTGAGCGCTTCCGGGGCTGATACCTATAGCTGGTCACCTGCTTCCGGCTTGAACGCTACAACCGGGGCTTCAGTCACGGCCACCCTTTTCAGTTCGACCAGTTATACAGTTGTAGGTACGATCACTGCTACGGGGTGCACTGCGACACAAAGTGTTTCACTCAATTTGTTGCCGGGCTATTCGGTGAGCGCTACGGCTGATCCGGTCAACATTTGTTCCGGCGGAAGCGCTCAACTCAGCGCTGTTGCTCAAATGCCCTCAAGTTCCTATCTGTTGAATCCGATTTCTCCTGCTTTGGTTTCCACCGCAGGATTCGCGTCTGGCCCCGCGTCCGATGATGCGATCGTCGGCCCCATCACACTGCCCTTCAACTTCAATTTCTTCGGGTCATCGGAAGATTCACTGTATATCTCCTCGAATGGTCATATCATCTTTGGTAATTCGACGCCGGCGAGTCAGTTAGCGGGCCTCAACATACCGGATGCAACGGATCCCGATAACGTCATCGCGCTCTGTTGGGCCGATCTGAATCCGGGCTCTTCCGGTTCCGTCACTTACGGTACAGTGGGCACAGCGCCCAACAGGATATTTGTGATCAGTTGGAACGCCGTACCGTTTTATTTTCAGACTGGAAGTAACGTCACCGGGCAGATCCAATTGTACGAAGGTTCCAATATTGTGGAAGTGCATATCAGCGTAATCAACCGGGGCGCATCGACTTCCAATACCGTTCTTGGGATTGAAAACTCCACCGGTTCGAGCGGACTTGCACCGGTCGGTCGTAACGGCGGAACATGGTCGGTGAGCAGTCCGGAAGCCTGGCGCTTCTCTCCTTACATCCCATCCTATACCTACTCATGGTCGCCGCCCACGGGTCTTAATGACCCAAGCGCTGCCATGCCGATCGCCAGCGGAGTGTCGGGCACGACCGTTTATACCGTGACGGTTACTGCGGACGGTGTGTGCACGGCAACGGCAACCGCCCAGGTGAATGAAGGGGTCGCCCTGAGTTCTACAGCTTCCGCGCTTCCTGCTACTGTATGCGAAGGACAATCGACGCAACTGAGCGGGATCGCTACCGGTGGTGGGGAGCCGTTCGCTTATAGTTGGTCCGACGGCGTAACCGAGATCGGGACCACGCAATTGCTGACGATCACGCCTCCGGTTGGACCTTCCACCTATTACCTGACCGTTACGGATGCCTGTGGGGGCAGCACTTCCACCGCTGTTGTCGTCACCACCCTTTCAGGGCCCATCCTAGCCTTGCAGCCGGTCAGCGCGGTGTATTGTGGATCACCGCTTGCGCTTACGGCATCCTCGGGCGGCGGAACAACCTTTGGCTGGTCTCCTGCAACGGGATTGAACGCTACCACCGGCTCTTCTGTTAGCGCGAGTCCGGCGACCGCCACGACGTATACGGTCACGGCGACCGCGTCCAATGGCTGTACGGTTAGCGGGACTATTCCCATTGCGATTGGAACCCCGCTGACGGTTAGTGTCAGCGCGGACACTACACAAGGATGTGCTCCTTTGGGCACTGTACTGAGGGCTTGTGTCAACCCGACCTTCAATACCTACACGCTGGATTCTTCTTCTGCGGATTATTCACCGTCTGGAGCAACGGAATTCATAAGCTTGTCGAGCGCTGATGATGGCGACGCGTTGGTTAACCTGCCTTTCGCCTTCAATTTTTACGGAGTGAGTTATTCGTCCATACGCGTTGGTTCGAATGGCTATATCGGTATGGGCACTACGGCGGTAACCGCGCTGGGTAATCAGACGCTTCCGTCAGCGACGGCCCCTAACGGAATCATCGCCTTGTGCTGGGATGATCTGCTTCACAGCGGACTGGCCACGGGCATCGATACATTTACGGTGGGAGCCGCACCCAATAGAAAGTTTGTCGTCCGGTATAACGCAGGAGCGGTCGCGTTCTACAACATTGGATCACAAACCGGATCCTTGGGCGGGAAAATCATCTTGCATGAAGGAACTGGAATCATCGAAGTCAGGATCGATGTGATGAATAAAGGGGTGCGGATCGATAACCAGACACTTGGAATCGAAGATGCTGCCGGACTGGCGGCTGTGACGCCTCCGGGAAAGAACAACCTGGATTGGCTTCAGTCGACTCCGGTGACGTATCGTTTTGCGCCAGCGGCACAACAGTGCTACAATTCCGGTATCTCGTTTGACTGGACGCCGGGTGCCACCCTGCATGCAACAAACCTTGACACCGCTGTTATCACAGGACTAAACAGCACGACCATTTTTACCGTTACCGCGTCGAACGCTTCGGGATGCAGTGCTCAGGATACGGTGCAGATTTTCGTATCGCCACAGGCACCCACTCCGGTTATTTCGAGCAGCGGACCGCTTTCCTTCTGTCCGGGTGGAAGCGTGACGTTAACGTCTTCCAGTACGGCTTTCCCGAATTACTGGAGTACCGGTGAAACCACGAATTCCATTACGGTAAATACTACCCAGACCGTTTCGGTTTACAGTTCGGATGCTTATTGTCCTTCCGGCCGGGCCTATGTCGATGTCGTGCGATTCGATACGGTTCCGCCGTTGATCAATGTCTCTGGTGGCGGACTTGCCCTATGTTCGGGCAACCGTGATCTGCTCTCCGATGGGGCGCCGCTCTTCGTAACCTGGAGTTGGAGCACCGCTGAAACCTCCCAGCAGATCACGATCATGAACGCCGGGACCTATGGGGTTGCCGCTACGGATACCAATGGCTGTGTGACGCATGCGGAGATAACGTTTACGGCAGGCGTTGCTCCAGTGGCCCCTGTGATCTCCACGTTGAGCTCGCTCAGCGTCTGCAATAATGAGTTCGTGACGATCAA
Source organism: uncultured Chitinophaga sp. (assembly GCA_964606155.1). Taxonomy (GTDB): domain Bacteria; phylum Bacteroidota; class Bacteroidia; order Chitinophagales; family Chitinophagaceae; genus JJ008. The sequence continues at coordinate 3,887 of CAZSGD010000069.1, read as the reverse complement.
TTCCGATATTCCGGATGGGCTTACCTGGTTTCCGACGTTTGACAATTCGCCCTCGATCGCCTACAACCTTTCACCTCCTGGAGTCTACGACTTCTACGTTTCGCGCGACTCCCTGGGATGTACCTCGGAGTCCAATCACCTGGTCTTTACGGTTAATCCGACTCCGGAGGTATATTTCTTCCAGCCGGCGGATTCCGCGTGCGTGGGCGATGTCATCACCCTCAGCGGTTCAGGGTTGAGCAATGTGTCCTCCATCAGCTTTAATGGCACTCCGGCCAGCGTATTCTCCGTGCTCGATGATTACACCATTCAGGTTACTGTTCCGGTCGGCGCTACTTCGGGAGGCATCACCCTGACCGATGGTTCCACCGGTTGCGCGGGAGTGAGTCCGCTCTTTTCGATAAAAGAAGTTTGCGGAGTCAGTGTAAACCTCAAGGTTTGGTTGCAGGGGTACTGTTTGCCAACACCGTTCGGAGGGAGTATGATGCCGGTTTGGACGCAACAAATGCGATCAGATTTGGGCAATGGAAATCCGGGTTCACCAACCGGGACCGAAACCGATTTGGTCTATGTCGGACTCTACGACGACAATCATGTACTGCAATTTGAAGATTCGGTCATGATCATGACGGATGGAACCGGTAGGATCGATCTCCCGGCGGCTTTCAATGGCAATAGTTATTATCTCCTGATCAAGCATCGTAGTCATGTCGCAATCCGCAGCGCCGGCTTGGTACTTATGAGCCCGGTAGTGACCTATGATTTCACGCTGTCAGAAAGTCAAGCGGATAATAACGGATCAAACTTCGGTATGACCCAGCTCTCCAATGGCAAGTGGGCGATGTGGGTAGGTGATGTTACCCAGGACGGATTTGTCGGGGGTGACGACGTGGGAAGTGTCGACAATGACAACTTGCTCGGGATTTATCTGGAGTATAGAAATTCGGATGTGACCGGGGATGGCTTCGTTGGTGGAGATGATGTCGGTGCGGTTGACAACAATAATCTCTTGGGGGTCTACTATTTCTATCCCTGAGAGATCCGAAAAATGTTTATCCCAGGTCAGGGTGTCCAATACCCTACAGTATTGATAGGCACCCTGATTTGCAGGTTGTAGTAAACGAAAAAGAAAAATGGAGATTTCAGGGTTTTTTGCCCTGAATTTCTGATTATTCATGATCCCATTGGTGAAAAAAGACTTGTCTTTCTAGCAAAAACATGTTAAATTTATCGCAAATCCGTATTACTATGAGCAATGCCAAGAGGGCGAGTTTGATCGCTATTTTCATGACCTGTCTTAATCTGGGCAGTCTGTTTGCGCAGGATCCAGGATACTCGGTGTCGGTTGGAAACGCCCATTATATCGCGCCCAACTTGTTTGAGTTTGATATCATGATCCAGTCAACTGGTTCGCCGGCGACGTTCAACTTCCGTACTTTCCAGGGTGGATTATTCATTAATCCTTCGTGGAAGGGAGCAGGAACCATTACCGCCAGTTATGTCTCCGGCTCTACTCAGTTGAGCGGACTTGGTTACAATGGTTCGATTCAGTGGAATCCCTCCGACAACTTCATCAATCTTTCGGTCAATACCGGAGTCCGTAATGGCGGCTCACCTCAGGCAACGATCATTGGAACTTCGCCGGTTCGTGTCATGACGATGCGGTTGTACAGCACCTCCAATTTCAATTGCTCGACATCGCCTAACCTTCAGTTTAATTACAACCAATCTGTTGCTCCGCTTCGGTTGCGTTCCGCAGTATCGTGGAGAACGGCCAACCCGGATGTCAATTACAACCTGCATTACCCGGGTCGGACTTTTGGTGGAACCGCAGTATACAACGGCGAGACTTGGTCGCTGTCGGATGCCGACGGACGGTCACCTGTTAACAGCGCGGCCAACCCGTCTTCCTGTCCTTTGCAGATGAATCTGGTGACCTTTATTCAGGCATTTGTCAATCCTTCTACCGGCTTGATGGATAATTCCGGTTCTGGCTTACTGAACGCGCTCGGCGAATCGCCCAATTCCATGGACGTTGACACCATTACAGTCACCCTGGTGGACTCTTCCACCCTTGCCGATGTAGAGTCGCAGAAAGTCATTCTGAAATCAGACGGGTCATCGTTGACCTATTTTACCGGTTCTGCAATTGGTAGCAGTTGTTATATTCGCGTGAATCACCGGAATTCGCTCGAAACCTGGAGTGCGGGTCCTGTGACCATGGCTGCAAATACAAACTATAATTTCTCCAGTAATCAGAATCAAGCCTACGGCGATAACCTTGTACAGGTAGCCGGTGTTTGGGCCATGTATTCCGGCGATGTCAATCAGGATGGTTTCATCGGTGGTGATGACGTTGGTGCAGTAGACAATGATAACCTGGCTGGTTTGTTCTTCACCTATACGACCAGTGATATCAATGGTGATTTGTTTGTAGGCGGTGATGATGTCGGCGTAGTAGATAACAACAACCTGGCTGGCGTCTACATGCTCCGTCCCTGATGAAAAAATAATTCCCCGCGAGAATATTAAAAGCCTGCCTGAGGTTCCTCCGGCAGGCTTTTTTATTTGGGACGATGGAGGGTAGGTAGTTGGCAGGAACTAGAATCTTAGTTCAATCGATTTGTTCAGTGATGGAGTTCTCGGTTGCCGAAATCAGGGTTTGGCAGTTACAAGGCATTAAGCTTTCCCGCGGTGTTCTGATGCATCGAAAAGTCGGAAAATTGGCTTTCAATGTCCGATCGCGAATTGCGGCCGAATTTGTATTCCCGCGGCTGGTCTGTCCAAGCGAACGGTTCAGTGGTGTGGCGAGTTAAGCCGGGTTGCCGTTCAATGTACCGTGGATGAAGGAGATCTAACGATTGATTCCGGTGCATCGTATGGTCTTTACTATATCCATTACGATCAAACCAAAGCCGGCTGCGTCGACCTGGGGCGTGTTTCGCCGGGGCATTGACAGTTGAATGCAATTGAAAAGGGGGTGCAGAATATGCAACCCCCTTTGGGATATCGGCTGACTAATTAGATGTTGCCAGGAAGAGGAGCGAGCATTGCTCAGACCGTTTCTTCCATTTCCGTCAGATCCACCGGCACGACCTGCGTGACACCGGTCTCCACCATGGTGATGCCGTACATGATGTCGGTGGCAGCCATGGTGCGCTTGTTGTGCGTAATGATGATGAACTGCGAGTCCTTGGAGAACTTCCGGATGATGTTGTTGAACTTGTCGATGTTGGCGTCGTCCAGCGGCGCGTCGACTTCGTCAAAGATGCAGAACGGAGCGGGCTTCAACAGGTAAATGCCAAAGAGCAGCGCGGTCGCGGTGAGGGTCTTTTCTCCGCCCGACAACTGGGAGATCGACAAGGGGCGCTTGCCTTTCGGTTTGGCCACGATCTGGACATCCGAATCCGTGGGATTGTCCGGGTTGAGCAGGACCAGGTCGCAATCGTCGTCCTCGGTGAACAAGGAACGGAAAACGCGAATGAAATTCTCCCGGATGGAGTGGAAGGCCGTCATGAAGTTCTCGCGGGCGGTCTTCTCGATCTCTTCGATGGTCTGTAGCAGGGATTCCTTGGCCTTGATCAGGTCGTCCTTCTGGGTGGTAATGAAGGTGTGGCGTTCCTGGATCTCGTTATACGCTTCAACCGCCATGGGGTTGATCGGACCGTACGTGTCCAGCTGGTGTTTCTGCTTGGCAACTTTTTCCCGCAACACCTCTTCCGTCCAGTCGGGTGAAGGTTCGCGTTCGAGGATGTCGTTGATGTCGATGTTGAATTCGACCGACAGGCGCTCCTTGAGCGAGTTGAGCTGGATCTTTAATTCGGTCGTACGTTCCTTGATGGCCTGAGCAAACTGGTCGCACTGCTCGCGCTGGTGACGGATCTGCC
>CAZSGD010000068.1:0-10343 GCA_964606155.1 uncultured Chitinophaga sp. | reverse complement strand
AATTTTGAGTGCTTCAATATCATAATGTCTATTCAGCTATAATGAAAGGTACTCCTGACTCCTGACTCCTGACTCCTGACTCCCGACTCCCGACTCCAGGCTCCCGACTAACGGCTCACAATCCCGCCATCATCTTCTTTTGCTTATACGACGCTAAGCTGGGGTCCATTTCAATGGCTTTATCACAGAGCGCAATTCCCTTTTCCTTATTATCCTTGCCCCCCATTTTCTGATAGCACATACCGATCATGTACAGGGAAGTGGCGCTTTCTTTGTCGTATTCCAGTATCCTGTCCCAATACTCAATAGCTTCCTTATATTTAGCTTTGTAGTAATAAGCTTCGGCCACCATGTTCAGGATATTCAGGTCGCTGGGTTTTCTTTTCAATATCTCGCTTAATATTTTCACCCCTTCTTCCAGGTTGCCCACATTCAGGTAAGCAATACCCAGGTTCTCGAGGTAATCATTATCTTTTTTGTAGCCCTTCTCTCCTGCTTCCAGGATATATTTCAGCGCATCTTTGTCATTGTTCATGGCATAACAGATCAACCCAAGCTCATAGATCCAGTAGCTTTTGGTTGGGTCCAGTTCGATAGCTTTTTTGAAATGCGGAACAGCCAGTTTGTAGTTCATCATATCTGAGTAGCTGTGTGCGATCAGGTAAGGTATTTCAGCATTAGCAGGATCTTCTTTGGCTGCCTCATTCAGGAATTTGATGGCATCACCGTAATTGTCTTTATCATAGTTCACCCGGCCGATATAGTAACTTACTTTCTCGCTGGGGTCAGCTTTCTTTAATTTTTCAGCATACATGATCACATCATCATGCTGTTTCAACTGGAAGGAGAGTTGCAGTATCTGCTTATAATTTGCTGCGGATTCATCTCCCAGCTCCACCAGTTTTTTATACATATCCCGGGCCTGTCCGTAACGGCGCAGGTCATGATAAGCGGACGCAAGCTCTGTAATGATCGCTTTGTTGTTGGCATCATACCGGGCTGCTTTTTCAAAATTTTTCAGCGATTCCAGTCTTCTCCCGATCTTTTTTTCTGCCAATCCTTTTTGCAGGAAATAGTCAGCACTATCCGCACCGATAGAAACGGAGCTGATACCAATGGAAGATGTCAATGATGTTTGGGAAAATGAAGGCCTGGAGGCCAATAAAACACACAAGATCAGGGTATAGCGGGTCATAGGGCTGAATTTTAAAAGGGTATCGAATAAGGACACTATGGCAAGATATATTTTGCGCATGACTAATCAAAACTTATCAGGACTAAGAATAACCAATATCATTCCAAAATAGTAGTTATTTCAGTATGATACCAGACAGTGCCGGTAGATTTACGGTCAGCTTGTACTTTTTTTGACCTTTATCAACCAGTTCGCTCCTGATTTCCGGGTTATAAACGTCGCCCGTTCCCCAATAATTTTGATTATCGCTGTTAAAAATTTCGCGTTGAAATACTTTGTCAAAAACGTAAATTTCCCAATTATGACGCACCACCGGGGTCATATTCAGGATCACTAAAAGATCGTCTTCCGGCTTCTTCCCTTTTCGTTTAAAAACCATCACCGATTCGGCCCGGTGGTTCAGGTCCACCCACTCAAATCCATCGATACTGAATTGTTGCTGGTATAGTGCCGGCTCCTCCTGTAAGAGTTTGTTCAGGTCGCTTACGCAGGTCTGCATCATTTTATGACAATCAAACTGCAGCAAGCCCCAGTCCAGCTCTGATTTATAATTCCATTCTGTAGTTTGCCCGAACTCGTTGCCCATGAATAATAATTTGGCGCCGGGATGTGTCCACATATACGTGTACATGAGCCGCAGGTTGGCAAACTTCTGCCATTCATCGCCGGGTACTTTATAGATCATCGGACTCTTGCCATGCACTACTTCATCGTGGCTGAAAGGCAACATAAAATTCTCGTCATAGTAGTACATCATGCTGAACGTAAATTTATCCTGGTGAAACTGCCTGAACATGGGATCGAACTTGAAATAGTCCAGCGTATCATGCATCCAGCCCATCATCCACTTCATACCAAAACCCAGCCCATCCTTCCAGGTGGGCCTGGATACACCCGGCCAGTCGGTGGCTTCTTCAGCAATAGTTTGCACGTCAGGAAAATCACGGAAGATCGTTTCATTCAGGTCTTTGATAAAAGCGATCGCTTCCAGGTTACCATCCCCGCCGTATTCATTGGGTTCCCATTGCCCATGCTCCCTGGAATAATTCAATTTCAGCATTGAACTCACCGCATCCACCCGGATACCGTCAATATGGAACATATCGAACCAGAAACGGGCGCTGCTGATCAAAAAAGATTTTACTTCCCCCCTTTTATAATTAAAAATGTAACTGTTCCAGTCCGGGTGAAAGCCTTTGCGCATATCAGCATACTCATAAGTATGCGTACCATCAAACATGAACAAACCATGTGCATCATACGGAAAATGGGAAGGCACCCAATCCAGTATCACCCCGATCCCTTCCTGGTGAAAAGCGTCCACCAGCCTCATCAATCCCTGCGGGTCGCCGAACCGGGAAGTGGGCGCAAAGAAACCGGTACACTGGTAGCCCCAGCTTCCGTCGAAGGGATGTTCCATCACCGGCATAAACTCCACATGGGTAAAGCCCATCTCTTTTACATAAGGAACTAATCTCTCCCTGATCTGGTCGTATGTATTATAACTTTCTTCATCATTTTTATCCGGTCTTTGCCAGCTGGCGAGGTGCACTTCATATACACTCCAGGGGGCATCCAGTGAATTATGTTTCTTTCTTTTCTTCATCCAGTCCCCATCCTCCCACTTATAATACATATCCCAGGTGATACTGGCTGTTTGCGGCCTTTTTTCCCAGAAATTACAGAAAGGATCGCCTTTATCGATCTTTCTTTTTGCGTAACCCACTATGTGATATTTATAGGCCTCCCCTAATTTAAAATGGGGGATAAACCCCTCCCAGATGCCGCTGTTGTCCCAGCGGGGGTTCAGTTCAAATTCATGCTCTTTCCAATCGTTGAAGTTACCGATGACGGAAACGGAAGTGGCATTGGGGGCCCACACGCAGAAATACATGCCCCACACTTCATTGACCTGGATGGAATGAGAGCCGAATTTTTTGTACAACTGGTAGTTTGTACCATCCTGAAAATTTCGGACGTCCGCATCCGTTAGTATGGAATAATTCCATACCGGTTTGGAAACGTCCACAAAATTCTCTTCCTCGTAACGTTTAATATTCTCTTCTGCGGCGGTATCGTTTTTTTCTGCAGGCATGTCTGTTGTTTTTTCGTTTTTCTTTTCACCGGCCGGATGCTGGGCCTTTTTTTTGGGCTGACTCATACTGCGTTTTTCTTTAATATAGGAGGCTTTAACTTAAAATTACACGAATGGTCTTTCATAACTGCCGGTTTTGGAGGAAATTCGCGGCACCATTAAACCTCCTGGAAACCAACTAAACATAAGCCATGAGAAAACAGGTCATCCTTGCGTTGATCGCAGTGTCCAGCACACTTATATCCTTTTCCCAATCCCCCACACTTAAAGGTACAGTTACTGACACGGTAGAAAAAAAGAATCCTGTCAATGCCGTTATCTCTGTTTTGCGGCAAAAAGACTCTGTATTGGTCAGGTTTGCCCGCGCTGCTAAAGACGGCAGCTTTTCCATACCGGGGCTAAAGGAAGACAAATACATTATGATGATCACCCACCCCTATATGGGCGATTATTTTGACGTGGTGGAAGTGAAAGCCCCGGAGACCAACCTGGGCCATGTGTACATGACACCCAAAAGCAAACTACTGGCAGAAGTTCTGATAAAAACCGGTGCCCCGATCCGTATCAAGGGCGATACCACCATTTATACTGCTGACAGCTTTAAAGTGCGGCCGGGTGCCAACGTGGAAGAACTTTTGCGCAAACTCCCGGGTATCCAGGTGGATAAGGACGGCAAGATCACCGCCATGGGCGAACGGGTACAAAAAGTGCTGGTGGATGGTGAAGAATTCTTTGGTGATGACCCGGGTATGGCTGTCAAAAACCTTAGGGCCGATGCAGTGAAGGAAGTCCAGGTTTTTGATAAGAAAAGCGACCAGGCAGAATTTACAGGTATCGATGACGGGCAGAAACAAAAAACGATCAACCTGAAACTGAAAGACGATAGCAGGAAAGGCTATTTTGGTAAGATCGACGCTGCCTATGGACCTCAAAAAAATATTGACGACCGATATAACAGCAACCTCATGTTCAATGCCTTTAAGGGCAAACGAAAGATATCTGCTTTTTCGCTGAATGGTAACACCGGGCAGGATGGGCTTGGCTGGCAGGACAGTGAAAAATATGGTGGTGAGAACGATGATGTAAGTATGAGCATGGACGAAGATGGCGGTATGATGTGGATGTGGCGCGGTGGCAGCAGTGATGAAGAACCTTATATCAATACGGAGAATGGTTATATTGTCAACAACAATGCCGGGCTGCATTTCTCCAACAAGTGGGATGACAAACGCACGCTGGCTATTTCCCCCAAATTCAACCGGCAACAATATAACAATGTTGTCAGCACTTTTTCACAAAGGGCCATCGGCGATACCATTCTCAATGATTTTGGCACCAAGGTCCAGGATGTGAACAGGCAGAATTTCAAGAACAGCCTGACCTATGATATGAAACTGGATTCAGCTAACAGCATCAAGTTTACCCTGAAAGCCAATTTTTACCGAACTGAAAATATAGAAGACCTGTACTCTGAATCGGTGAGTAATACGCAAACCATCAAGAATACGGTGAGCAACTTTTTACAACAGGAAACGGAGAAGCAATCTGTGCTGGCCACCGTGATGTACCGTCATAAATTCAAAAAACCCCGGAGAACGCTTTCCTTTAATGCCGACTGGTACCGCCTGAAAACCGATGGCAATAATTTCCTGCGGTCGGATAATGACTATTATCAAAACGGTATCGTTGACTCCAGTGTGAATAAAGACCAGATGTTTGATATCGACAAACTCACTAAAAGGCTCACCACCAAACTGACCTATACAGAGCCGCTGAGTAAAACATTATCACTGGAACTGGGTTATGAGCTGACTCACTCAACCGGTTATAATGACCGTACCACCTACAATTTCTCCAGTTCTTCCGGCAAGTATGATGATAAAGTGGATACGCTCAGCAACAATTTTGACCAGAAGATCGTGGTCAACAAACCCAATGCACGGATCAGTTACAACCTCAAAAAAATCAAGTTCAATTTTGGTTCAGGATTTGGCTTTACCAAGTTTGATTTCTTCGATGTAACCGAACTGAAAGAATATAACCGGAACTTTACCAACATTTTCCCCTCCGCCTCCTTCAATTACTCCTATAAGCCGAATCATAATATCAACTTCAATTACAATGGTAACACGCAGCAACCAACGCTGAACCAGCTTCAGCCCCTGCGCAATAATGATGATAATAACAATAAATATATCGGTAACCCGGACCTTAAACAGTCTTTCACCCATGCGTTCAATATTTCACACAATGCCTATAATTTCATCAAGGATATCTGGATGTACCAATCCTTTAATATCAGGACCACTTCCAATTCGATCACCAACAGTTATACGTATAACACTGCCGATGGCACTTCTATTACCCAGCCTGTTAACACAGATGGTAATTTTTCAATGGGATTCTGGGGCGGCCTGGGTATGAAAATTAAAAAAGCAAACATCAACCTTAACTTCAACCCCAATTTTAATTATTCAAGATTTGCAGATATAATCAATAACAACACCAGTTTCTCCAAAACACTGAGCAGCGGTTTGAGTATCTGGATGAACAAAACAAAGGACAAAAAGTACGACTTCTCGCTCAGCAACAGCTTTAATTATAACCGGAACAAGACCAGCCAGAACAACAATGTAAATAGTTTCTATACCAACCATGTTAACCTGAATGCCACGGTGTATTACAAAAAAACATGGTCGGTTTCTTCGGAATATAGTTTCTATGCCCGGCAAAAAACCGAGCAGTTCCAGGATAACCTGACCAACCATATCTGGAGTGGCCGATTGCAGAAAACGTTTAAGAACAATGAATTTACCGCCTATGTACTGGTGCGTGATATCCTGAAGCAGAATATCGGTATCGACAGGAGCTACTATGGCAATACCACTTCAGAAACGATCAACCAGCGCCTGCAGCGTTATTTCATGATCGGGTTTACCTGGGATTTTAAAAATAAAGGCAGCAAACCTGCAGAAACAAAAACACCTTAATTCGTTACAGACATAAAAACGATGAATATGAAAAAGATCATTATACTGGTCCTTATTGCAGGGAGCCTCACTACCGCAAAAGCACAACAATTTATAGATAAAGCAGTGATTGAATTTGAAGTAAAGACCAATGTGAAGAAGACGATCGGGAATGGAATGTGGGCCGATATGCTAAAAGAGAATATGCCGCAATTCAAGACCGGCTATTACCATTTTTCATTTGATGGCAGTAAAAGCATTTACAAGTTTGACCGTTGGGCAGATGGCCCCAAGGTACCGGAGTTCATGAGAAGGGATGACGAGACGAATATTTATTATTTCGATCATGCGGCCAATAAGCTATTCCAGGAAAAAGCGATCGTAGGCTCCAGTTTTTTTGTACAGGACAGTATTCCTCAGATCAGCTGGCGCCTGACGAACGAAAGCCGGGAGATCGCCGGTTTCAATTGCCGTAAGGCGGTGGGCATCATCATGGATAGCGTATATGTTTTTGCATTTTATACGGAAGAAATACTGATACCTGGCGGCCCCTGCACGATCAGCGGCCTGCCCGGCATGATCCTGGGCCTTACCGTGCCGCGGTTATATACCTCATTTATCGCTACCAAAGTAATGCTGAACGGCGTGAAAACAGCAGACATAAAGCCCGTGGAAGCCAAAAAGTTCAGCGACAGAACAGCCTTACGCAAGCTGATCACGGAAAGAGCAAAAGAATGGACCAATGAAGAGGATGAGGATTCGAAGAACTGGCTCAACCAGTTTGTATGGGGCGCTTTATTGTAAGCTGTTACTTCAGCAATTCAAATACAAAACTGTTTTTAGAGTCGATCGAAAGATCATTCAGGGGTATGATCTTTCCGGATATCACGTTGCGTACCTGCGTAAATCCTTTCATTCTTTCTGCAAATCTTGACCAGTCGGGTTTTACATCTTTATCCCCGGTATTGGTTATCACCATTACGGTTTGCTTGTCATCGTACCTGAAATAAACATATAAACCATTATCAGGAATGAACTGCATGGTCTTGCCGGCTGTAAGAGCGGAAGATGTTTTCCTGAAATTGGCTAAACGGGAAATATGATCAAAGGCCTCATTCTGTTTATCGCTTCTACCCTCCTGTGTAAATGCATTGTCCTTGGGTTTATCTTCCGGCCAGCCGCCCGGAAAATCTTCCCGAACAGTGGCACCGTCCAGCGAAGTTTTAAAATTCTTCATCAGCACTTCCGTGCCATAATACAATTGCGGGATACCTCTCATTGTCAGCAACCAGTTGATACCCATTTTTAATTTTTTCCATTCTTCCCCGGTGGTGGAATACACACGGTCCATATCGTGATTATCCAGGAAGATGCAATTATTCATGGGGTTTTTATAAAGAACATCCTGTGCCAGCGTCATGTAGATCTTGGTCATTCCTGCTGTCCAGCCAAAATTCTCATTCATGCCAGCCAGCATGGCAAAAGCCAGTTGAAAATCGAGCATCCCTTCTGCATTATGCTTAAAAGGGGCGTTGATATTATTGCGGGTGAAATAAGCGTTGGCCACGGGACTGTTTACCCATGATTCGCCAAAGATGGTAACATGGGGAAATTCCCTTTCCAGCGCCGTATTTACATTATTCATGAATTGCTCGTCGCAATATTTATAGGTATCCACCCGCCATCCATCGATGCCATATTCCTCGGTGGTCCAGATGGCATGCTGAATGAGAAAAGTGGCCACGAACGGGTTGCGCAGGTTCAGGTCAGGCAGGTGTTCAATGAACCAGCCATCGGTCATGATCTTTTTATCACCCGAAGAGGCATAAGGATCGTAAAAAACTTCTTCCCGATGGTTGGTGCCTTTAAAGGCCGGCCAGTTGTTGATCCAGTCTTTGGTGGGCGGGTCCAGTGCAAACCAGTGATGATTACCCACGTGATTATATACAGCATCTTGTATCACTTTCATGCCGCGGTTGTGCAGGTCGTTACAAAATTTTTTATAGCCCTCATTACCGCCCAGGCGCTTGTCGATTTCATAGTGATTGGTGAACCAATAGCCATGATAACCGGCAATTTTATTGCCCCATTCGTCCATCATGGGCATATCATTTTCAATTACAGGTGTGAGCCACAAAGTGGTAACTCCCAGTTGATTGAAATAATTTAAATGATCGGTTATGCCTTTAAAATCGCCACCGTGGCGGTAGAATTTGCTGCTGCGGTCAATGCCTTTATCCCGGTACTCAGTGACGACATCATTCGAGGCATCGCCATTGGCAAACCGGTCCGGAATGAGCAGGTAAATAAAGTCTTTGGCACTAACGCCCATTACCCGGCTTTTGCCATTTTCTTTGTTGCGGGCTTTCAATTCATAGCTCACATCTTCCGATCCTGTGCCACCACCGGATAAGAGTATTTTGAATCGTCCCGGTTTGGCTGTGGCAGCTATGGTGAGATCAAGGAAAAGGTAATTTCCGTTATCGGGGCTTTTCGTCACCTTCATCACTTTCACGCCCGGGTAATTGATACTAACATGGGTGAACATCCCGATGTTTTCGCCGTGCAGCATCAATTGCAGCTTGTTGTTCTTCATACCCACCCACCAGTGTGTGGGGTATACGCCGAACATATCGATACTCCATGCATGGATGGAAATGAACAGGAGAAAAAAGAAGGAAAGGCGTTTCATGGCAATCAATGTTTATTAGCAGGCATTGCAGCGGCTTTTTCTCCTTTCTTTTCTTTGATAAAGAAAAAGCAGATAAGGGCGGCCAGTATCATCAGGGCCCCGCCTATTTCCACAGCCGCCATGCGGTCATTATCCAATACATTTTTCATCAGCCAGCCAAAACCCAATGAAGCAATTATTTCAGGCAATACAATAAAGAAATTAAAAATGCCCATATAAATACCCACTTTATCCTTAGGCAATACACCGCTCAGCATGGCATAGGGCATCGACAGGATACTGGCCCATGCAATACCCACACCGGTCATGGATGCAAATAACATGTACTTATTTGTAACCCAACTTACACTGATAAGACCGATGGCGCCGCAGACAAGACAGATGGAATGCGTAACCCTTCTGCCCAGTCTGTCAGCAATGGACGGCAGTACAAGCGCAAATAGAAAAGTGATCACACTATAATAAGACAAAGTCAGGCTTCCAAAATCTGCGCCTTCTGCAAAAACAGGATCACTGGCATCTGCTTTACCTCCAAAAATATTAACTCCTACAGCAGTGGTATAAAAAAACCACATCAGGAATAATCCCGGCCAGGTAAAGAATTGCACCAGGGATACGATTCGCATACGGGGGGGCATATTTGTTAATGCATGGAATATCTCCCTAACACCTCCGCCAAACCCCTTATTGGATTCTTTTACTTTATTCCTGAATCCAAGATCGGAAGGAGGATACTCTTTTGTTGTAAAAACAGTGTATAAAACCGCCGAAAGGAAAAAGAATGCTCCTAAATAAAAAGACCATCTCACATTCTCAGGTATGCTTCCTTTTTCGGCTGTATTGGCAATATGAAAAACGTTTTTCATCAGCCAGGGCAAAGCTGAGGCAATACTTCCGCCCAACCCAATCATCAGGCTTTGCATGATAAAGCCCCTGTTTACCTGTGAATCGGGGAGCTTATCTGTTACAAAAGCACGAAATGGTTCCATAGCCACGTTTCCAAAAACATCCAGCACCCATAAAAGACCGGCAGCCATAAAAAGTGTTCCACTATGCGGCATGAATACCAGTGCAATAGAACTCAGAATGGCGCCAATCATAAAATAAGGCCTTCTTCTTCCCCAACGGGGATGCCAGGTGCGGTCACTTAAATATCCAATGATGGGCTGAACGATAAGTCCTGTTAATGGAGCCGCCAGAAATAATATAGGAACTTCGTCAGGATTCGCCCCGAGGTTCTCATATATACGTCCCATATTAGCCCTTTGGAGATCCCAGCCAAACTGAATACCGAAAAAACCAACACTCATATTAATAATGTCTGCAAGACTAAGTTTTGGCTTTTCGCCGGTGTAAGCTGAAGACATAAGCAAGCAATTATTTTAGTTATAA
>CAZSGD010000067.1:0-10623 GCA_964606155.1 uncultured Chitinophaga sp. | reverse complement strand
TTTTTCTCCTAACAAAAAGTTAACGCCCCTCCTTTTTAACCATTCGTCAGGAAATTGTCACCAGTCAGATAATTCACCCGCTTATGGCCTTTGACGACCCCTATCTTTAAAGTACGAAGCGCTTAGTAATATTTCTTTTCATAAGTAACATTACCGGGCAGCCAGTCGTCTTAACCACTGTCAAAGTATAGCCATGAAACGCAAAACCAGCTTTACCCTATGGGCCGTACTGCTATTGTGCCTCAGCGCACAGGCGCAGATCCCGGCTCCCAAACAACTTCCGGCCAACCGAACCACCAAACCCGTAAAAATAGACGGCCTCATTAATGATGATGCATGGAAAGATGCCGCTATCATGACCGACCTCATCGAATTCCGGCCCACCGTTGGCGCCGTGGAAAAACCTGAAACAAAAACCATTTCCTACCTGATGTACGATGACCAGGGCATTTATTTTGGCGGATTTTGTTATGAACGCACCAAAGACAGTATCGCCACGGAGCTGGCCGGACGGGATGGCTTTGGCACCAACGATTATGTGGGTATCATTTTCGACACTTATTACGATAACCTCAATGGCTTCGAATATTTTATTACACCGCTGGGCGAACAGTGGGATGCAAAAATGTCGCCCAACACCAACGGCGACCCGGAAGATTTTTCCTGGAATGCTGTGTGGCAAAGCGGGGCCGTGATACATAATAATGGATGGAGCTTTGAAATGTTCATCCCCTACTCTGCCATTCGCTTTGGTAAAAAAGAAGTACAGAACTGGGGTGTGAATATTACCCGCCGCAGAAGAAAGACAGAACAGCAATATACCTGGAACCCTATCAACCCCAACGTTAGCGGGTTCCTGACACAGGAAGGTATCTGGACCGGCATCACGAATATCAAACCGCCCATGCGCTTACAATTCTCCCCCTATTTCTCCACTTATATCAATCATTTTCCCGAAACCGAACCCGGTAAAAAAGACTGGACCTCGAACGTAAACGGAGGGATGGATGTAAAATATGGAATCAACCAGGCCTTTACCCTGGATGTAACGCTGATCCCCGATTTTGGACAGGTACAAAGTGATAACCGGGTGCTTAACCTCACTCCCTTTGAAGTAAAATACACCGAAAACAGGCCCTTCTTCACCGAAGGAACAGAGTTGTTCAGCAAAGGCAACCTTTTCTACCCCCGGAGAATCGGTATCGACCCGGTGCTGGTACATTCTCCCAACGAATATGCTACCGGCAGCGATAAAATTGTAAAAAATCCAGCCCAGTCAAAACTCATCAATGCCATCAAGATCTCGGGCAGAACGCAAAAAGGACTGGGCATCGGCGTACTCAATGCCGTAACCAATACACGCTATGTAACCCTGGAAGATCTGAATACAAAAGAACAAAGAAGAGGTGTTATTGACCCTCTTACGAATTACAGCGTGATCGTGCTGGACCAGACATTGAAAAATAATTCGAGCGTATCGCTGGTAAATACCAACGTGTGGCGGAGCGGTACCGAATATGATGCAAATGTTACGGCCGGCTTGTTCAGCTTTAATGATAAAAAGAATACCTGGAATGTAAGTGGTAAAGCCGCCTTCAGTAACCTGATCGGTTATTTACCCGATGGAAAAACACAAAAAGGGTATAGCCACAATCTTACTTTTGGAAAGATCAGCGGCCGCTTTAATTTCAATATTGGTGAAGAACTGACCAACAGCAATTTTAATATCCGAGACCTCGGTTATTTCACCACCACTAACTTTATCGATCATTTTGCCTGGTTTGGTTACCGCTGGCTAAAACCCACCAACTGGTATAATAACTTCCGTATAAATGCGAATGCTTATTATTCCCGTCAGCTGAAACCTTCTGTTTACCGCTCAGCCAATTTTAATATCAATGCCAACGGCCAGCTGAAAAATCTCTGGTATGCTGGTGCCCTGGTGGGATATGAGCCCCATTACAACGATTTCTTTGAATCGCGTAACGGCCAAATTTTCAAAGGCTGGACCGACTGGTTTATCGACGGCTGGTTTGAAACCAATAACGCCAAAAAATATGCTTTGTACATGGAAGCGTTCTATGTAAAGAGAAGCTTATTTGGCAGCGAACGTTACAACCTTAACTTCAACAACCGCTATCGCTTCAACAACAAGATCACTGTCAGCCTCGGCACAAACTTGATGCCGCAGAATGATAATGTGGGTTATGCCGGTACCGAGGGCGCAAATGTTATTTTCGGAAGAAGGGATATAAAAAATATTGAGAATGTGCTGAACTTCAAATACAGCTTTAATGACAAGATGAATATCAATACCCGTATCCGTTATTACTGGATCGAGGTGAACTACAATGAATTCTTTACCCTGCAAACCAATGGCAAACTGGCAAAGAATACCACCTTTAACCAGGATGTGAACCAGAATTATAATGTATTCAACATCGATGCTGTATATACCTGGCAGTTTGCTCCCGGCAGTTTCATTAATATAGTCTGGAAGAATTTTGCAGAAGACTTCAACCGTACTACCGGAGATTCTTACTTCAAGAATTACCAAAACACGATGAATGCCAGCGACAACAATAATCTTTCATTCAAAGTGATCTACTTCCTGGATTACCTGCAATTGAAAAAGTGGAAGAAGAAAACCCCTAAAGCATAAGTCCCATAGAAAAACCTCCTGACCGGGAGGTTTTTTATTTCATTACAGGACCATACTCTTCTTTCCATTCATGTTTCCAGCGGCGATGGCTCCAGAGCCACATATCCGGGTACTGCCGGATCACATCCTCGAGATATCTTACAAATTTTTTAGTAAGCTCCTTTTCATCCAATTGTTTTGGCTCTCTTTCTGCCACGGTCATTACGGCTTCATAATATCCCCGGCGGAGTTTATGAATAAATGCAAAGACCACCACAGTATCTGCAAAAACAGCTCCATGTGCAGGCCCTTTTACAAATGGCGCCGGTTTATCAAAGAATTGGAGCCACCAACCGCTCCTGGGGTTTCCGGGGTTCTGATCGGCTGCCAGTCCCAGTATGTATTGCGTGTTCCGATAAGGTAAAAAATCCTCCCGCATATGTGTGGCCCTTACCAGCAAGGTCCCATATCTCGACCGAAGCTCCCGGAACAACCTGTCAAATATTTTATTGGAAAGAGGCATGTACACCCCGATAAAAGGCATATTAAAATAATGCGTGCAGGCTGCATTACCCCATTCCCAGTTGAAATTATGCCCGATATGCACCTGCACCTTCCTGCCAGTTTGCTTTATCTCGTTTATCACATCCCAATTACCCGTAAACCGTTTCAAAATAAATTTCCTGGATGCGCTGATCATTTTTATTGATTCGATGAACGTATCGATAAGATTGTGATAGAATTTTTTGGCGATGCGGGCCCTCTCCTGCTCACTTTTTTCGGGGAATGCGATCAGCAGGTTGCTCATCACCACTTCCTTTCTGTATTTGAACACATAAAATACCAGTCCGTAAATACCATCTGATATAACGTAAAGAATGCGCAGTGGCAGTAAGGATACCAGCCATAGCAGACCGTAAACGATGTAATACATGCTGCGCAAAGATAACCTCACAGAACGATGTTTTGCACCAGCTGGCTCTTTTGAGGATAATCGGTATTATAATGTAATCCGCGGCTTTCTTTGCGGAATGCAGCCCCTTTCACGATCAGGTAACCCACGGTGATCATATTTCTTAGTTCCAGCAGCTGCGGCGACACGATGGATGACCGGTACAATTCTTCCGTTTCTTCCCATAACAGATCCAGCCGGCGCATGGCCCGCTGCAATCGCACATCGTTCCTTACAATACCCACATAATCACTCATCACCTGTTGCAGTTCTTTCAGGCTTTGGGTGATCAGGATCATCTCTTTGGGCTCAGATGTGCCGCGGGCATTCCAATCCGGTATCTCATCCCTCAAGGAGATGGTATGTATTTTTTCAGCAGCATCCACATAACAACGGTGCGCAAAGACCATGGCTTCCAGTAAGGAATTACTCGCCAACCGGTTGGCACCATGAAGGCCTGTAGATGCACATTCACCACTGGCATATAAATTACGGATAGAGCTTCTGCCCCATTCATCCGTCTTAATACCGCCGCAACTATAATGGGCAGCCGGCGCAACGGGTATCATATTCGTAGTGATATCGATACCAATGGACAAACATTTCTGATAAATATTCGGAAAATGCTCTGTGAATTTTGCTTTCTCAAAATGCCGGCAGTCCAGCCATACATGTTCAGTACCGGTCCTTTTCATCTCGCTGTCTATTGCCCGGGCCACGATATCCCTGGGAGCCAGATCTTTTCTTTCATCATACCGGGACATAAACGATTCGCCCAGTTTATTACGGAGTATGCCCCCATCGCCACGAACAGCCTCCGTTATTAAGAACGCCTGTCCCGTTACGCCGGGTTCATATAATGCTGTGGGGTGAAACTGTATGAACTCCATGTTCTCAATCCTTCCTTTTGCCCGGTAGGTCATAGCCACCCCATCTCCTGTTGCAATGGAAGGGTTGGTGGTGGTCCTGTACACCTGTCCGTTACCCCCCGAAGCCAGTAAAGTTATTTTGGCCAGGATCTTTTCGATGGTATTGGTCTCCAGGTTCAGTACATACACACCATAACATTCCACATCAGGTGTTGCCTTTGATATTAAATAGCCCAGATGGTGCTGGGTGATAAGGTCCACCACAAAGCAATGCTTGACAAACTCGATATTTTTTTGTTGGGCTAATGCTTCCAGTAAAGCCCTTTCCATTTCTCTCCCGGTAACATCTTTATGATGAAGTATCCGGAACTCAGAATGCCCGCCTTCTTTTCCTCTTTTGTAATCACCGTCATCTTCCTTATCAAACCTGGCTCCCCATTCAATGATCTCCCTCACCCTTTCAGGGCCTTCCTTTACCACGATCTCCACCACTTGTTCTTTACACAACCCGTCGCCTGCAACCAGTGTATCTTCAATATGTTTTTCAAAGCTGTCGTTTTCGAGATCATTCACCACCGCAATGCCGCCCTGCGCATATTTCGTATTGGTTTCATCGGCCACGGCTTTGGTTACCACCATCACTTTTTTGTCGGGAAACTGATGGGCCACTTTCAGGGCATAGGTCAACCCTGCAATACCGGAGCCGATGACTAAAAAATCTGTTCTTTGCATATTATTATCAGCTGAACATCAAAAATACCATGAAAATGATAATCTCAGGAAGAAATGGAGCGCAGGTAACGAATGGCACCCGCCGCGATAAAAAACTGGGCTAGTCCGTAGGTAACCATAATGAGGATATCCGCCCCGGTGAAAGGGCTGTAAAATTTATTGATGGCCAGTACTGAGTCAGAAACAACAAACAGTAAGGCACCCGCCATCATCCATCTTCCGGCTGTTCTTTCTTTTATATACAACATGTGCATAGCCAGCATAAACATAAAGCTGATAACGATACCGTATATGCGCACCGGAATTTTCTTGTCTCCGAGGTAAGGCGATAACCATACGATCAGTGCCGCATAATACAGCACGACAATTAATAAAAGCCAGGGATTGCTTTTCACTTTCTCCCTTACCTTAACATGATGGAAGAAGATGATATAAAAAACATGGGCCAGCAAAAAAGCTGAAAGGCCCAGCAGGAAATACAATTCATTTTTTTGCTGAAACATCAGCAGTACATCCCCTGCCCAGGAAAAGAACAGGGCGAAAAGCACCCATTTCTTTAAAGAGCTGGTGGTATTCTTTACTTGTGTAATAAAAAAACCAGCAAGTGCCGGTACAATCAGCGGTTTAAAAATATACTCCAGCGAAGGCTGACGAAGCAGGATAGCCAGGAGGTGGCCTGCTAATACAATCAGGAAGAAGAGAAACCAGGCTGATCTATACATGAATGAAGAATTATTGTTCCACCCAGGCGCCATCCTCTTTGATCAGGTTGATCAATTCTTCCACCGCCACCTCACTATTCACATTACGTTTCACCACTTCCTTGCCTTTATACAAAGTGATCTTACCCGGCCCGCTGCCCACATAACCAAAATCCGCATCGGCCATCTCTCCGGGCCCATTTACAATGCAGCCCATGATAGCGATCTTCACGCCTTTTAAATGATGGGTCACCGCCCGGATCTTTGCGGTTGTTTCCTGCAGATCAAATAAAGTCCGTCCGCAACTGGGACAACTAATATATTCCGTTTTGGAAATTCTTGTACGGGTGGCCTGCAAAATACTGAAGGCAGTATTGTTGGTAAACTGGTAAATATCTTTTACAGGCAGGTAGGTACGGCCGGTGGCCTGTACATTCTCCATGGTGGCTTTGGCGCCATAGCCCAGGCAAATTCCATCACCCAAGCCATCCAGTAATAAAGCACCCGTTTCAGTGGCAAAATGGATCAGGTGTTCATCCGGCGTTTGCCAGTTACTGTCGGTAATGAGGATCACAGGGTTTTTAATGTCCTTACCCATTAACTCCACAAAAGCCTCCCGAACGGATGGCATCGCATTTTTGTTGGTGGAGCTAAAACAGATCACCACGGTCGGATCATTCGCAATTTTTTCAAAAGCCGCATGACGGGCCGAACCCTCTTCATCACAGTCGATCATCACAAAATTTAGTGTATCACTTTTTTCACCCGCAGTAATATATTCATGTACATCCCAGATAGGCAGGTATTTGGATGGCCCCATTACCCAGGTATCCGGGTACACGATCATTTTCAATGTACCCGGCAATTCAAAATCCAGTACCTGGTTACCAGTGAAAATATAGTCGGCCGCTGCGTCACCTATATTCCATTTATCGGTGGCTTCATCATAATGATAACCCACACTTTGTAAGTGAGCAGGCGAGATCTTATCGATCTTGTGCAGGTCCGCGATCACCACAGGCACATGCCTGGCTCCAATATTATCAATAGCAAAAGTTTCTCTTCGCTTATATTCAAATGGGGAATAATTAAGTCGGGATGACGACTCCTCCATTTCGGGTATTTCTTTCCGGCTTCCGGATTTCCCTGGTTCCGGACTATTCTCATATCTTTTTACAAGGTCTTTACAAACCGGTATTTCAAATTCAGGGTCTTCGGTCAATGATACACGGATCGTATCACCAATACCATCTTCTAATAAGGCGCCGATACCAATGGCTGATTTGATCCTTCCATCCTCACCATCGCCCGCTTCTGTTACACCCAGGTGCAGCGGATAACATTCGCCAAATTCATCAAACATGGTTTTTACCAGTAAGCGGTAGGCCTGCACCATCACCTGCGGGTTACTGCTTTTCATACTCAGCACAATATTATGATAGGCTTCAGCCCGGGCAATGCGCAGGAACTCCATGGCGCTTTCCACCATCCCGATCGGTGTGTCGCCATAACGGCTCATGATCCGGTCGCTCAGCGATCCATGATTGGTGCCGATACGCATGGCTGTGCCGTATTCCTTACATATTTTAACCAGTGGCGTAAATCGTTCCGTGATCCTTTCTATTTCTTCCGCATAGTCCGCATCGGTGTATTCAATCAGTTCAAATTTCTTTTTATCTACATAATTACCGGGGTTCACTCTTACTTTTTCCACGATCCGGGCGGCAATCTCAGCAGCATTGGGTGTAAAATGAATATCGGCCACTAACGGTGTGGCATATCCTCTTTTCCGCAATTCGTTCTTAATGTTCAGCAGGTTTTCCGCTTCTTTTTTAGACGGGGCCGTAATACGCACCAGTTCCGCACCGGCTTTAACGCAACGGATACTTTGTTCTACGGTTGCGATGGTATCCATGGTGTCCGTGGTTGTCATCGTTTGCACACGAATAGGATGCGGATGAATGCCATCGGGGTTTCCGAGCAACAGGTCGCCGATTTTCACTTCTCTTGTTCGAAGGCGCTGGTAATGTGTCAATGATTCGGTATAGAATTGCATGAAGCCTCCCCGTCAGGTTTGAATAGAATGCAAATTTAATGAACTAAAAAAGGATGCTGCGGATGCTCTGTCAGAACTATATGGCAAAAAGTTTTTTTGCATTCGCAGTGGTAATAGATGCCGCATCCTCCACACTGATATTCCTGATAGATGATACTTTTTCGACTACGTATTTTAAATAGGCAGGTTCATTTCGTTTACCCCTGAACGGTACCGGTGCCAGGTAGGGAGCATCTGTTTCCAGCACCACCCATTCCAGCGGAATAGTTTCCATTACCTTGTCCAACCCTGAATTTTTAAACGTCACCACCCCCCCGATACCTACATAAAATCCGAGGTCTGTTACCTGCTTTGCCTGCGCTGCATCACCGGAGAAACAATGGAACACACCTTTCAATTTCCCTTTTTGATGTTCTTTCACCACAGCAATGCACTCATCGGTGGAATTGCGGGAATGTATCACGATCGGTAAATCAAAATGCAGGGCCCATTCTATTTGCTCATGAAAAGCGGCATATTGTTGTTCTGTAAAAGTTTTGTCCCAGTAAAAATCCAGGCCGATCTCCCCCACGGCTTTGAATGCACGGGTGTCGAAATAATCTCTCGCTATTCTCAATTCATTTTTAAAACCTTCTTTTACTGAGCAGGGGTGCAGCCCCATCATGCTGATGCACCGGGGGTGTTCTTTTTCCAGGTGCAGCATGGCGGCATGGGTGCCGGAATCGATGGCCGGGAGCAGAATCTGCCGAATCCCTTCTTTTTCAGCCCTGTCCATCATTTTTTCCCTGTCGGCCTCAAATTCGGGCAGGTAAATATGGCTATGAGTATCTATAAGCGTCATTTTCAGGGCTTTTGGAAGGCAAAACTCCGCAAAAAAATGTAAGAAACCGTTAAACTTAAGTCAATAAAATCCATCTTACAGCCGTTAATTCAATTATATCCCAAAAACTATAGTTTATGAAACTCAGGCCGATCCCGATTTCATTAGTCGCCATCCTTGCATTTTTAAGCCTTTCCCTGCTCAATTCCTGTCAGAAAGAAGATAGCCGGAATGGATCGGAAGAAGAGCAGGAAAAAGAAGCTTCGATGGCTTCCAACGAAGCCAATGTGGAGGCGGAAGAGACTTTCAATACCCTTTTTGACGACGTGATAGGCGCCAACGACGACGTGGGTATTAATGGAGCCGGGGTATTTTATGGCCGGGTAGACACTTTGACCCCCGTTCCCCGCTGTTTTACGGTTACCATCAGCCATCCCAATGGTACCCCCTTCCCCACCGTGATTGTGGTGGATTTTGGCACCACTGGCTGTACTGGACCTGATGGCCGCACCCGCCGGGGAAAGATCATTACAGAATATACGGCCCGTTTAATTAATCCGGGAGCTGTGGCTACTACCAATTTTGTGGACTACTATGTAAACGATGTGCATGTGCAGGGAAAGCTCAAGATCAGCAATATTGGCTCGACCAATACCACCCCTATTGTCCGCAAATTTAAAGTAGAAGTCATTGACGGTAAGCTCACTAAGCCGAATGGCAACTATGTAAAATGGAACAGTACCAAGACCATCACCCAGGTTTATGGCATGGCAACCAATATCCCGCACGATGACGTTTTTGAGATCACAGGCGGTGCCCAGGGACAGGTACTTCGCGGGAATTTGCTGGTGGCCTGGAATTCAGAGATCATTTCGCCCCTCATCAAAAGGTTCACCTGCCGCTATATAGTAAGAGGCAAGATCAGGACGGCCAGGCTGAATGCTGCGACCAACAGCCCCTGGATTGCTGTGCTGGACTTCGGTAATGGGGTTTGTGATAACCTGGCTACGGTCACAATTAATGGAGTTACCTATCAAATTACTTTGCCGTAATTAAAAAATTATTATACCTTTAAACCAGTTTTCATAGGGTACGGATTAAAAACGGGCCAGGGTTTCTACCCAGGCCCTAACTTTTTTATAGGTGAACCCATGACTTTTTGCCCTGACAACAAAGCGTGGGGCTTTTTTTACCCCTCCATCAGCCCAAATTGATAGCCTTTTTCGGCAAAAAAAGCCAGGCATTGGGGAAGGGCATACTCCAGCCTGGGAAATGCTTTTTGACTGTCATGGAATATGATGATGGAACCCGGTGAAAAGTTGCGGATCACGTTTTGAAGACATTGTTCCGGGCCGATCGACTCATCAAAATCAGCACTCAGCACATCCCACATCACTACTTTATACTCTTTTAAGAGCCTGGCCTGCGATGCTTTCATCCTTCCATAAGGCGGCCTGAATAAACGGCTGGAAATATAGGCAGAAGCTGCTGACACGTCATTGAAATACGTCTCATCCTCTGTCTTCCACCCATTCAAATGATGTTGTGTGTGATTACCCACCTGGTGGCCTTCATTTAAAATACGCTGGTAAATTCCGGGATGGGCCGCTACATTTTTACCAATACAAAAAAAAGTGGCTTTGGCATTGTATTCTTTCAGTTGGTCCAATACAAAAGGAGTGGCCACAGGATGCGGACCATCATCAAATGTGAAATAAACGATCTTCTCCCGGGTACCAATACTCCAGGTCCGTTTCGGATAAATTTTCTTCAGCCACCAGGGTGTTTTGACGAAATATCGCATAGAGGACACAAGGTACAAAGCTCAGTGGACAAGGCACAAGAAACAAGA
>CAZSGD010000066.1:0-10750 GCA_964606155.1 uncultured Chitinophaga sp. | reverse complement strand
ACAACAATTTTTTCTGATTCCAGCAGATGCACATTTACAGAAACCTGCCCGGGAGAATATTGGTCCAGGGAAAGAATAGCCTCCTTCGCCACTAAAAATTTCCGGTTTACCCGGAAAAAAAGTGAGGGATTTAGAATAATTTCCAGTTCACCCAGGTTTTCATCTATCACATATTTTCTTTTGTCCTGGGTAACCAGGTACACCAGGTTGCCGTCACTGGAAAAATGATTAATATCTGCAATTTTAACGGGTATAAGTTTTTGCCCATGTTTTACTAAAAACTGGGATTTATAAGAGGTGTTAACAGAGGCTTTCTTCAGGAAATTAAAATCATAACTTTTGTTACTGCCAAAGATGCTTTTGTACCGTTCATAATTCCGGAATGCTTTTGTTACCATTTCCGGATTCACGGGTTTGAGCAGGTAATCCATGCCGTTATTGTCAAAAGCTCTTGTGATATGTTCGTTGAATGCCGTAGTGAATATAACGGGTGATTTAACCGTTACTTCATTGAAAATATCGAAGGCGGACCCGTCTGATAATTCAATATCCATAAATATCAGGTCGGGTGTATTTTGTTCCAGGCAGCGAACGCTGTCTGCCACACTGCTGCTCACGGGCAGGAAATGGCAATCGCTTCGCACTTCGGAAACAATATCTTTCAGTTGCCCGGCCGATGCCGGTTCGTTCTCAATGATCAGTATATTCATAGCTATCTGTTTCAAGTAAAGGTAAGATAACACTGAATCGCTCATCCGTTTGAAAGATATCCAGCCGCTCTTCTGTTAGTAAAGCATACCGCTGCCGCACATTATTTAATCCCGTTCCTGTTACCGGCAGGTAACCAAACGATTTTCTTTTAGAGATATTATTGGATACTTCCAGCCGGTTATCAGACAAGCTGGTGATAGATATAATGAGCGGTTGTTCGGTACTGATAATGGAATGTTTTACTGCATTTTCCACCAGTATCTGCAACAGGCAGGGGGGTATCTTTTTTGCCATGTGCAGCGGATCGATCTTTTTTTGTAATACGATACAACCGGGAAACCGTATATCCAGCAATGCATAATAACGTTCAATAAACTCCAGTTCGGCAGCCAGAGGGATCGTTACTTTATCGAGTGTGATAATGATATGCCGCAAAAGGTCAGACAGGTGACTGATGATCTTTGAAGCTATGGCGGGTTCTTTTTTTACCATCGCATCCAGCCCGGTAAGTGAATTAAAAATAAAATGGGGACCAATATGATTCTGCAGCGCTTTATACTGGGCCGTAATTTTTTCGTACCGCGCTTTTTCTGCTTTTAATAATAGTGTTTTGAAACGCTCCAGGTAATCCGACAGGTGATGATAAAAAAGATAGACCAGCTGGATCATGAAGATGATCATGGTAAACAATATCAGGGTACGAAAATCACTCCCTTTATGCATATACACGGGGAGTAAGATCATAAAGACCCCAAAACAAATGAGGGAGGTGTAAACAACAGACAGCATTAACTCTATAATGATCTGCAGCCGTATCCTGTCTTTAAGAAAAGACAGCTGTGATATCCTGGTATGTAAAAAATATTGCAGGCCCAGCACACTAAAAATGGAAATAAGAAAAAAGACCACTTCTTTAATATGGCGTATCGCAGAGACGGGTTTGCTTTGCGGATGAGAACGGAGTAAATTAATAATGAGATATATGAATGCAACGATAACCAGGATGGTTAATACACTGCGGGGACGTAAAAAAGGTTTAAGTGTTTTTGTCATTAAACAGAAATGCCCTCTTAATGCATTGTCACATTGTCTTATAGCATTGGGCAGGCCCCTTAACCGCTACTAAAGTATTAAAAACTTCCGGAGAAATATCATGGCGAGTGGATGCAGAAAAGAAGTGAGTCATTCATGGATAGATATACTCCTTTCGTATACACCAGGCCGTTATTGGTAGGTTTTGCTTTCAAAAATTAATCCCGGTATACAGCCCGGTAAAGCCGGATATACAGGGAAGAATGCATTTCAACTATAAAATGTGTGTGTTCGCTGCCGCAAAATGTTAGTTGATAGCGATAATAAATGATAATAGTGCTTTCGCTGGTTTCTTACCTTGACAATACACGAGTATCAATACTATCTTGGCTTCAGAAAAACTTTAGTAAAAATCCAATCAGTATGAAATCAAAACCATTTACCCCATTTATTATTTGTTGCCTGCTCTTGTGCAACAGGGCTGTCATCGGGCAACCAGCAGGATATGATTATGTGAAAGAGATCGTTATTCATGAAAACCAGATACCCGATGGAGCGGCCCTTATCAATTTCCCGTTTTTATTTAAGGTAACCGACCCGGAAATGCGCAGCACAGTCAATGGCGGTCATGTAAGCAGCGCCAGTGGGTTTGATATAGTTTTTTATCAAAATGCATGCAGCAATCCCCTGGACCATCAGTTAGAATCCTATAATCCCGCCACGGGAGATGTAACGATCTGGGTTCGTATACCTTCCCTGTCCACCACATCTGATACACGTATCTACGTATATTATGGTAACGGCGGTATAGGCTCATCTACTTCCGTCAACACAGTTTGGGATGCTTCCTACAACGCTGTCTGGCATCTGAATAATAACCCGGCAGGGGCCGCACCGCAAATGACAGATGGTACAGCCAATGCACATAACGGAACGGCATTTGGCAGTATGACAGCGGCCAACCTGGTTGCCGGTAAAATGGGAGAAGCGATCAATTTTGACGAAGTAAATGATTATATAAGGATACCCGATTTTTTATACGGGCAGGAACTCACGGTTTCATTTTGGTTCAATCTTTCTGAGGTAAACGGTAACTCCTACCAATATGCATTCAGTCATGGTGCCTGGGCCACACAAAATTCGCTGAACGTATATATAGGGGAAGATAATATCACGATCCCCAGCGAAATACATAACCGGGGGATGGTGAAAACAGTTTTCAGGGACAGTAATGATGCCAACAACTTCGACACCCTGAATGCAGGGACCACCTGGATCGATGGTAACTGGCATTATTATACGATGCGTATCCAGGATTTTGGTGGCGCAACCATATATGTGGATGGGGTGCAAAGAGCTGTATATTCCGTGTGGGGCGCCAATACTTTTGACCCGGCCACAGATATCTTTTTGGGAGGCCGGGAGGACCTGAATGCGGGACGATTTTACGGCGGTATCATGGATGAGGTGAGGATCAGTTCGGTGTGGAGAAGCTCCAACTGGATCCTCACAGAGTTCAACAACCAAAATGATCCGGGTGCTTTTTTTGATATAGGAATAGAAGGGCCGGGTTCGGCATACTGCTGGCCGTTGCCGATCAGTATCCTGGATTTTTCAGCCCGCAGATCTGGTAACCTGGTTAAGCTGCAATGGATATCGGATAATACAACAGAACCGGCCCGGTTTACTGTGGAGCGATCTGCCGATGCGAATAGCTGGCAACCTATCGGCACCGTTAGCAATGCCTTTCATTATACAGATTCTTTTCCGCCGAAACAATCACTTTTTTACCGCCTCAGGTATACCCAGGATACCTATATGTATACCTCGATGATAAAAAAAGTGGAATATGAAGAAAATAAGGGGAGTGTGCACATCTATCCCAATCCTTCTGTGAACGGAATATTTTACCTGGAGTTTTCCGGTAATAAGATGCCCGTACAGGTAACGCTGCTGAATACAGCCGGGCTAACTATACAGCAGGTTCCTCTAACAAGAAGTGATAATGGAACATACACCATGGCTTTTGCAAAGGCCCTGGCAAAAGGGATATACTTTTTACGATTTGATTTCAGGCATGGCAGTGAAATAAAAAAGATCCTTATCCAATAAATAACAATGCCCGGGCATAACCCGGAATCCGTCTCTATGATTACGTAAATAAAATAGTATCGTTCAAACGTAAAAAAAAATTATGGGCCAGAGCATTGTTGGGACGCTGAAGACCATCTTCAGCAAAAGAAATCTTCTGTTGAGTAATGCTATTCTTTGCATTTGCTACCCGGTATGTTATATCCTGCTGATCGTGCTGCCTTTTGGGGATGAAGCCACCAACGGGTACTTTTTTACCACCGGGGTATTGGTGCTGAATGTTACTTTCCTCCTGATCATGGTACTGAATCTGAATTCGGTCACCCTTTTGTATTCTCTGCTGGCAAAACCCAGGCAGTTATATGTCAGGGTTATTTACCAGGTCACTTTTCTTGTTTTGCTGGGTTATGTGCTCCTGGCCTGTTCCCGTCTTATCATGCAACCTGGTTTTCTCACCCATTTTTATCATTATATGCGCTTTTCGTTTGCACGCATGACCATTACCATGACAATAATAAGCTGTGTATTTATGCTTGGATTCAGTGTTTTGTTCTGGCAGTATTATTCACAAATAAGAATGAAATATTTACTCGTGTTCATTATTCCGGCCATTATCCACTTTTCCTTTAAAACCACCATGCCCTTCATATTCTATATCATGTCATGGGCTATGTACAGCGGATGCCAGTTGCTTTTGTATTTCTCGATTGTAGACCAGCGGGAAAGAAGAGTGGCCAGGCAGGCTGTTGTTACAGGAATTTCATGATGATCCCTGATACCATGAAAAACCATACCCATAAACTATGAAAACTCTAATCTGATACCTATGAATAAACTCCAGTGTTTGATAATCCTGATGGTAGCCGGAAGTTTCCAGTCCCTGCTTGCGCAGGGACCTGCCCTCCGGCGCATAGAAGTAAAAGCGTCTGCACAGGAAATAAGCGAATGGAAACAGGAAGGGTTATTGCCCCCTCATTTCCATTATCAAAATGGAATGCTCGAAACAGAGTTGAATACGGATGAACTTATGGTATTCAAAAAAAGAAGGATCCGTTTTAAAGATATTACAGCAGTATATAAAAA
Source organism: uncultured Chitinophaga sp. (assembly GCA_964606155.1). GTDB lineage: Bacteria > Bacteroidota > Bacteroidia > Chitinophagales > Chitinophagaceae > JJ008. The sequence goes on along the minus strand of CAZSGD010000066.1, from coordinate 5,833 downwards.
GGAAGAAGCATCCCTGCTCAACAGTTACCAGCAAAAGATGAGCAGTGTGCCGGCCCATTTTGCGTACGGTTCCATGGGCGGCTTTTATACATTTCAGGAAGCGATGGATGTGCTGGATAGTATGAGAACGGCATTTCCACAGCTTGTTTCTGTAAAAGATACGATCGGTACTACTTATGAAGGCAGGCCCATTGTGATGATACGGATCAGTGATTATCCTGATTCCGTGGAAACAGATGAAGACGAATGGATGATGACGGCACTGCATCATGCCAATGAAGTATTGGGCACCAGTGTGAGTATATATTATATATGGTACCTGCTGGAGCACTATCAGTCTGATAAAGAGATCAGGACCCTGCTCAACAATTCTGCCCTCCATTACATTCCTGTGCTGAATCCTGACGGACTGGCTTATAATGAAAGCACCAACCCAGCCGGTGGCGGTAGCTGGCGCAAGAACAGGAAACCCAGGATGATCAGCTCCACCACACATTATGGAGTTGATTTGAACAGGAATTACGGGTATAACTGGGCCTATACACATGCGGGCCAGTTAGGACAGGCAGGTTCCAACTTTGCCGGTAATGCCTATTACCGGGGTACAGCTGCCTGGAGTGAAGCAGAGACACAAGCGATCCGGGACCTCTGTAATGCACACCGGTTCACTGCAGCATTTAATTATCATGCCTGGGATGATTCTTTCAATTACCCCTGGAACTATGATATTGATTCTTTGACAAGTGACAGCGCCGTATTCTCAACCATTGCCGGTTACCTCACCGCGGAGAATAATTTTCAAATGGGTACATTCAATACCACGTTGGGATATACGGCCAATGGAACTTCTGACGACTGGCTGTATGGTGAGCAGGCCACCAAGCCGAAGATATTTGCGTTTACAATTGAAGTCGGGAAATCATTCTGGCCTGCACAGGGGCTGATACCTGTTTATGGCGACAGCCTGTTACATGCCAATATCAAAATGCTTCGGATGGCGGCAAAATATGCAGCTATTACCGATACCGGAAATGACACTATCCATTCGCTTTCCACACATTCCTATTTTGACCTGAAGCGGTATAGTATTAAAGACACCGTTTTCACTGTTTCACTGATTCCCATCAGCAGCGAGATCATTTTTACAGGACCATCGGTGCAATACAACAGTCTTAACCTGCTGGGCACAAAATCCGACAGCATTGCATTGGTTTTATCTCCCGCCACTGTCAATGGGACCATTATACAGTATGTATTGAAGGTGGACAATGGGGCCTGGTCGTATACAGACACCATTTCAAAGGTCTTTATGGGGCATTCGGTACTGCCGCTGGATTGTATGGATTCCGCAGAACCCAATAACGATACCGGTCAGGCGAAACTGATACATGCGGATACCCGGACCAGGGCGGCCATTACAGGGAAAAATGATATCGACTGGTTTTATTTTCAAACCACGGCCGGGAAGACAAATATCCGGCTTATCCTTTCTGGTTTACCCGGAGATTATGATATGGAGTTAACAGATGATGCCGGAAACCGGATCGCAGTGGCCGATCATTCTTTTAAAATTAATGATACACTGGTATTTAATACAAGTCAGGCAGGACTTTACCGGGTTAAAATATATGGGTATCAGCAGGCATGGAATCCGTTCCGGTGCTATTTACTGGATTTGAAGGTAAGCAGCGGGCCTTTTGCCCCGGTCCATCGATTTTCTGACAAGGAAAAACAAAACTCCGGGGCCCGTTTCAGTGTATTCCCCGTACCTGCGACGACCGAGATACATATTGCGGCCAACTCGCCCGGCACGCAGGATATTACCTGGATATTGACAGATTACAGCGGCAGGCAGGTATTATCCGGCAGGAACAGGATCAGCAGGGGGAGCAGTGTGTTTTCCATACCGGTCCGGCCATTACCAGCGGGAGCTTATGTCCTGCATATCATTACGGTGATGGATAGCCGACAATCGGTGCTGAAAGTGATAAAGCAATAAAAATGTGAACGACAAAAACTATTGTTCAATAAAAGGCTGCGGATTTGACCAGTTCATAGCAAACGATTTTTCTTAATTATCCATTTTAAAACCACTGTTATTGGATTCACCGGGGCCCTCCATGGCCCCGGATTTTAACCGGTGTGTTCAAAACGGTTTTTGATAGATGGATACATGCTCTTTGCAGGATTCTGCAATGAATCTCATCTTCTGCCGTATTTTTCGTATAATAATCTTTAAGCCATGAAATTAATTTACACCATTTGTTTATTGTTAGTAGCACCATGCTGTTTCTCACAAAAAGCGGGGGCCGACATGAATAAACTGGCGGCGCCCTTTCAACAACCCAAGAAACCCCAGGTGATGATCCTGGGTACTTTTCATTTTAATGATGGTGGAAATGATAGTTATAAACCCAAATACAGTGTAAATATCAAATCGTCCCGGCGCCAGGAAGAAGTAAAAGAATTGTTGCAGCTACTGGCAACGTTTAAGCCCACCAAAGTGGCGATCGAAAGTAAACCGGAACGGCAGTCATTTCATGATTCCCTATACAATGAATTCGTACACCAGCGTTATGTGCCCGGAGAGAATGAAATTTTCCAGGTCTACTATCGGCTGGCGGCGATGATGGGACATAAGAAATTGTATAACATTGATGCTCCTGCCCGCAGTTTTGACAATGAGCTGAACGTGGACAGTTTTGCAGCCGTGCATCATCAGCAACACTATGCGGATACCGTGTATGGAAAACTTTTTTTTTCCATGTATGAAAAAGACGACTCCCTGAAGTCGGTATGGCCATTGAGGGCTTCGCTGGCTTTGCAAAATAACCCGGAGCATCTGCAACTGCAGCTTGGCCATTATCTGATCGGGGATATTAAAGTCGGGGCCAACGGGTATTACCCGGGAGCTGACAACAGCACCGCCTGGTGGAACCGTAACCTCCGCATTTTTTCCAATATTCTCCGGCTGGCTGCTGAATCAAAAGAAGAAAGAATTTTTGTGATGATAGGAGCAGGCCATTTACAGATCCTTCGTCTCCTGGCTATATCCTGTCCTGAGATTGAATTTGTGGATGCTTATGATTACCTGAAATGATCAGGCGGGGACTTTGATTTTTTTGCCTGCCGTTAAAAAAACCAGTAGAAAACAGATGATGAGCAGTACACTGTATTCGATACCGCCCTGTGTGAGACCTACCACAAACCAGCCGTTTTTAAAATGCACCAATACAATACCCATGAACAATTCAAGGATATACAGGAGGCAGATCAGTCGTTGCTGGTAACCCAGGATAAGCAATATTCCGCCAAGGATCTCGAAAAAAGTAATGCTCCATGCTAATGCTTCACCCATGGGGAACCCTTTTGATTCGAGGAATTCACCAAAATGCACGGGGCCATTAATAGAAAGACGGGTGATGCCATGTGCCATCATAAATAAGGTAACAACTATCCGGAGAATTTGCATAGACCGGCGATCTGTAAGTTGGGGGGATGTACTCATAATGCAGTGATTAGGGCGGTAAATTAGAAATAGCCGCATTGCACAGGACCAATTTTCTACCAACAGCCTGTTCGGGTATATATATTCCCGCTTGCGGAGAAAAACGCTTTACCGGGTAATGAATTAGTTGGCCAAGTATGCCATTCCTGCTTTTATTCCGGTATTTCGTGGGTTGGAAACCGTTATTTATAGCCAAAAGCTCCTAATTCTGCCGGTTTTAGCGATTTTTGTTTCAATGAGTTACCGGCTGAGATTGCATATAATTTTTTGGATTGCCTATATCCTGTTTGAATCATACCTGGAGTATGCATGGATCAGTAAATCCTATGCGCATATCCCTGATTTCAACAGGTGGCTGATGGCGCTTTACGCAGAAGCCACTTTGTGTTTGGTTAAAATTCCACTCAGTTATTTTATCGTGTACTTGTTGAGCGATACAAACGGACGGCCTAAAAAAATCGGGTTCATATTGCCTGCCGCCATCGGGGGATTTGCAGCAGCCATTACATGTTACCGGTTTCTGGTCATTTATCTTATCCTTCCCTATATGTACCACGAAAAGATCGAGGTACAGGCTTTGTTTACACCAGACAGGATTTTATCTTCCTTTCTGGACCTGGTATTTATTGTGGGGGTGGTGGTGGCGGTCAAGCAGTACCGGTTGAACCAAACCTCGAAAGAAAAAGAAAAGATACTGGTAAAAGATAAGCTGGAAGCCGAACTTAAATTTTTACGTACACAAACCAACCCGCATTTTCTCTTCAACACGTTGAATAACATTTATGCACTCGCCCGGAAGAAATCGGATGATACAGCCGAAGTGGTGATGAAGTTGTCAAAATTACTCCGGTTTATGTTGTATGAATCGCGGAACCCGACCATCACCATATCCCAGGAGCTGAGGGTGCTGAGTGATTATATTGAACTGGAAAAGATACGGTACAATGACCGACTTAGCCTGCAGTTTACCCGTTCGGTGGATAAGGACACCCAACCTATAGCCCCGCTGATATTGCTTCCGTTTGTGGACAATGCCTTTAAGCACGGTGCCAGCGAAACCAGATTTGACTCCTATGTTCATATTGATGTTAAATTAAAAGAAGGGCAGTTGGAGTTCAGGGCAGAGAATTCAAAAGATGATGGTGAGAAGGAAATAGTCGAAAATATAGGTTTAAGCAATGTGCGCAGGCAACTGGAGTTGATGTACCCCGACCACCAGCTGGAGATCGAAAATAAACGGACCGTATTTAAAGTATTTTTGAAAATAAATCTGTTAAACCATGCAACAGTATAGTTGCCTGATAGTGGAAGACGAGCCTCTTGCTGCAGAAGTATTGCAGGACTATATCCGGCAGGTCCCTTTTTTGCAATTGAAGGGAATTTGCTCAGATGCCATCTTTGCCATGGAAAAGCTCCAAAAGGAAAAGGTGGACCTGATGTTCCTGGATATCCATCTTCCCAAACTGAAAGGACTTGATTTTATTAAAACGCTGAAACATCCCCCGCATATTATCATCACATCCGCCTATCATGAATATGCCCTGCAGGGATATGAGCATAACGTGGTGGATTACCTGCTTAAGCCCATTGAATTTAGCCGCTTCCTGATGGCGGTGAATAAACTGAAGCAATTTAATAATGGGGAAACAGTGTTGGCGCCAACGATCATTACAGGGGAGAGAAGTTACCTCTTCTTTAATGTAAGCAAGAAAAAAGTAAAAGTTTTCCTGGATGAAATATTGTATATCGAAAGCCTGAAGGAGTATATCCGTATTGTAACCAGGAGCAAATCCATTCTCACCAAATTCCAACTGGGCCAGATTGAAGAATTATTAGCCCGGAACAATTTCCTGCGCATCCACCGTTCTTTTATCGTAGCCAGGGATAAGATCGATGCTTTTACCGCCACCGATGTGGAGATAGAAGGCAAACCCATCCCTATCGGCAGAAGTTATAAAGAGCTGGTGCAGTCTGTTCTGGGCTCTGCGGCTGACTGATCTCATCGTATCATCATGACCCGGCAAAGTCATGGTTAATGACTGTTATAGCTGTATTAAATTTTCACCCTCAAATACCAACGACCGTTTCCTCCTGTCCAACGGCCGTTATCTTCTTATTTATCCTCTTTAACCGACCTAACGTTCACCTGTAGACGATTACCTGCTGTTCGTTGAATAGGCAAAATCGCAGAGCAGCATAAAAATAATTTCACAGCTCTGATCCATTGCAAAACAGGCCCACAAAGGGTTTTATTAAATCAAAAGCTTAACAACATGAGAAAAATCGCATCACTGTTCATGATGCTGATGCTGTTTACAGCATTTG
>CAZSGD010000065.1:0-10884 GCA_964606155.1 uncultured Chitinophaga sp. | reverse complement strand
GGGTATAATAAAGATAGAGATAGCTTACATCCAGGAAATTGTAAAAAAAAGTGAGGCTGAGCTGGAAACAGGATAACAATGCCGTGTGAAAGGAAATATTCTTTTTCCGTATCAACCAAAAGAACAAAACAGGAAGAACAAAACTGCCAATAAGCAGCATATTATGGAGTACATGAATATTACCCGGACCAAAAAACTTCGCCATGCCCAATGACTGGTGAAAGAATTCAGAATTCTGCTTCCATACTTTGGCAGATTGAGCGATATAGGAACCCGGCAACTGCCAATGGAGCAGGAGCGGTTTTGTACCCACAGGAAATAATAACAACAATAAAACAACCCCGCCCGACACCGCCATTTTAAGCAGGTAAGGATATTGTTTTTTATAAAGGAGCAACAACAATACAAAGGGCAACCAGCCAATGAGGGCATAGCGGCTGAGTAAACATAAGGCTATGCTGATCCCGGTCATCCAGGGATTGCGAAACAGAAGCGATACGGTGAGTAATGCATAATAAAAGAAAACAACCCCTTCTTCTGTGAGGCGGACCACATTATTGGTTTTTTCTTCATGCAGCCATCCCAATAAAAGAACAAGGACGGCAAAGAATAAAATATTGTGGATGCGGGTGGCCCATTTCAACGGCCATATAATGATCAATACACTTAACCATATACCCATTACAGTGATCCAGCGCATATCAAAGTCAAGAATAACAGAGGAAGTAAATGGCAACCACATAGCGGGGAGATAGATGGGCTGCATACCGTTCCATATTTCGGGAATGGGGTCATATACTTGATGCCATTCGCCGGCGATAGCTCTTTCTCCCATCACCTTCATCACGGGCAGCATATCGGCATATTCTTTTTGAATAGGCGTGTTATCAAATATCTGGCGGCAGAGATAATAACTAATGGGAAGGAGTACCAGGATAAATCCAAATCTTAGTGCATCGCTTTTAATAAAAAAGGGGCGTGATTTTATTTCGATAGCGGGTTGTTGTAAAACATAATAACTGATAGCCATACCGGATACAAGGAATAAAAGGCTGTTGACAGACTGAAAATCCGGGACCTTCAGCAACAGCGTGGAGCAGAGCACCTGGAGGCAGGCAAAGAGGAAGATCATTTTGGAGGGGTGCTTCAACATGTGATCCTAAATTAGGGTATTCACCGCGGAGAAATGAGAGCGCAGGGGTTACGCAGAGAGGGGTTTTCACACAAAGACACAAAAGGTTTCTCGCGGCGATCGCGGCGGGGCGGCGACGCAGAGGGGTATTTCGAAAAGGCGCAAAAAACTCGTAAAGTCGTATGGATAGATTTTTGGCAGCACTGTATTTCGTTGCGATCTTGGCTACGCTGCGTACGCCGCGTGAAAACCCTCTGCGAAAACTCCCTGTTCTCATGTTCCCTGCCAGCCGACAGGCAGGTCTGCGGTGAAAAATTAGCCCCATCGTAACACTTATTTCACTTGCTCCCCCCGTAATATAATCGTACCTTTGCCGCTCGTTTGACAATAAGATTATGGAAATCAGAAATATAGCGATCATAGCCCACGTTGACCATGGCAAAACCACCCTGGTAGACAAGATTTTACATGCCACCAAGGTGTTTCGTGACAACCAGGAAACCGGGGAGCTGATCATGGACAGTAATGATCTGGAAAGGGAGCGTGGGATCACCATTTTCAGCAAGAACGCAGCCGTAACCTACAAAGACGTTAAGATCAATGTGATCGATACCCCCGGCCACGCCGACTTTGGCGGGGAAGTGGAAAGGGTATTGAAGATGGCCGATGGCGTGATCCTGCTGGTGGATGCCTTTGAAGGCCCCATGCCGCAAACAAGATTTGTACTGCAAAAAGCATTGCAATTAAGCCTGAAACCTATTGTTGTTATTAATAAGGTGGACAAACCGAATTGCCGTCCCGATGAAGTGCATGATGCCGTGTTTGAATTATTCTTTAACCTCGACGCATCTGAAGAGCAACTGGATTTCCCGACCTTTTATGGTTCCGGAAAAAATGGCTGGTTCAATGATTCACTGACACAGATCGATAATATCAATCCATTACTGGATGGTATCTTAAAATTTGTACCGCCACCCAAAGTGAATGAAGGGTATTTGCAAATGCAGATCACTTCCTTGGATTATTCTTCTTTCCTCGGCCGTATTGCCGTAGGTAAAGTAAGCCGTGGTTCTATCAAAGAAAACCAACCCGTGGCTTTGATGCAGGCCGATGGCAGCATTAAAAAATCAAGGGTAAAGGAATTATATGTGTTTGAAGGGATGGGCAAGAAGAAAGTAACGGAAGTTATTGCCGGTGACCTTTGCGCCGTAGTGGGTATCGAAGATTTTAATATCGGTGATACCATTGCTGATGCAGAGAACCCCGAAGCATTACCCGTGATCAGCGTGGATGAGCCAACGATGAACATGCTTTTTTCCATCAACAACTCACCTTTCTATGGTAAGGATGGAAAATTCGTCACCTCCCGCCACCTGCGTGACCGCCTGATGAAAGAAACAGAAAAGAACCTGGCCCTGCGAGTGGTGGACACCGATGAAGGAGATAGTTTCATGGTCTATGGCCGTGGTATCCTTCACCTCGGTATCCTGATAGAAACCATGCGCCGCGAGGGATATGAATTAACGGTAGGCCAGCCACAGGTGATCGTGAAAGAAATCAACGGCAAAAAATGTGAACCTTATGAGAACCTGGTGGTGGATGTGCCGCAGGAATTTGCCAGCAAAGTGATCGACCTTGTGAGCCGCCGTAAGGGGGAGATGCTGATCATGGAAACAAAAGGCGAAATGCAACACCTGGAATTTGATATTCCTTCAAGAGGTTTGATCGGTCTCCGTACACAAATGCTGACCTCTACTACCGGTGAAGCCGTGATGGCCCACCGCTTTACAGAATACAAACCCTGGAAAGGCCCCATTCCCGGAAGGAATAATGGCGTGCTGATCTCGAAGAATACAGAAAAGACAACTGGTTACTCTATTGATAAATTGCAGGACAGGGGAACTTTCTTCGTGGACCCGGGAGAAGATGTTTATGCAGGACAGATCATTGCAGAGAACATTAAGCCCGGCGACCTGGTGGTGAATGCCACGGAAGGTAAGAAGCTGACCAACCACCGCGCCAGCGGAAGCGATGATGCCACCCGCATTGCTCCTAAAACATTATTATCACTGGAAGAGTGCATGGAATATATCCAGCCCGATGAGTGTATCGAGGTAACGCCCAACTTCATCCGTATGCGTAAAGTGATACTGAACGAAGACGAGAGAAAGAAAGAACAGAAGAAGATGGAAGCGGAAGCGATACAATAAATGAAATGTGTTGTCGCACTGAGCTTGCCGAAGTGAGACAATATGACAACGAAACGGATAATGCTTGTCACACTGAGCCCGTCGAAGTGCGACAAGCATTAGTTTTTAGAAGGATTCATTTTATTTAGCTTTACGCTTTCAGCCTGATATGGTCCCCAACATTTTTCATTTTGTTTTTGGTATGGCGCCCGATTTCGGGGGCAAGCCATTTTCATTGGCACATTATCTCTCCATCAGGTCGGCAGTTGAATTGAATAAGCCCACAGCGGCCTGGTTCCATTATCAATATGAACCGGAGGGTGAATGGTGGGAGAAAGCAAGGCCATTGCTTCGCTTGAACCAACTGGAAGCCCCAGCTTCTTTTATGGGAAGGCCCCTGCACCATGTGGCCCATAAGGCGGATGTGGTGCGGTTGCAGGTATTGAAAGAAACAGGCGGCATTTATCTCGACCTGGATACCATCAGTGTAAAACCACTCACCGATCTGCTCAATTGTTCCTTTGCCATTGGCCAGGAATTAAAAGCGACTTATGTTCCTAAAAACTGGCGGCAGCAAATAAAATACAATATCAGGAAGGGGCTGGGCCTCCTGAAAGAAAATAACACGGCGGCCATCGGTTTGTGCAATGCGGTATTGCTATCAGAAAAGAACAGTGAATTTGTAAATAAATGGCTGGATGAATATAAGACCTTCCGCTCCACGGGCAGGGACAAATACTGGAATGAACATTCGGTACAGGTGCCGCAGCAATTAGCAGAGAAATACCCCGGCAGTATTACCAAACTAAGTCCCTATGCTTTTCATTATCCTTTGTACAATGAGGCGGGATTGAGATCGATGTTTGAGGAGGTAACGGATTTCCCGGGTGCTTACCTGCACCATTTGTGGGAATCCTTTTCCTGGGATAAATATCTTTCGCAGCTGACGCCGGAAAAGATAAAAAGCGAGAACACTACCTATAATCTTATTGCCCGAAAATTTTTATAAACGATCATGAAAGTAGGATATGCCGCAAGATGGAGCCCTTTGGACAAACGATCATGGTCGGGCATATGCTATTATACTTACCAGCAGATCAAAAAGCATAACGAGGTAGAAATATTTCATTTTAAATGGACCTGGCGGGTGAGGGAATGGCTGACCATGCAAAAAAGTATGAACCGGAAACTGTTCAAAAAAAATACTTCGGTGGAATATCTCCGTTCCTATGCAAAGTATTTTAGTAAACAACTGGAAAAAGAATTGAAAAAAAGACCGGTGGATGTTTTATTCGTCTGCGCATCTCCGCAATTGGTGGCGTATATCAAAACGGATATTCCCATTATCTATATGTCGGACGCCACTTTTCAGCAGTTGCAGGGATATTACCCGATGTTCAGCAACTTGGCCGAATATAATATCCGGCAGGGTATAGAACTGGATAAAAAAGCGCTGCAAAATGCGGCACATTGCCTGCTCACTTCCGAATGGAACAGGCAATCGGCTATAAAAGATTATGGCATTGACCCGGCAAAAATATCCGTGGTAACACTGGGGGCCAATCTTCAAACCATTCCTGCTGCAAACGAAGTGGTGAATTCACCTTCGGGCCAATGCAGGTTGCTGTTCCTCGGGGTGGAGTGGGAGCGCAAAGGAGGGGATATTGCGCTCGAAACGTATAAGCTGTTGCAGCAAAAAGGGCTTGAACCCACTTTGCATATTATCGGTTGTGTGCCGCCATACGACCTTTCAGCAGATAAAAATATTACTGTCATCCCTTTTTTGGATAAGAACAAGGAAGAAGATTTCAAAAAACTGGACAGGATATTTAAAGTAACAGATTTTCTTTTGCTGCCCACAAGAGCAGAATGTTCGGGGGTGGTGTTCAGCGAAGCATCGGCTTTTGGTGTACCATCCATTACCACCGATACAGGTGGGGTCAGTACCACTGTGATCAATGGTGTGAACGGTTATACACTTCCTTTTGCGGCGGGAGCAGATAGTTATGCTGCTACGATTGAAAAGATAATGTCGGACAAACCGCAGTGGGCACAACTTAAGCAAACCAGCCGTCAGCAATTTGATATACACATGTCATGGGATATTTGGGGGAAGCGGTTTCAGCAAGTTGCACAGGAAGTAATAAAGGGATAAAAATACAGGACCACGGAGAACACTAAGAAGGCACAAAGTTCACAAAGGCCCCTAAAGTTGTGACCGATGCATAACTCTGCGTTAACTCCCTGTTCTCCCTTGTTCCCTGCCTACCGGCAGGCAGGTCTGCGGTGAGTATTACCCGATTTTTTACCGCAGAGAACGAGAGTGCACAGAGTTATCACAGAACACAGCACACAACGAAAATTTCCTTCAACAATCTTACCTTTGCGGAACATGAAAAAGTGGTTATTGATATTGATTACAGGATTGACCCTGGCGGGCAGCAGCTCTTACGCCCAATGCTCCATTTGCACCAAAACGGCCCAGCAATTAGGCGAAAAACCCGCCAAAGGGCTGAACACAGGTATCCTGTATCTCGCTTTTGCCCCCTTTGCCATTGTGGGATTGATCAGCTATCGCTGGTGGAAGAATAACAAGTCTTCCTGATCACCGGATGATGAGCTTCTTCGTATTTCCATTTACTTCAATCATATAAACACCCGGGGGTAATGCCGGCAGTGGTAACTCCGTAACGATACCAGTCAATTGTTTTTGCAAAACCAGTTTCCCGGAAACATCTGTCATGCGCAACATAGAAGTTGCACCCAAAGAAATGCGAATGGTGATCTTATCTTTTGCCGGGTTGGGGAAGATCATAAAACCACCCGCTATATTATCAGCAAACACTCTTTGTATGGCCGAATAACGAATAAGACCGGACCGCTCCGTAATCTTTAAGCGATAATAATTATAACCGGGCAGCGGGTCGTTATCAACAGAGGAATAGGAAGAAACAGAATCATAAGCCGGCTGGCTGTGAATGACCACCCATTGATTATTTTCATTTCTTTTTTCAATAATAAAAGTATTGATGGTTTCGGGGTTGAGCACCCGCCAGTTCAACCCCACTTTTTTCGATTCATATTTTGCACGGAAATATAATAACTGTGAAGGCAGTACCAGTGAACAGGAACCAGAAGGATTGGTGGAGGTGGACACGGTATAATCCGAACTGAAACTACCATTGGTACCATCGGTACCCGGAACGGCCGCATTACAACCGGCATCCCTGTTGAGTTCATCACCATGAAGACCGCCGTCTAGCTCTATCGTCACGGCCGGTGTACTTCCGGTAAAATAGATCTGCCCGCCGGCTCCGCCACCACCGCCACCAAAGCAACGTCCGGGTACGGTGTTGTTTTGTGATTCTCCGCCCACACCTCCTCTTGCCCGCAACGTTACATTTCCGGTATAGGTGGTTACATTCATGATGATCGTTCCACCGGCACCGCCGCCACCTGCTCCGTCAGATTCAGATGGTCCGCCGGCGCCGCCACTGGCGCTGATCAAACCATTATTGCCATTGAGGTTACTGGCCCAGATAAAAACTATTCCACCTCCAGCCCCACCATGATTATATACTGCAGAACCATTATTGGAATGTCCTGCTCCGCCGCCACCTCCCAAATAGATCTTTTGACCGGATGAAGAGCTTAACGCCTTACCACCGCGTCCCCAGTTATTGGCTGTATTACAACCCGAAGGCCCGCTGCTGCTGTTACCGCCTCCATTTCCACCTGCAGTAAGATTAGCGCCGCCACCCCCACTGTTGTTGTGGTTATTTCCTCCGCCTCCTCCATTGGCCGGAGCTCCTTTGGCGCCATCCTGTGTGCCGGATAATATGGCCACTCCCTCACCTTTGTAAGCACCATTTTGTGCCGAAGCAGTGGTGGCATCATATACATATCCCGTTCCCACGGGGTTCAAAAAATTACAAGTACCGCTATGATTGAAAAAAGCGCCACCGGCATACCCGCTCGAATCAGCATAGATGGGCGCATTGAGGGTAATATCCTGGGTGGCGAAAATAGCGATCACACCGCCGGTGCCTGCTGTGCTGTCCCACCGGGCCGCTTTCAGGGTATCCACCACGTTGGCAGAATAATATTCAGCAAAACGCACCAGCTGCACTTTGGCCGATACATCATAGGTCCTCAGCAGATTGAAGAACAAAAAAACGGAATCGCCATTGATGCGGCAGATGGTGCCGGTTTCATAGTTACCTGCATCATTCAGGGCACCCACATCCCCAAAGGAAGCCGTATTAGTGGTGTTGATGGTGGCCCCTTTCATTTGCACCAGGAGTACTTTATTATTCTCGCTCAGTCCAACGGTGCTGGACACACGAACACAGGCCCTGGAAGTTATTATTTCAATAACGCGATGATAGGAATTGACAATACTGTCGATATTCGTGGTTTGGGCGTTGCTGTAAAGGCAGATCAGTAAAGGGAAAAGCAGGCCTGTCGCTCTTTTGGCAAGAACAATAAGATATTGGTTGAGGGATGGATAAAATGGTTCCATCGGGTATAGTTAAATTAATAAACTTACAGGGATTATGAAAGACGTAAAATCCACAGGTCTTAATAACCGGGGTGCCCGAAGTAATTACTTGCCGGCAACGAATTTATACAGGTTAAAATTACCTTTTTGAAAAGAGGCTTCTATTTCCTTTTTGAGTACGGTTTTATCGATGTCCTTCATTCTCTTTTGTTCAATAAGATAGAAGGCCCTTTCGGCCAGCAGCCAGAAATGTTGATCATCCACATGCGCTTTCTGTAACTGGTGGAGTAAAATGTCGAGCAATTCTTTGATGCCTTCTTTTTGCGAGGCAATAGTTTTTACCACCGGCACTTCATGGTAGTGTTTGCTGAAAGCCGGGGCCAGCATCTGCTGCAGGTTTTTTACAAAAAGATCAGCATCCGGTCTGTCACTTTTATTCACCACAAATACATCAGCGATCTCCATCAGCCCTGCTTTCATTGTTTGTATCTCGTCACCTGCTTCGGGCACCACCACTACCACGGTTACATCGGCCAGCCCGGTAATTTCAATTTCAGATTGTCCCACCCCCACTGTTTCCACGATGATATGATCGAATTGAAAGGCTTTTAAGAGGTCGGTGATCTCGATGATCTTTGGATGAAGGCCTCCCATGGAGCCGCGGGTGGCCAGGGAGCGGATAAAGACCTGCGGATGGGTGTACCAGTCGCTCATTCGGATCCTGTCGCCCAGCATGGCGCCGCGATTGAAGGGAGAAGAAGGGTCCACACATAACACACCCACTTTCTTTCCTGCATTCACCATCAGCCCGATCAGTGCATCCACCAATGTGCTTTTGCCGGCGCCGGGCGGGCCTGTGATACCAATAATTTTTGCAGGGGAATGGGGAATGGATTGCAGCAGGTTCTCATAACCGGGTGCTTCATTCTCCAGCAGCGAAATGCTGCGGGCCAGTGCTTTGATATCGCCTTGCTGTAATTGTTGAAGCAGTTCCTGCCACATAGAATGATCCGGATGTTGTACGTTTACAAAACTATGCCGGGCAAGTTACTGAATGATATGTTACCATCCGATAACTACTCAAAGGGATGGAGGGACCATGCCCTTTTTGGGTTGATGGTCCTGATGATGCTGGCCCTTTTTTTCTCCCGGGCCCTGTTATCGGTAAGTATGCTCGCATTTGTAGCCATGTCTTTTTTTCACAAGGATATGAAAGGGCATCTGAAACATTTTATTTCAACACCCTTGTTATGGGGCATGAGTTTGTTATTCTTTATCCCGCTTATTTCAGGTATATGGAGTGAGGATAAAAATAAATGGATGGAGATAGTGCAGACCAAGCTGCCCCTGCTGGGCCTGCCCCTGGCTTTTGCCGGTCCATTTGAATTTTCTTTCAAACAGTGGAAATGGCTGGCCTTTATTTTCATTGTACTGGTAGCGGGTGGCACAGGTTGGAGTATGTATCATTACCTGTCGGATACGGGTGCTGTGCACGAAGGATACCTGAAAGCGAAATCTATTTTAACCCCGCTGGGCAACGATCATGTTCGCTTCAGCTGGCTGGTGAGCCTCGCTGCATTGCTTGCTGTTTATTTTGGATTTGTGGAGTGGAGACAAAACAGAACAGTTGCCTGGCTGCTGTTCGGCATAGGGGTGTGGCTGATCATATTTCTTCATATACTGGCGGCCAGAACCGGTTTGTTTTCTTTCTATATCATGATGGCACTTACTTCGGCCTGGCTCTCTTTTACCAAAATAAAATGGGGGTATAATTTATTACTTGTCATCGGTCTGCTCAGCTTGCCGGTTGCGGCTTACTATACTCTGCCCACATTTCAAAACAGGGTAAAGTATATTCAATACGATTGGGGCTATTTTAAAGAAGCGAATTATATGGAGGGAGGTAATGATGCCGTGAGGGTGATTTCCTTAAAAGCGGGCTGGGGGTTGATAAAAGAGAATCCCGCGAAGGGAGTGGGTTATGGTGATATTTTAAAGGAAACCAGGAATTGGTACGATAGCCATTACCTGCTGATGATCGAGAGGGATAAAATATATCCTTCCAGCGAATGGCTGATGTATGGGGCAGGATGCGGGATAGCAGGGCTTATTCTTTTTACTCTTGCTATGTTTATTCCTTTTTTTGTCCGCACCGGTAACCGCTTATTGTGGTGGCTGCTGAACGGAACGGTATTATTCAGTTTTTTATTTGATATAGGGTTGGAAGTACAGTTCGGTGTGTTTGTATATTCCTTTATCGTGCTTTGGTGGTACCGGTGGCTGAATGATAAAAAAGTGTAATCTTGTAACTACTATGCCGGGTTTATCTGTTGTCATCATCTGCAAGAACGAAGAAACCAGTATTGAAAGGGTGCTGCAAAGCCTGCAGGGCCTCACCGATGATATAGTGGTGTATGATAATGGCAGTACAGATGCCACTATGGAAATTGCAAAACGCTTTAACGTAAACCTGCGAGAGGGAAGCTGGGAAGGTTTTGGTAAAACAAAACAAAAGGCCACTGCTCTTGCCAAATACGATTGGGTGCTGAACCTGGATGCGGATGAAGCCATTGAGGAAGAATTAAAAAAAGAATTAAAAGACCTTTCATTAGAGGATGAGAAAACGGTGTATGATATTCCTTTTAAAAATTTTATCGGTGATCAGTATCTCCGTTACGGCGAATGGGGAGGGGACCATCATATCCGCCTGTTCAACCGGAAAACGGTGAACTGGGATGATGCCCCGGTGCATGAGCAACTGGTGCTGTCGCCCGGTATTGCTGTTAAAAAACTAAGGGGACACGTGCTGCACCGAACGGTGAAAGATATGGATGATTATGGCCACAAGATGACACGCTATGCCATGCTTAATGCGGAAAAATATTTTCAGCAGGGGAAAAAAGCAAGCTGGCTGAAACTTCGTTTATCCCCCGGGTTTACTTTTTTTAATTATTACATCTTACGCTTAGGATTTTTAGATGGCCATGCGGGGTATGTATGTGCGAAAATGACGGCGTGGTACACGTTTTTAAAGTATGCACGGCTGAAAGAATTGTGGGAAC
>CAZSGD010000064.1:0-11348 GCA_964606155.1 uncultured Chitinophaga sp. | reverse complement strand
GCCCATAGCTCAGTTGGTTAGAGCGTCCGACTCATAATCGGCAGGTCGCAGGTTCGAGCCCTGCTGGGCCCACCATCTTTACATAGAAATCATATAGTTACGGCTATGGAGACCGTCCGACTGGGGATGATTTTGGGCCGATTTTTTTAGGCCCAGAGTCGGGAGGTCTGGGCCAGAGTCGGGAGGTCTGCATCTTTCGCGCCCATCGCGCCTCGTCTCCCCAGCACACCTCGACCCCTCCCGGCAGGACAACCGCATCCGTCCTTACCTGTTCATCGCGCAGAGGTTGCACACAGCGCCCGGGCACCCGGGATTCGCATCGAGCTAGGCGAAACACCCCAATCAGCCTTCAAGTCAGCCTTCTCGCGTATGAGTCTATATCCCTCGCCGTGTCCCAAGCGCCCCTAACTGTCCAGTTGATCGAACTCCGCATCCACGGAACCAATTTTACTATTTTCAGTCCTATTTAGTGCTATTAACCTATGGGCGCGTGAAAGTGACATCAAGAGGGTCTTCCCAATGCCGATCATCTCAGTACCTATCGATTCTGAACTCGTTGGCGAACTGTTCCTTCGGAAAGGCCCGACGGCCGATGTCGGGCTTTGGATCGAGCGGATCGTCGGCGACTACTTGGAGCGGACAACCGAAGATGGAGGTTGGTCACAAGCGTATTACGACTATATGGACAAGCAAGCCGACGATAAGGATTTTCGTACCCAGTTCGGAGAGCCATCGGGTGGGTATCACTGGGCACCGATATTCCTCCCCAATGGAAGCCAACTCCGAATGCACTACAAGCGGGAAACCCACAACGCAACAGTGAAGTTCGACAGGATCGATTACAAAGGCAAAAGTCTGTCCCCTTCTGAACTCGCCCGAGAAATAGCGGTCGGAACCAGCCGAAACGCCTGGCGCGACCTCTGGATAAAGCGTCCCAAGGATTCCGAGTGGGTCCTCGCAGACGACCTACGTCGGCGGCAGATCAAGCCGTGAATGGGGCTCGCTGATATCTAATGTTTTGGCCATCGAGGAGGCGCCACATGAACACTCGACACACTGACGTTCGCATGCAGCAACGAGGAATTCCACCATTGATCAGGGATTGACTGCTGCAATACGGGAAGGAAAGCCACGACCATCACGGCGCGATCATCCGGTACTTCGACAAGGAGGCTGTAAGGTCCCTGCGCCGCCAGGTCGGAAGTGCTCCAGTGTGTCGCATGGCCGAATTCATGAACGCCTACCTGGTGGAGAGGAATGGCGTCATCGTCACCGTTGGTCACCGTTCCAAGCGCCTTCGTCGCCCTTAATCCTCAGCGAGGCTACCAAACATGAACACAGTCTCCCCGTACCTGATCAACCAGCTGAATGACGCCCTCGCGGCAATTCAAGCCGCTGAAGCTTCGATACAGCATTTGTTCAGCGAGATTGAAACACTGAAAGCTCCTGCTGAACCCCCACCCCCTCCCCCAGCACCGAAAGGTCCTGGCTACTGGCTTGATGGGAAGTGGACGCCGAAATGGACTGCCGTCGACGTGATGGTATGCGTCTTTACCGAATTTTCTCGAATTGACGATGCTTTTCCAGAACGGTTTGCTCGCGAATCCATAAACTACGGCCGTACGAGAAAGCACATTGCCCGAACACGCAACATGCTTTACCCGGATAGGCCCGACTTGATGGTACACAGCAGGGAGTTTTCCCCGGGATGGTTCATTGGCACCAACGAGAGCAATGCAACCAAACGGCGCCTAATTGAAGCCGCAGCCGATATCATGGGGTATGCAACTAAAGACACTTTTTGGTTTCGTTTTCCGTGGGACTAGATTGGGCAACCATACCCAAATCCAAGAGCAAACATTTCCCCCGTAACGGGGGTTCCAAAACGTTGTTTGGGCAAATATATGCAAGACGTAATATGCAAATTTCGTTTCGTTTGCGATATGACTTGGCAGGATCTGCATGAGATTGCTGGCCGCCCAGATGTTCGATTCTGCAGCGCGTGCAGTGAACCAGTATTCTTGTGCACCAGTTATTCTGAGCTTGCAAAGCACGCAGCCAAATCGCATTGCGTCGCGCTGCAATTAGTCGCAGAGCCGCGGATGCTTATCGGAGACCCAGTCCCATCCCGGTAATCCCGCTTTCTTTGAACATCAATTGGACTTGAAAAACGGGACGTCGAGAGAACTGTAGCGGTCAACCGAGTGAGGGAGCTGGTCATTCAGACCCGACGAGAACGCAAGAACCTCGACCTGCTTCCCGCACCAGCCCGACAGCAAAGTGTAGGTCAGGGTCCCGGGTTCGTTCGTGGCCCAAATGGGCCACGAAGCAGCGACCGTGCCGACGTCCCCGCCCATCAACGGCATCCGACTCGTCGGGGAATTGGAATTCTGGAATTCTGGAAAGCTGACCACCTGCCCCTATGAGGCCCACGGTCACCGTCCCAGTTCGCCAGATTTCCAGTTTCCCGATGCAGCCGAGCGGGTGAATTGCAAACCGGGACATGGGCTCCGATGCCGCCCTCCCTCAGCCGTGCGCCCCTGACCCCCACTGCCCTCACCTCGCCCGCAGAGGCGTCCCCTGCGCCACACGTCCGGCTCGGGCATCAGCATCGTACTGGCGCCACCGGGCGTGCCACCTGCAGCGCGAGGGAAGTGCATTCGTAAGGCGTACAGCAGCACTCTACGGATATGGCGTCTACCATCGATCCGAAGCTGTGAACGCTTTCCAAGAACTCCCATAGGCGGGCCATTCCCCGGAGTCGGGATGTCTGGACGCGCTGCTAGCCGCCTGGAGTACGGCCAGAACCTCAGGCCAGTGACGGTCAAAGACTATCCAGTTGTTGTAGCGGCCATCCCAGCGCCCGCGATTTCGGCAGGCGGACTCAACCACTGCTCGAGCCCGAGCGCTTGGGGAATGCCAGACCGCAACATTTGAATGCGGCAACCGTCTCGCCACGACAGTCACCTCCGCTATTGGAAATCTCCATTTGGAACAGCCCTCCAAGGGCGGCTTGCCTTCGGGCGGTGTCGCTGGGGATGTATCGTCGCATTCCGGGGCAAAGATCCACTTCCTGCGTGCCGTCTCTTCGAGCACCGCATGTCGAAGGGATTCCCAGTCCCAAGCTGCGTGAAGTGCATCGGAAAGATCTATTTCGATGGCGGCAACACCCAGCTTTCGAAGGGCATCTGCCTTTTCGGGTCCCGTTTCGTGACGGACTCTGACCTCAATGACCATCGGAATGTCACCGCTGCCGTATGCATCAGCGACCACTGTCGCCCCTTCAACTGTGCTGAGCCTGTATTCCAGGTCCACCACGTCGAAGGTCAACGCGTCCGGGTAACTGTCCATTGGTGGAAGCAGTTCCTTCGGAAGTGCAACATGCTTCGCCTCGGCCAGTATCAGCTTCGCCATTTTGTGGAGCGCTGTCTCATTACACCCCTCCCCCTCGCCGGCAACGCTGTGCCTAAAGTGGAAATGGCGGATCCGCCCCTGGCAGGCCATCAGCGGCCCGCCGCAACCGATGCAAGTACACCTACACGCGAGGCCATTGGGAACACCAGCAACGTGCACATGCCGGCCGTCTGCGGACACTGCGAAGGTCATTGAGCTCGATTGGTGTGGCATGATTTGCCCTCCTCGGTTAATAACGGAAGGCAATTTGGCCAGCGAAGCCGCTCAAAAACAGTCCGAAAGGGTCGTCGAAGGGTCGTCGAGGGTATCTAGCGGCCCCGGAAACGCGGTTGACGCAGAGTCGCTTGCGCCCATACGGCCCGAAGAACTCGCAAACTGCCTGCTGGACTACCTAGACGCACATGGCGGACGCGGCAAAGCGTTTGAGTTTCTCGGCGCACTCGCACGAGAGATCCAGCGGAATGCCCAGCAGGGCAAGTCGCCCGAGATTGGTACGAAGGCGTTGTATCTGGCGCTGAACGGCAACCAGCCCGATCCTGAAAGGGCCAGCCAATGGGTCAGCGAGGCTTGGAAGCGATGGTCTCAGATAGCCGAGGAACGTCGAGCAGGCCTGGAGGACTTCGCCCGAAACAAAGGCCTGGAGGCATACCCTTGGCCCGATCGCATCGGTGATGGGAAAGGCGGCGCTGGTCGCAGCACCATGTATATGCTGCGCGCCGAGCCGTTATCGGAGGACGCCTCCACGGACCACGCACCATCGTCAGCGGACATTCGGTACATCCGGGAAACCACCCCAAAACCTGCTTGGTGGGCGCGCTGGTTCTTTACTGGTGAAGTCCGATTGACCGGCTGGCGCTTGGCGCTCTATTTGTTCCCTGCCGTGGCGCTGCTATTGTTTTCATTATTTCTTGCTCTGCTGACGTGGCTCGAGTTCACGCATGTCCCAAACCTGACGCCCGGGCGCATCGTTGTATCTGTAGTCACCGTTGGCGCCCTAGGCTATCTAACCTGGCGCTTTGTTGAAGGAATGCTCCGCCTCGGGAGCAAGCGGATCATCATGGCTCCTGATTGGCTAATTGGCTTTCATGAGTTTGGCGTACAGATTGAACTGACCCGAGGCGATGGAACTCCTGAGTCTCGCCGGATGCACTTGGTGCGCTACGCGTCGACATGCCCCCAGTGTGGCGCTCGATTACTGGTCGACAGTGGCGAAAAGGAATTTCATGATCGTTTGGTTGGCCGATGTGCCGAAAGCCCGGATGAACACGTCTACAGCTTCGACCGGGTGAGCCGTTCTGGACGTAGTTTGCGCTGATCGCCTGTTCAGTGGCACTTTGTCCGGACTCGCCCAGAAGCGGTCGTCGGCATGCGTTAGCTAGTGCATTGCGGCCACACCACCTCAAGTTGAGGAACCCGAAACGAATAGCCGAATTTGCTCAGTCAAACTAGCCACCTCGTCCGACAGACTTTGGTACTCGTCAGTGATCTGCTCTTGACTCTTGTTCGAAAGAAAAAAAAGCTTGGCAGCAGCTCGCTTGAGGAGAACCATCAACGGGTCATGCTCATCGAATCGGTTGACGCTCGCCCAGCGCTCAAGAGCGCCACTGGAAAGTCCGAACAGTTCCTCTTGCAATTTGCGCGAACTGTTCACCAACCGAAGTATTCGCCTCTGAGCATCGATCCGATTGTTGAATTCGCTCATATGGAGACCTCTGAGAGGGCAAGGGAGTGCATCCACTCATAAATGACATTGCACGCTTGCACAGCTATGGAAATCTCACCAGATGTAAGCACTTTGCCTATCCCTCGCGTTGACAGCACCCTCGACCTGACGAGGACGTTGAACACTTCAGCCGATACAGGAACAGGCGTCTCAACTTGCAGCGGCGATAGCCTCGAGAAGATTGGCCTGCCTCGTGTGAATGAGTAGCACGTTGCGAAGTTCCTCATGGCTAGGAAGATGCAGGACAAGTGGAAGACTTGGCTATCAGCGGTGCTTCGTAATGAACTGAAGGACTCCTGGAATAGACGCATGAACTTGGCGCAGTCCTGATCCGCATTTGCATATGCGTGCGGAGCGCCAAGTTGTTGAAGGAAATCGCTTCCGTCCGAGGTATATAGCAGTTTTGACTCTAAGTGCAGGTGCCACGCGAAGGGATTGCCTTCGCGCCACAGGTCGATCAGGCGGGCTTGCGTGTAGACCGAGAAGCGACCGGAGTCCATCTGTTGGGCCTGCGCTTTCGTCTCTACGCAGGCGAGCAGGTCGACGTCGGAAAGGTCATCGATCTCCCCGCGGCACAACGAGCCGAAGGCATAGAGGTGTCGTTTCATCGGCGGCCGAACCTCTTGACAAGCAGTGCGGTTAGCAATGCTAGGCCAACGTATCGACAGGCGGCGATTAGCGACAGGACCCAAAGCGGGTAATCTTTGGGTAGAACACCTAGAAACACAGCAGGAGCTTGCTCGATGCTCTCCCAATAGCCTGTCACGTCAAGCGGATTGCCTCCTGCTATGACGTCATAGATTGCAACCGCGGCCACGACAAAGATGATCGTCCTAAGCAGCTTGAGGATGCTCTCGCCGTTGCCCCAGATGACATCGAGCAGCTTGAATTCCGACCATCGGACGAACTGCCAGATCTGTTTCCATCCGGGATACTTCCGCCGGTAGTAGCTGTTCCGCTGGGTTGACCACGAATTCCGCAGGTAGCGCTCCGTGGCTTGGAGCTCGAGCGATATTGCGCGGTTGACTGCCTTCGCATCCCCCAATTGAGAGAAATTCATCCTCAGCGTGCGAGCGAAGCGTACCCGTAAGTTCTCTTCAGTGGGCGCCTCACCGGTAAGGATGTCGTCGTCGATCTGCGTGCGCTCGAAGGTTGCATACCAGAACTTGCAACCCGAGAACGCTGTCTGGTGGAAATTTGAACCGGAGAACCGGCACCCCGTGAAGTCGCAACTGTCGAAAGTGCAGTTCGCTAGGTAACAGCCTTCAAAGATGCTATGCGTGAATGAGACGTTGCGAAAAACGGTGCCCTTCCGAGCGCCTAAGCGCACGAACACCTTGTTCTGGAAGCGCTTGGGTTCGTCTACGACTCCCAGGTGAAAGTAGTGATCGGTCACGACCTCGCGGTTGCCGATTCGTAGGGCGAGCTGTTCCTCCGTGACTGAACCAGCCGAGTCAGTTTCGGCGACTGTGTTCGTTTGCGGCATTTCCGGCAATCCGTTCATGTTCTAGCGACAAAGGGTTGCGGGGCTAACGTCCATTTTGTCAAACGCTGCCGCCGTAGGATAGGCTGGGCAAGGATCGCATTCGACAGACCGCACTGCGCATTGGCGGGAGACGCCCAACTTCTATTCGACACCATCGTGTATAGCAGAACCGACGTGGCGTATAAGAGCGGCTGTGGGTGCATGAAGTGCCCTCGGCTCAAATGGTTGCCTTCAGGACAGGGATGTTATGCGAAACCAAATACCTACCAGTTCAGCGACAAAGTGTAGGTCAGGGTTCTGGGTTCGTCCGTAGCCTATATGGGCTACAAGCTTATCTCGCGACAGGATTATTTCGCAGCGGCTTTGTGGCATCATTCGACGCTGCCGATTTTATTGCTCATGACCCCGAACCCTGACTACCGGAGGTATCGTTTCAAATGGCCGCCAAAACCTACGCCGATCTTCAAAAGCAGATAGCCAAGCTCCAGACCCAGGCCGAGCGGATGCGCAAAGGGAGTTTCGACAAGGCTATTGGGCAGATCCGTGAATTGATGGAGAAGAACGGAATCTCGATTACGGATCTCACCGAGGCGTTGGCGACAAAGGGCAAAAAGGTTCGTAAGCCGGCGAAGGCTGCAGGTAACAAGGGACCTGCACAGCCGAAATATCAATCCCCCAGCGACCCTAGCGTGACCTGGAGCGGGCTCGGCAGGAAGCCCAAGTGGGTCCAGGAGTGGATCGACACCGGGAATGACCTGGAGAAGCTGCTACTTCGCTAACAATTGTTAGTGAAGCTCCAGCCCTGCCGGGCGCGCAGTTACCGCAAGGCAGCCACCACCTTTCCATATATAGTTACGGCTATGGGGAGCGTCCGACTTGGGCGTCTCCGGGGGTGAGTCTGGGCCGGCTTTGGAGGTCCAGAGTCGGGAGGTCTGGCCCAGGAGCGGGCTACACATTTCCCCCATTGGCCAAACCGACCCCGCGTCCTAGCCGGCCCGTGTGGCCGATTGTGGCAGGAGCCTAATTCATGGACGGGCCGCTGAACGATTTAGGGTGCGCATTCAACTCACCCCCGCCAATGAGCCCCAACCTCATCTGCGTCGGGCAACCGACCATGCTCCAACACAAACGCTTCAAGCCGCTCTTGAAAGGTGCGCAGGCGCGCAGTCTGTGCCATTCCAGCCGCGAAGGATGCGGGTTGGCCGAGCTGGTTAGACTTCGTGTCAATAATCTCCCGAAGCGACCTGGCATAGGGCGCCAACGCAGCCTTCCGAACGTTTTGCTGCTGTTCGTAACGCTCTTCGGCATCCTGCTCGACCCGGTCTACGAGCGCTCGGAAACTTGGATTAACGCCTGATTGGAACTTCGCACTCCAAACTAGCGGAGGGCTCCTGGTCTCTAGCTGCGTGTAGCGGCCCACCAGATCCAAAGAAGCATCGTCCAAGAGCGACGCCCCCAGCGCTGCCGCGAGCCAATCAAGGTCTTCGGCCGATAGCTTTGCGAGAAAAGCCCCATCCTGAGATGGGATCTCGTCCCCCTTCATCCAGCAGAGCGCAAGCACTTCCGCCTGAGGCCCATCGACGCCCGACACCTCCACCTCCCTCCGAAAGTCCCCAAAGACAGAGCCTTCATCCAACGCGAGTAGCTCTTCGCAGGCTCGCTGCCACGTCAGCACTCTAGTGCGCTTGGCAACGCATTTCCGGGAAGTCGTATCGATCAGCCCACCGCCCCGGTCCACCCAAACGGAGAATCCCCGGCTCGTTGGCCGAAAACCTACAAGCGCCCACCAAGTCCCGCCCAGGAATGGAGCGTCTTCGCAAAAAAGACTAATCGCATAGGGCTGTGGTTTACCCATGTCGCATTACTCAGTCCACGTATTCCTTGCAGTAATTGGTGACTGCTTTATCAAAGTATATTTCATAGAACGCCTCCGACTCGATTGCTGCGTCTCGCTTTTCCCGATCGCCTGGCCGTTGGACGTCTTCAGCACCAAATACGGATTGCCGTCCTTCGACTGTTTGCGCTCGTAGCGGGCATCGACCGCGGCGTTCTTTTTGACCGACTCGATTCCGTTCAGGGCCCCCTGACTTCGAAACGGACTTCTATAACTCTTGGCACGTACCCCCCTCAACGAAGCCTGAGGAGTACTTCCCGCGCCGGGCCTTCTCTCCAGGCCCGGGCATTGCTATGTAGCCCCCGTCAGAGGTTCGCGTGTACCTGCCGTTCGCCTTGTTCAGCGTGAAGGGGTCTCCGTCCGTATCGCAATACATGATGGTTGGCTTGAACCCAACCGTCACGCCATCACTAATGCCGCCTACGAATCCTTCCGCGTATTTCACTATTGGATAGTCGGTACCGAACCTGAACACTAAATACTCAGGGATTAGCGTGAATTGCCGGCGCTCATTTTCGTTGGGCGGCCGGACCACGTACTTGGTGTCTGTTGTATCGAAGCTCGCGCCCATCCAAGCACCAGATTGCTGATCATGGGTGATGCCACCTGCCACCTGCGCAATGCACAACCATGACTCTGCCATTGCAACGCGCGGGAGAAAAATGAACAGCATGGCACCAACACGAAGGATTCTCGTGTTCCTTCTTGTATGTCTATTTGAAAGGTCCCCCATGTAATTCGATCCTCAAAATCTCATAGCCCATATGGGTCACAAATCCGGACGAGCGATTGCTTCACAGCATCAATCGGCAGCCTCTAGCGCTCGGTCCAGGAAGTTTAGCGTAACAAGCGGATCAATTCGGTCTGCTTGCGACAAGGCCCACGCGACCCATTTATCAACATCTTCAGCAGCAACATTCAATTCCCGCTTACGGGCCTGAATCTTTGCCACGAACTCGCGGATTGTTCGCGCTTTTTCGAGTGAGGCGGCATCATCGAGCAACCCTTGTAGAAGCTGCTTCTGGCGTCGCTCCTCTAGCTCCTTGGCAAGCCGCTCTTCCTCTGCCGCTTTCTTCCTCGCCTTCTCCTCCTCTTCTGCGATCCTTTGTATCCGCCATTCATATCGCCAAATCAGCCCGTCGCGGTAGTTGATCTCGCCCTGGGTGATTGTGGATACCACAATCTCTGATAAATGAGACTCCAACGGTACATCGGGGGCGTCCTGCCACGTTTTGGCAGCCTGCTTGCTGTGGCGCTTTCCCAATACGAGCGTCAGCCTTGCGTCGCTATCTGGATTTTTGTTTGAAGGCCTGCCCTTGGGCTGATCCAACCAGGTAAACGATACATGCTGCTCACCGACCGTTGCATGAAACGCATCGACGCAATCGTCACCTACCGCGAGGGACACGGATGGTTCACAGCCGGCCTTTTGAAGTGCCAGAAATATTGCGTTCATGATCCGAAGCTTGCGCTTCGCCGGTTCCACTTCGAATATTGGCTTGCGCCACAAATAGCCTTTTGCATCTCTGCGCTCATTGTCACGCTCGAGGAGACGCCGCGTGAGCCAATGTGCGTTGGTCCCGACCCGCGGGAAGGGGACAGAACCGACACGCCGAGCAATCGTCTCTCTGACGTTCTCGATATCCTCCTCGAACGTAGGAGCTACCGGGATTGAACCGGGCGACGCGTCATCGTGATAGCCGTACCTCCAGGGGTTACGCAACTGGACGATCTCTGGCACGCCTGGAAGCCGGCTTGGGAGCGGCCTCTTCCTGACCGGCTTCCCCGCAGCCAATTTCGCCCAGTAACTCCTATCCGGCATCGGAATCTGATATTTACGACACGCCTTCGCTATAGCCACGCTGGAAACCCCAACCTCCGAGGCCAGTTTGCTGCGAGGCTTTTCCCACACAAGCTCGTAGAGCTCCTTCCTTGTATATTTCTTGACCACCCTCGATCTATCCACCATGTTTGTCTCCATGCAGACACTTCGAGACGCATCCACCGTAGCAGCGCTAATACCACGCACGTCGCCATCGAACTAGAATCAAATCAGGTGCCGACGGGATAGGCGTGTAATAGAAGCAGATGTATCCGATTTCACGACTTGGCTGCATGACGCCCGGAGCAAAGCAAATAAGCTGATCCAGAAGGCGTATAGGAGCTGAGACAGGAGCACAAGACCCCATGCCGACAGTTACGGACGCAGCAGCCACGATGCTAGCCGCTCGCGAGGAAATCATAGCGAGGATTCTGAAGAGCGCCGAGCTGCAAGCCCTGAATGACGGCGAACTCATAGCAGTCTGCATCCATGCAACTGCAGCGTCGTTCATTGACACGTTTGACGTCTCGCCACGCCAGGCAGGTGACGCCATCCAAACAGCCGTGAGCCGCTACCTCGCGGAAATCAGGTAGGCCGTTCGACCATTACTGATAGATTTCTGACCTACAATGCCTAAGCTTTTGGAGCCCATTTGATGCGCAATAGCAAAGAAAATGGTTTGCCATCCAAGAGTTCTGGCGAGGCGCCGCTTCTTATCGCGAAGATGCTGAATTGGACACCAGGCAAGCATAGTGAGGACAACCGCTGCGTACTGATAGATCCCATGTCGGAGGATTCTGAAGGGAGCGCTTGGGATCACCTCGCGGCGGCGCTGGGACTCGCTCCGCGTTCCGAGGTCATAATCCAACACTTGCATATAGATAATGAAGGTAACGAATACTTCGGAACCAGCGGCGACGAAGGAGAGATTCATTCGTTCGACGTCTGGTCAGAAGAAGATCAAGAATCCGTCCCTCTAGCACTCCACTTCTCCGTCGATATCGTCGCG
>CAZSGD010000063.1:0-13491 GCA_964606155.1 uncultured Chitinophaga sp. | reverse complement strand
CCAGTTAAATCTTGCCGCCAGGGTTCATCCGAATTGAGATCGGCTAGCATCAGAGGTGAAAACAGTTTACCATACGAAGAAGATATCCGCTTCATAGAGCAATACATTAAATCGGTTCTAATTTGTTCTGATCCATGTTTCTGTTCTGCCCAGTAAAGCTATCCCAACGTAACCTCTTACTTTAAGTGTGTCCTTATTTTTCAAATACATATAGGAGCTATATGTTTTCCCATTTTCAGGGTCATAAATATCACCACCTTTCCACTCATCGTCACCGTTAAACTTAAAGTCCTTCAATATAACCAGGCCAATTACCGGGTTATTTCGCCTGGCTTTATCAGGGTTATTACCGTCTACCCGTTGCTTCCCGTTTTCAGCGGGGTTTTTGAGCCAGATAATTTTACCATAAAATTTATCTCCCGTTTTATAAATTTGAATCTTTGCAGGTTCTTTTCCTCCGGTAAGCCAAACTCCAATGATATCGTCTGGTTTATTTTGGGAGAAACCGGCAACAGATAGGAATAGAACTCCGGCGATAAATGTTGATAATCTCTTTTTCATAGATCAATTTTCGGTTGACGGTTTTTTTCTCAGCTTCAGGTTCTCATAGGCAGTATCATAATCTGGCCGCAGCGTACCCATGAGCCTGTCCCATATAGTAAAATACAAGCCATAATTGCCATGAAAATATTGATGATGCAGGTTATGACTGACTGAAGTATTCATCCATTTTCCGAGCCAATGTTTATTGAACCCTTTTGGGTAAATCTCGAACCCCAAATGCCCATACACATTGTAGAGGAGGCTGAAAACAAAGAACCACATCAAATGTATACTATGTACAGGGATGGCGAATAAGAAAATGACAAAAATGAAAGATTCTACAATTGCTTCAAAGGGGTGAAATGCATAAGCGGCCCAGGGAGAGGGGTTAGTGGATTTATGATGAACGAGATGAACTTTCTTAAACAGCCATTTGTTGTGCATCAGCCGGTGTGCCCAGTAAAAGTAGGTGTCGTGCATGAAAAGCATCAGCGGGAATGCCAGCAGAAAATATACAGTTCCATGCTCATCAATATGTTTG
Organism: uncultured Chitinophaga sp.; assembly: GCA_964606155.1. GTDB lineage: Bacteria > Bacteroidota > Bacteroidia > Chitinophagales > Chitinophagaceae > JJ008. The sequence continues at coordinate 12,407 of CAZSGD010000063.1, read as the reverse complement.
TAAAAAGTAGTATGTGGCCTGATGGCCTCACTGTAAAGTATTACCAGTGGGGGTACGGAGAAAATGATAACGGAGAGTGTTGAGAAGCCCAGATCTCTTGCGTAGTCCTTTAATTGGGGGAACTTTTCCTGGATTTTTTTATAGTAAATTCTTTTCCGGAGAAAGACATAAAATAGCAGAAAGAAGGGCAAAGAAATAAAAAAGTACTTCACTGCATTGTCCAGTAAAAGAAAGGCGAATTTATCCCATGTCATAATGCTGATTTTATAAATCAAAACTAAGAACAGGATAAACAATAAAAACTAACCCAGGTTATTTTCCGGCTAACCGGCGCCTGAGACGGCTGAGGCTGGGAGCTTCAATACCCAAATAACCGGCAATATATTTTACAGGTATTCGTTGCAGGGCCTGTGGGAAAGTATTTTCAAGGGCGAGATATCTTTCTTCAACACTGAGGGTCTTATTGTTTTGTTCGGCAAGTAAAACAATTCGTAATTCTTCCGCAAGGATCTGGCTGAATAAGGTTTCAAATTTAGGATTGGCTGTAAAGATCAATGGCAGGTGTTCTTTTTTCAGCATCAGTGCTTCACAATCTTCAATGGCAATAAAATTTTTATGCGACGGGCTGTTCCCTACCAGCCCCTCTGTATAGGTAAAAAAGCAGCCTTCGTGTTTAAATTCAGCAACTTTTTCATTACCGCTGTCATCTAGAAAAGTAGTTACGATAAACCCCTTGTTCAAAAAACCGATAAACCGGCAATATTCACCCACTCTTAGAATATAATCTCCTTTTGAATACTGCTTAAATTCGCTGTATTTCAGGCTTTCCCCGATCTCTTCCCGGCTAATCTCAACCCGCTTTTTGATATAATCAATAACTTGCGAATACATTCGAAACGGTATACACAAATGTAACTTAAATTGTGGGATAAGTCAGTCTGTATTAAACAATAGCCTCAAAGACAATGACCCCAATTCTTGAATATTTCAAAAAATTCAATTCGCTTTCACCGGAGGCAGAAAAGGCCATTGCTGAGATAAGCAGTATTGTGAATATTGGCAAAAACAAGGATCTGCAGCCCATTGGTCACACCTGCAAAACGATCTACTTTATTAATAAAGGGGTCGCCCGCATTTATTACTATAAAGATGGTATTGACGTTACCGAAAGTTTTTCTTTTGAGAACAACCTTATTGCAAGAGTGGAAAGTTTGTTTACGGGCAAACCCAGCCGTAAAGCTATACAGATCCTTGAGGATGCAGAAATTGTAGCTATTAATGCAACGAAACTGTTCAAACTCTACGACAGTTTCCCGGAAATTGAAAGACTATTTCGTAAAATATTCGAAGCTGCCTATGTAGATACGGTCAACCGGATTGAAGGAATACAATTCCATACGGCCGAAGAAAGGTACCATGCTTTACTAACTGAAGCACCCAATATATTGATGAGGGTCCCTTTAAAATATGTGGCTTCTTATCTGGGAATCACCCAGGTAAGCCTGAGCCGTATCCGGGGTATGAAATAAATCACCAAAATTGAACTGACAACAAATGAAGTACCGGGAATTTGACCTAAGTAGTCCGCTTAAAGATCACATTCAGTTGATCTGGGGAATTGAATCGGAGTCTGATGAAGATATTTACCCCCGGTCATTGATCATGCCCGACGGTATTGTAGAAATCATTTTTCATTTTGCTGATCCTTACTATACCTGGCAGGATAATAAACGGTTTAAGCAACCTCAGAACTTTGCTGTTTCCATGATGCGAAAATTCATAGAAATCGAATCATCGGGCGAAACAGGGTTTATATCGGTTCGTTTTTTCCCCTGGGGGGCCTATCATTTTTTTGGAGAACCCATCCGGAATTTTTTGGATCAAAGCATTGATGCGTCAAAATTATGGGGAACTGATTCAAAAAAAATAATAGACAAGTTAAAACAAGAGGAAACAATTGAGCAGCGATTTAAACTTGTGGAGGTTTTTTTGATAGAAAAACTGGAGGAATTTCAAAAAAAGGAAGTGGAGATGGAGAAAGCCATTAAACTAATACGGCAAACTAAGGGGACATTGAGCATTGAATCCATTTGCGCAGAAACAGGCTTTTCCAAAAAACAACTTGAACGCAAATTTTTAGCGACTGTTGGCACAACTCCGAAGGTGTTTTCCCGCATCACCCGGTTTTTGAATATTTGTCAGAACCTTAAAGAAGAAAAAAGTCAAACCCTAACGCAGCTTACTCACGATTGCGGGTTTTACGACCAGGCCCACTTTATAAAAGAGTTTAAAGCTTTCTCCGGGTTTACCCCCAAAGAATTTTACGGGAAAGAAAATGTCTTTTTTTCAGAAATATGATTGTCTCTTTTTTACAATTTTTATTGAAGAATCCCGGTTAGTTTTATCCCATCATAAATAGAAAATAATGAAACAACTCGTAGTTCTTTTTGCCTTGCTACCTTTAATTTCCTCCGGGCAATTAAATAAAAAAGACAGTCTTTGGTTACCGGTAAAGCCTTTCATTGGTAAATGGGCAGGAGAAGGCGGAGGATCTCCGGGAAAAGGGCAATATGAGAGGAGTTATGAATTCATTTTCAATAAGAACTTTGTTGAGATGAAGAACAAATCAACCTACCCGCCCTCAACCAATAATCCTAAAGGGGAAGTACACGAGGATATAGGCTACTTTAGTTATGACAAAGTAAGAAAAAAGTTCAAGCTAAGGCAGTTTCATATAGAGGGGTTCGTAAATACATATGTGCTTGATAGTATTTCGGCAGACGGAAAGACTCTCGTATTTATTTCAGAAGATATTGAAAACATCCCCGGTGGGTTCAGGGCAAAAGAGACTTACCGGCTTTTGAGTGATAACGAGATGGAAGAAATATTTGAAGTGGCGGAGCCTGATAAGGAGTTTGAGGTTTACTCTACCGTTAAGTTAATACGCCAAAAGCAATAGCATTCTGCCGGAGTTCGATTATTTATCATATGTTAAAGAGATAAACATTTACTATACCCATATTTGTGAGATAAAATCTTGCAGGTATGGAAAGCGTTAAAGAAATCCCTTCTGAAACCCTGAAAACATGGCTGGCTGGGGGTAAAAAGGTTAATTTACTTGACATAAGGCCACTGGCAGAAAGGCTTACATGTGATATACCCGGCAGCATTCATACAGACGTATATGAAAAAGTAAAGGGTAATGATGTATTTGCCTTTGACAAAATTTACCTTGACAAATCAGTTCCGGTTGTTGCGTTTTGCACAGGCGGAAAATTGAGCCTTGTAGCCGCTGCCATTCTATCTCAGAAAGGCTACGATGCTTATTCTCTCTCACAGGGAATTAGCGGCTGGAATAATTCAATAGCCAGGTAAAACTGTTCCATTATAATAAAGAAGGTATGGAACAGGTACAACTGGGACTAAGGGAGAACTGGAAGCAGTTTACATTATTGGTGATCATCAATGCCTTTGTGGGTGGAATGGTTGGTCTTGAACGAAGTATTCTGCCACAAATTGCGGAAAAGGAGTTTCATATTGCAGCCAAAACAGCCATACTGTCTTTCATTATTGTTTTTGGCATTGTTAAAGCAATTACTAATTACTACACAGGCACTTTAGCTAATAGGTTCGGGAGAAAAAAGCTATTAATAGCCGGTTGGTTATTTGGTATTCCCATTCCTTTTATCTTAATGTTTGCACCTGCCTGGTCATGGATCATTGCAGCGAATGTGCTTTTAGGTATTAATCAGGGGTTGACCTGGTCAAGTACGGTAGTGATGAAGATCGATATTGTTGGGGAAAAGCAAAGAGGTTTTGCAATGGGCCTGAATGAATTTGCGGGGTATATTGCGGTAGCAATCATTGCCTTTCTTACAGGGTGGATCGCCAGTGTATACGGCATAAGACCGTATCCATTTTTTTTGGGAATTGGTTTAGTGCTTATGGGTTTAGTGGGTAGCCTTTTTTTTGTAAAAGATACTAAGGGGCATGTTGCAAAAGAAAAAATCAGCAATACTGTTCCAGCGCTGAAGAATATATTCTGGGATACAACATGGAAAGATAAGAACCTGGGTTCCGTAACGCAGGCAGGATTAATTAATAACCTGAATGATGGAATGGCCTGGGGCATTTTCCCGATCTTACTTGCAAATAAAGGGTTCACAATAAGTGAAATAGGGATGGTTACAGCAATATATCCGGCAGTTTGGGGCTTTGGCCAGTTGTTTACTGGTAAAATGGCTGATAAATATTGCAAGAAAGAGCTGCTTTATATCGGAATGATTTTACAGGCTGCAGCTTTGATATTATTGGTGTGGGCGGATACCCTGTTCCATTTTATTATCCTTTCTTCCATTTTAGGAGGAGGCACGGCAATGGTTTATCCTACATTCCTGGCAACAATTGCAGAAAACACAAATCCCCAGGACAGGGCAAAAAGTATTGGCATTTTTCGATTGTGGAGGGACTTAGGATATGCTATCGGGGCCATACTCACGGGCATCATAGCAGATATGATAAATATTGAGGCAGCTATACTCTTCATTGGTTTGCTGACTTTCCTATCTGCTATGATTATTTATTATAGAATGAAATGTTTGCGATGAATTGAAAATCAATTAATTGAGTAGAGGATTCTATGGGACTAAGCCAATAACGCTCAAGATGCTGATAAATATCTTATTTGCAAAAATGCGATTTTGGCTTAACTCCCCGGTATGTCTGCAGAACGCAGGCGGGCAGGGCATTGTAAAGCGGCATGTGCCGTTTTTTTGTTTTATGCAGGCGCTACATCCCTGTTAATTTTCTTCATCCATCTTTTCACCCGGCTCATAGCCGATCTTACTCTTTTACTGTTTTCATCTGTCAGCGTTTCCTGCATATTTTTTATATGGCGGTATTCATCCGTGGATGCGGGCAGAAAGTCTTTTTTGAAATGCCGGGCCCTTTTTAAAAAAACTTCATAGTCCTGCCAGTTGCCCAGTTCATCCAGTATTTTATGCAGGTCTTTAGCATGGTATTCCTCCTCCGCATCAGCTGTCTGTAGCAAGGTTAACCAATAATAAACTTCCTTCAGCAACTGCCTCACTTTATGCGGTCGGCTGAAATGATGTTTCACCTCTGCTATCTTTTTATCTATTATCGTCCTGATCTCTCTTTTCAATTGTTGGGGATCTTCCAGGCAAGGATCATGCTTCACCAAATCAGCGATCTTCTGCAGTTCTTCAGTTGGGTATGACTTTACCGCAAGCACAGACCAGGCTTTTGTTTTTTTCAGCATATCGCTGAAATATTCATTCAGTTCCCTGAAACGATAGCGATGCTCTTTGGAATAGGCCGATAAGAGATCCATACAGATCTCCACATCCCGTTGCCTGCCTGTTACCTGGAAAAGAGATTCGGTATCTTTCAGCCAGTCTTCCCCTGTGCCGGAAAGCAGCGTATACAGATGGAAGTAAGCCCTGAGCTTTTTGATGGCCACCCGCAGGTCATGCGTGGCTTCTTTGTCGGCCTGTTTTTGTAAAGTGGTAAGATTTGTATCAAACACATCCTGTGTTTCTTTCCAGTACCTTGCTATCAGGTTGGTTTCGTCCATGTTCCTGAATTTCGGTTGTTCTATACAGTTAGTTCCCGGCCGTTAGTGGCGAAAAACCCCTTATGGGCCGAAAGTATAAGCGTATTCGATCTTACCGGCCGGGTCCTGGTTTTTGTCAAAAAGGGCTTCCTTTTTTTTCAGTCCATTTGCATCATACAGATACCGCCAGATGGTATAACCGATCCAGGTCACCTTCCCGAACCGTTCACCGGGGGTGCTGGTTATTTTTTGTATCACCCGGTTCGTATCATCGTACGTAAAGATGACGCTGGGGACCAGTTTTTTTATTTTTTTATTGAATTCAACGATATCAGTCAGCCGGTTAATTTCATCATAGTAATAGTAAACGAAATGGGTCTCCACCTTTCTTTTAAAGGTCCTTTCTTCCGATACATTACCATTTTCGTCGGGAATGAAACGGATTTCGAGGGTGTCAGAGCCGCTCATCACACCGGTATTGGTTACCATCCGCCACATGAGCTCCGGTTTGCCATTACTGTTATATTTCCATACATGTGTTTCCACCTGGCTGAAATCGCCGGAAGCGTCCTTTACTGAGTTCTGAATTTTGGAAACCCGGCCATCTTTATCGTATTCGTAGGTGGTGGAATTCTCTATGCCGGAGACAGTGTCTGTAACCCGGACCAATCTTATATTTTCATCAAACTGGGAATACACGACTGATTTGTTGAGGTTATTGATTTTTGTCACTTTGAGCAGCCTGCCGCCTTCCTTTACTTCCTGGAATTCGGAATAGTCTGTTGATCTTACCCCGTTTTGATCGTAGCCGGTAGCGGATACCGTTTTCACTTTTGCAGCCACATAATTTTGCATTTGCCGGTTGTTTTCCTCCGTACCGATGATATCATTGTAATAATACTGGCTCCAAAGGGCCGGTGAAAAAAGCAGGGATAAGGAAAGTAACTGGATCTTCATATTTTGATATGGCTTTAACTGAACAAAGTTACCTGAAATGTTCAGGAACTGAAAGGAAAAGCATTTTACAGGTTTAGTTGAAATGGGCAGGGGATTTGGGAACACAGGCATAAGAACGGATAAAAAATACTGAAAATTGTCTGGAGCATATTGTGCCCGGTAGTATTTTTAAGAAAATTTTCAGGGTGTCACATATTCCCCAACGTAAAGAAAAGGACTGTTTGAACTGCGGAGCGACCGTACAGGGCAAATACTGCCAGGAATGCGGCCAGGAAAATGTTGTGCCACACGAGACCTTCTGGCACATGGTGAAGCATTTTCTCTATGACATTACACATTTTGACAGCAAGTTCTTTGATTCAATGAAATTTCTGCTGCTGAAGCCCGGGTTTTTACCGCAGGAATATATGAAGGGAAAAAGGGCGAGCTACCTGAATCCCATCAAAAAATATGTGTTTACATCGGCTATCTTCTTCCTGCTTTTCTTCAGTTTTTTTCTCAACAAAAGCGCTATCCAGGTAAATCCTGACAAACCGGTGGACAGGGAAAAAATACCGGAAATTGTCGAAACACTGAAAGAAAGGCTGGCGCAGGATACAGGCAATGTAAAATTGAAGAAAGCCTTGCAGGTTTTTACAGACAGCAGCCGGCCACCCACACAAGCCGATATGGCAGCCTTTGTTGACGATTTTACCCTGATCAGTGTGAGCGGCAGGAAGTATGAAGATCTGCATGAGTATGATTCCGTTCAGAAAAGCCTGCCTTCCAAAGAGCGGGATGGCTGGTTTATCAAACTGATCCAGCGGAAGAATATGCAACTAAAGGAAAAATACCGCTCCGACCCGCGGATGGGGGTCGACAAGCTGATCGATGCCTTCCTGCATAAGCTGCCTTACATGCTCTTTGTCTCCCTGCCGATCTTTGCATTGATCCTGAAACTGCTGTATATCCGCCGGAAGAATTTTTATTATGCGGACCATGGCATTTTCAGCATCTACCATTACATTTTTACGTTTCTGCTGCTGATCATTGTATTTACACTGGATAAACTGAATGATTATGTACAATCAGATATCTTCGATATTCTGACTTTACTGTCATTTCTATCAGGAGGATTGTATCTTTATTTGTCCATGAAAAGGTTTTACGGACAGGGACACCCCAAAACGATATTGAAATTCCTGTTACTGAATATTTCCGGTATCGTCATGTTGATCATTCTTTTCTTTTTCTTTGTAATATTCTCTGTTTTTGAAATCTGATAAAATATGCAGCAAAGCAATGAAAGGGCTTTTTCCCGCCTCGTAAGGATCATGGATGATCTGCGTGAGAAATGCCCCTGGGACAGGAAGCAGACCATCCGGTCGCTCCGGCAGATGACCATTGAGGAAACCTATGAGCTGGCAGATGCTATTACGGAGGAGGACTGGAAGGGGATCCGGGAAGAGCTGGGCGATCTGCTACTGCATATTGTTTTTTATGCCAAAATAGGGTCCGAACAAAAACAATTTGAGCTGGCAGAAGTAATAAATGGCATTTGTGATAAACTCATTGCCCGGCACCCGCATATTTATGGCGATATAGAGGTAAATGATGCCGAGGAGGTAAAGCAAAACTGGGAAAAACTGAAACTAAAGGAAGGTAAAACATCGGTACTCAGCGGCGTACCGAAGTCGCTGCCGGCAACTGTAAAAGCCATGCGGCTGCAGGAAAAGGCCAAACAGGTGGGCTTTGAGTGGGATAATCAAGAACAGGTGTGGGATAAGGTGGAAGAAGAGATACAGGAGCTGAAATCGGCCATGGAAGGCCATGATCCTGTTAAGATCGAAGAAGAGTTTGGGGATGTGATCTTTTCCATGATCAATTACGCACGGTTTTTGCAGGTGGATGCCGAAAACGCCCTGGAACGAACCAATAAGAAATTCATCCACCGTTTTACCAGTATGGAGCAGCAGGCCCTGAAAGAAGGGAAAGATATCCATAAGATGACCCTGCAGGAAATGGACGCCATCTGGAATAATATAAAAAAACAGCAGCGGGAATAAGTGAAGCCACTCCTCAAAAATATCTTCTTACGGAAGTACACTTTTTTGGTACTGGCCATCCTGCTTTTTGCTTTTTCCTTTTTTTTTAATAAGCTCTACAGCAACCGGTCCTCTGTTACCCACGAGGTGAAAGTGGCGGAAGAATACCTGGACAGGAAGCAAACTGATTTTCAGCAATTGTTAAAAGATACAACGCTGATCAGGCAACTGGTGATGCAAAAAGAACCCTTAGAGGAGTTTAAAAATATCTCCCGAAGAGGCTATGGCATATTCTTCTATACCGTCAGTGAGTTTGGCAGTATCGATCTCAAATTCTGGAGCGATAAGCTGGCCGAACCGGATAATGATATGTTATTGATGGAGGATGGCGAGTATTTAATACAAATGCTCAATGGATACTATTATGTGATCAGGAAAACGCTGCCGGGCCTGCACTCATCCAGTCAGTTGCTGGCATTCGCGCTGATACCGGTACGTTCCAAGTTCTTTATTGAATCTGAATACCTGCCGGAGAAATTCCTCTATAGCTCCACGGCCGACAAGCATGTGATGATGAGTAAGGTGGAAACTGATTTCCCTGTAAAAAGCCCATCCGGGAAAGTTCTTTTTCACCTGGTCAAAAGACCTGCCGGTGCTGTTCCGTATAATGATACCCGTACTCTGTTGCTTCGTTTTGGAGGCCTGCTGTTGTTTCTCATATTCCTGCATCTGCTGGCAGAAGCAGTGGCCCGAAGAAAGGATCCCTGGGTGGCCATCGGGTTATTAGCTGTTGGCCTGATCATTTTACGGGGGCTGACCTATTATTTTCCTTCTATTTTGAATCTTCGTCAATTTGATTTTTTTGATCCGCAGATCTATGGGTCCAACCCCATACACCGGTCACTGGGAGATGTGTTGATCAACGCCGGTTTGTTTTGCTGGATCGTATTATTTGCCTGGGCCAAACTTAGAAAGAGCAACAAAGATGTTTCTCATTTCCCTGGCTGGCTCCGGTGGACGGCGGGTATCCTCTCACTATGCCTGCTGATCTTTTCCACTTTTATACTGGCCACGGTTATCCGAAGCCTGATCGCTGATTCAAAGATATCTTTTGATGTAATCAATTTTTTCAGCCTGGACCAATATACCATTGCAGGGTTCGCCTTATTGGCCTGTCTTTCACTGACCTATTATTATTTTTCACAACTGCTGTTCCGGTTTATTTTCCCCTTATTCGCCGGCAGAAATATTCTTATCTATTTTTTTATAGGGTTTACCGGTCTTATATTTCTCACTTATCTCACTGTGCGGTCCAGTAACCCCGATGTTATATTCTACCTGCCGGTACTGCTCTGGTTACTGGGTTATACCTGGGTGGTGAACCGCAGCGGGGTGATGTTTAACAATATCCGGATCAATATAACGGGCACATTATCCTGGATCTTTATTTTTTCCATTTCTATAGCCTCGATCATGTTTACCGAGATAAGAAAAGTGGAGTGGGAGAAAAGAAAGCGTATGGCCGACCGCATCGCCTCCCGGACCGACCCTTCCAGTGAAAGGATGATGAGCATTGCCATGAAGTACATCGACAATGACTTTCTCACGGATAATTTTCCCCGCTTCCATGATCCGGAAGTGGCCAAAAAAATAAGAGATAGCATCCTTGTCGATAATTACCTGGGCTACCTGGATAAATATGATACGAGGTTATATATGTATGACTCGGCACAAAAGCCATTGAATAATGAAGACCCTGCCACTTATGAATCGTTGAATACGGTATTGACAGTACAATCCAGGCAGACTAACGTAGAAGGCCTTTATTATTATGAATCTGCCTACGACAAGTTTAATTACATTACCCGCAGAGATATATTCGACTCAGCCGGGAAAGGTAAACTGGGTTTCCTGTTCATCGTTTCCTATCCCAAGAATTTCAGTGCCGAAGCCTTGTTGCCTGAGTTATTTCGTCCTTATAAAGGCCAGGAACCTGAAAACTCTCCGATCTACTCCAATGCAGTGTATGATGATAAACAACTGGTATCGCCACCCGGTAATTACCCATTTGCCACCTGGCTCACGGATGAAGAAGTGCCACAGGAGGAATTTAGTCATACAACAAAGGGCGGCTACGATGAATTGTGGTACAGGGCCAATAACCGGAAAGTGGTGGTTATTGCCAGGAAAAAGGAAACGATCATTGAAACCATCACTTTATTCTCTTATATCTTCTGTTCGTTTTTGATCCTGGTAGGGCTGGTGCAATTGATCACTTTTATTTTAAGGGCATTATATAACTGGAAAGGGTGGCGGCAATTGCTGCAGCTCAATATCCGATCGCAAGTACACTCCACGATCATCTTTATCAGCATCTTTTCGTTTGTAGTCATCGGTGTTGCCACCATCTCTTTCTTCATCAGCCGGTTTAACCGCAATAACAGTGATAAACTGAGCCGTACTATGAAGATCATGGTGAATGAGATGGAGAAGAAATTATCCGATCACAGCACATTTGATGATGTGGTAAGGATATATGATACGGTGTCCGCATCGGGTTTGCAGAACCTGGTGAATGAAGTATCGGATATACATGGCGTGGATGTAAATGTGTATGACCTGGACGGTAACCTCAAAGTATCGTCTGAAGCCAATGTATACACCAAGGGGGTGTTAAGTAAAAAGATAGATCCGGGCGCTTTTTATCATTTGAACCGGCTAAGGCAGATACAACATTCACAGGAAGAAACGATCGGGGATTTTTCTTATCTCAGCATTTATGCGCCGGTTCGTGATAAAGGGATCGTGTATGGGTATATCAATATTCCCTACTTCACGTCCAAACCTGAGTTGCAGCAGGAGATTTCAAACTTCCTGGTAACGATCATTAACCTGAACGCCTTTATTTTCCTGATCGCGGGACTGATCGCTTTGTTTATCACCAACCGGATCACCCGTTCCTTCTCCCTGATCAGCGATAAGATGAAGGAGGTGAACCTCGGAAAGCGGAATGAAGCCATCGTGTGGAGCCGGAGTGACGAAATTGGAGAGCTGGTGAATGAATACAATACCATGGTGAATAAACTGGAGGCCAGTGCCATTGCCCTGGCTAAAAGTGAGCGGGAAGGCGCCTGGAGGGAAATGGCACGGCAGGTGGCACATGAGATCAAGAACCCGCTGACACCCATGAAGCTCAGTATCCAATATTTGCAGAAGGCGATCAATAATAATCATCCAAATGTTAAAGAGTTATCGGGTAATGTGGCCAGTACATTGGTGGAGCAGATCGATCACCTGTCGAAAATAGCTGCCGACTTTTCCCAGTTTGCCAATATCGGCAATACCCATGTGGAGCAGTTCGACCTGCATGAAGTGATCGGATCATTGAAAGAATTATTCCGCCCGAATTATAATGTGGAGATCGACTGGCAACCCATTCATGACAGGGTGATGGTGGAGGCAGATAAAACACAAATGAATCGTTTATTTACTAACCTGCTCACCAATGCCGTGGAAGCCTGTAAGGAGGATGGACAATGCCGGATCGGTATTTCCGAAAGAAGGGAGGGCGACCGTATACATATCAGCATAAAAGATGACGGGGAAGGAATACCCCCGGACATGCGTGATAAGATCTTTGTACCCAATTTTACTACTAAATCATCCGGTACAGGCCTTGGACTTGCCATGTGTAAAGGAATTGTGGAGCAGGCACATGGTACTATCTGGTTTGAAACGGAAGAAGCTGTGGGGACTACTTTTCATGTGGAGTTGCCGTTGGTGGTGGATCATAGTTAGTTGGGCGATTAATTAGTTCATTTAAAAAAGGGCAGCCATATTTCCCTTCTCCA
>CAZSGD010000062.1:0-15914 GCA_964606155.1 uncultured Chitinophaga sp. | reverse complement strand
CAAATGCTGTAAACAGCATCAGCATCATGAACAGTGATGCGATTTTTCTCATGTTAACGTTAATTTTTAAAATTTAAAGCATTGATTATCAGGGAAAACCGTCTATTCTCAAGGGTAAGGATAACAAAAAAGACACTAACGGATGTTAAAATGCTGCGGCAAGGTATAAATTTTTTTAACAAATAGTTAAAAAGGGATAAAAAAATTGGGGTCATTTAACCACTTCTAAAACAACCACATGGCCTGCAGTTTTACCTCTGTCCTTTTATTTCCCGGAGTTTCGTCCCAGCCAGTCCCCACCCCATTTTTTTCTTTATAAATTGTTTGGGCCAGCCGGGTTTCCAACTGTAATTTTCGGGTAAGATCAAGCGAAAGAATAAGATAATACCGGAATCCTTTGTCGTACAAGGCCGGAACAGTATAGTTATAGGCCACATCATTTTCAAAAGCATATATGCGGGAGTTGTACCCTTCTGTTTCAAAATACTGAAGCCGGAAGGTTCCTGAAAGTGGCTTCAACATGGGTTTATATAAAAGGTCTGTAAAAACCGAAAAACCAGTTTCCTTATTCAGACCTTTTGGATCATACCATAAAAGTTCGGTCCGGCTCCGGATCGTTATTGCTGAATTCAATTTAAAGTGGATCTGTGTTCTCCAGTTTTGTACTGGTTTGGAAACAATATGATTGGTTTCAGAAATATTTCCCGGCTGGTTCATTTGTTTTGTTTCATTCCTGAACCTCGTTATTATTTCCATCTGCTTATTTGGTAAATAAGTCAGTTGCAGCAGCAGGCTGCTACCCTGGCTGGGTGCGTCCACCTGGTATTTCAGCCAGGGAAATTTGAACAGGTCTGCAAATGCATCCAACCGCCATCCTGTAATGGGCCTTACAGATATCCCTCCAAAAAAACCGGTTTCGTTTCCCGGCAATGTGTTTTCTGTAAAAGAATTCCCGTGAATAGCCTGGTACGGGGCAGCAATGGTCCGTTGAATAAAAGATATATCCACACTCGGGTCCACGCTGATCAGCAATCCTTGTATAAATGCCGTATGAAGGTTCTTGTCCGCTGCCGCTTCCCCAAATACATACAGGTTTTTCCAGCTGTAACTGTAATCCATACTGAAGTTGAATCCTTTATTTCCATAAGTAGCATACAAGCTATAAGGCTCGTTTCTTTTTTTCAACGGCAGGGAGAATTGACAGGCTATGGCATTAATACCTATATGCCAGCGGCCCTGGCGGTAATTAATATTCCCTCCAAAACATACTTGTGTTACATTTTTCCTGTCCAGCAATTCCGGCAGGCTGCGATGATAGCCGGATGTAAGGAAGGATGATATATACTCACCCCCGTTTATTGTATCCTTTACTTTATTGCCACTCAGTTTCCTTATAGATGCAAATACAGTCCCTTCCATATTTTTCACTTTCAGTGTAATCCCTGCACCCCGATGAAAAAAAAATTCGCCGGCAGCATTATACGGTCGTAATAAAGCCGATTGCCTCCGGATGGCTGTAATATCCGCACTCTTTTTGAACGCCATTCCCTGCCAATGAATCAATCCCTGTCCCATATTCACCGTAAAATCGCCCAGGGCCAGTGATTGAATGGCCCCGATCTTCCTGGCAAAAAAATGGAAGGAATAAAAATCAAATCCCGTTCTCTGCACTTTGCTGAAAAAGGACTCGCCGGCATCTTTATCTCCGGTCATTCCCCATTGCAGCAGGTTTTTATAGGTATAACGATAACGCAACAGTACTCGCTGGGAGCTGCCTGTGTACACAGGTCCGGTTGCAGAGTTTTGGTAGCCTTTTGACTTTTCCAGTAACTGTGAAATACGAAACAAAAGAGAATGGTCCCCTTTACCGGACCTTACCCGGAGATCATCTTTCCAGGAAGAGGCATTTTCTATGGTAATGAATGGCAGCAACCTGTTGATCGTATAAACATCCCATGCAGGGACTGCCTGCAGCTCATAGACCGAAATTAATTTTCCCAGCAACTGGCGATACCGGAGAAAATTCACGATTTGTAATGCAGAAAGAATAGGCAATCGTTCCAGGTCTTCTCTTTCAGCTATATTCAGATTCAATGGATGTTTCCGGAAATATTCAGCTTCCTGAATATATGCATCATCCTCCGATCCTTCTTCTGACATCTCTGCCAGTTTCTCCAGTTGCTGTTCTGTTTGCGCCGGCACTTGCTGCGCTGCTGGTTCAGTAACGAAGGCCATCATAAAAAATATCATCCACCACCTGGTCATTGCTTTGAATAGAATTGAAAGATGATCAGGAGCCCGGGAGAAATGCCCAATTGCGGGTGATAACTGGTATTTATTTCCATTCGGATGGATCTGACCACCCAACCAACGCCTGCCCAAAAAACGGATGTAGCTGTGGAGATACCCGCTTTTAATAACAGGGATGATAGGGGCTTATAAAGCATACTGGCATTTATAGTCACAGGCTGTTGCTCTTCCTTAATAATGGATACCCCTGAGAAAAATTTCTCTGAAGCGCTATATCCCAGTCCAAAAGAATAAACAGTTGGCAATTTCTCTTCCCTGTTCTTGCCGAACTTGCCTCCGGCCGGGTTGTTAACATGAATACCGGCATGTAACTTGTCATTAAGATGCAGTATTGTGCCAATACAGGCACTAACAGCAGACCCCTTTCCATAGCCGGCGATCTGCATGCCGTTATAGTTGAACTGAACACCCAGGTCTATTTTTTTGCCAAGTGATCTTGCATAAGCTATTCCACCCTGTATCTCGTTGTATTCACTAAATCCTGCATAGGAAATTTGTATCCCAAAATTTCCACTATGTGTGGGAAGGGCTGCAACCACCAGATAATTACCCAATTCAGGTAACATAAATTTTCTTTCCCCCAGTATCCCCACCGCCATTTTTTTTATGGGCGCCAGCGAGGCCTGGTTCACAACAAAAGAAAATACATCTGTATGCTCCGGGCTGCTGGCTACTGCACCTGTATACGGTGGAACTGAATTTATCCTGCCTGTTTGGCCAATAGAAGCAAGGCCAGCTAATCCACAAAGGATGATGGTAAAAAAATGCTTTTTCACGTCAACAAATTGCTGATGTTAATAATAAAAAATGCTGTTGAGGTAAATGTGTGTAGAGAGGGAAAATAACAGTGCCCCAAATATAATGGGAAAACGATCTTTATCTTCATTTTCTTTCAAAATAAAAAGCTGTCAAGCGCTTACCTTTGCGCCATGCAAATTTTAGATGGAAAAAAGGCTTCCCAGGCCATTAAAGACGAACTTAAGATAGATGTGGCCCAACTGGCCGCAGAAGGAAAAAAAATACCCCACCTGGCTGCGATCCTGGTTGGTAACAACGGGGCGAGTGAAACCTATGTGGCGGCCAAAGTAAAATCATGCGAGGAGGTTGGCTTTAAATCCACACTCATCCGGTTTGAAGAGGATGTGACAGAGATGAAACTACTGGACAATATCCAGGAATTGAATACAGACCCGGATGTGGACGGCATATTGGTGCAATTACCCCTTCCCAAACATATTTCGGAAGAACAAGTGATCAGCACCATTGATCCGGATAAAGATGTGGATGGATTTCACCCGGTAAGTGTGGGCAGAATGGTGCAGGGGCTACCGACCTTTATTCCTGCCACACCGCACGGTATCATGTTATTACTGGAACATTATAAAATTGATACAGCAGGTAAACATGCTGTAGTGATTGGCCGCAGCAATATTGTGGGGCGGCCCATGAGCATTTTATTAAGCAGTAATACAAAACCGGGCAACTGCACCGTCACCATTTGTCATTCCAAAACAGATAACATTAAAGAGTATTGCCTGGATGCCGATATCATTGTTGCCGCACTGGGCAGACCTGAATTTGTAACTGCTGATATGGTAAAAGAAGGGGCAGTGGTAATTGATGTGGGCATCACCCGTGTTAAAGACGAAACTAGAAAAACCGGTTTCCGCTTAAAAGGCGATGTGGCTTTTGATTCCGTAGCGCCAAAATGTTCCTGGATCACCCCGGTACCAGGTGGCGTGGGGCCAATGACCATTGCCGCCCTTATGAAGAATACCTATCGTTCCTGTATGCAGAAGAATTAAGTTATGATGACAACGGAAAAAAATACCCGGCTGCCCGTAATGGAACATTTCTATACACTCCAGGGTGAAGGCTTTCACCAGGGCAGGGCGGCTTATTTCATCCGGCTGGGTGGCTGCGACGTGGGCTGTGTGTGGTGCGATGTAAAAGATAGCTGGGATGCCTCCAAACATCCTCTCCTGTTTGTCGATGATCTTGTAGCAATAGTCAAAAAAACAGCAGCTGAAATAGTTGTCATCACCGGCGGAGAGCCATTGATGCATGATCTCGATAACTTAACATCTGCCCTTCAGACTGCCGGATTAAAAACACATATTGAAACATCAGGCGCATATCCGCTGAGTGGTCGTTGGGACTGGATCTGTTTGTCACCCAAAAAATTCAAAGCCCCGCTGCCTGGTATCCTGCCTGATGCCAACGAACTGAAGATCGTTGTGTTTAATAAGTCTGATTTTGACTGGGCGGAGAAATATGCTGCACTCGTATCCCCCACCTCTAAACTATTCCTGCAACCGGAATGGGATAAGGCAGGGGAAGTAACCCCGCTTATCATAGAATACATCAAATCACATCCCCAATGGGAACTCTCCCTGCAAATTCACAAATACATTCATGTGCCGTAAGCAACCCTCTACCCGTCATTTTCTTCTTACACCGGAATAAAATTGATTTAGCTTCGTTATATCATTTGTAACTGAAAATATCAATGAAAAAGGCCCTGTTATCTGTTGTTTCCTGTTTTGTTCTCAGTACCGCTTTTTCTCAGCCCTATGATCCTGAAAAAGTGAATAAAAAAGCCGTTCAATTATATGCCCAGGCCATTGAAAGGGCCCAGGATGGCAACCTGGTCAATGCCGCAGGTTTACTGCTGCAATGCATTGAGATCGATAAAAAATATGTGGATGCCTATTTATCCCTGGCAGGCATTTACGGACAATTGAAGAACCACAGTAACAGTATCAAATATTACGAACAGGCATTTGCACTGGACAGTAATTACACAGCCGATTATAAGCTACCCTATTCCATCAACCTGGCCGGTATGGGTGAATTTGAAAAAGCGCTGGCCGCCATTAACCAGTTATTAGCCCGAAATCCGCCACAAAGTTCTGCTGCTTATAAAGCGGCCAGTTACCGTAAACGTTGTTATGAATTTGCAGTTAATTACGCTGCTAACAGTAACAATAAGGATTATGTATTTGCCCCCAAAAACCTGGGCAGCAGTGTAAACACCGGCGAGTCTGAATATTTTCCATCGCTTACGATCGATGGAAAGGAGCTCGTCTTCACCCGCCGCATCCGGAATTTCAATGAGGACTTTTATGTAAGTCATAAAACAGACACGACCTGGGAACCAGCACAGGCCATGGCGGGAAATGTAAATACGGAACAAAATGAAGGTGCTCAAATGATATCTCAGGATGGAGAGTGGCTGGTTTTTACAGGCTGCAACAGACCGGACGGATTTGGGAGCTGCGATATTTATATCACTTACAACACACCACAGGGATGGAGCCAACCCATCAATCTCGGCGGCCGTATCAATTCCGATCAATGGGAATCACAACCCTGCCTGTCGCCTGATAAACGTGATCTTTATTTTGCCAGCAAACGAATGGGTGGTTATGGCGGCATTGATATTTATGTAAGCCGCATGCAGCCCAATGGTAAATGGGGCGAGCCGGAAAATTTAGGCCCGGGGATCAATACATCGGGCGATGAATCCTGCCCCTTTATCCATGCAGATAACCAAACACTGTATTTTACTTCGAATGGCTGGCAGGGCTATGGTGGCAATGACCTGCTTTTTGCCTACAAAGGTCCGGGCGGCGTATGGAGCAAAGCCATGAACCTGGGTTACCCGATCAACACTATCAACGATGAAGGAACGATCTTTATCACGGCAGATGGTAAAACCGCCTATTATGCCAGCGACAAAAGCGATACCCGTGGCGGCCTGGATATTTACAGTTTTGAACTGAGAGAGGATGTAAGGCCCCGTAAAACATTATGGGTAAAAGGGCGGGTGTATGATATTAAAACAACAAAGGGTTTACCTTCATCTGTTGAACTCATCGATCTTGCCACCAAAGAACCCATCACCAAAGTGCAAACAGATGAAACGGGTAATTATTTTATCACCCTGCCAGTTGGGAAAGACTACGCTTTCAACGTAAACCGCAGAGGCTATCTTTTCTATTCCGATAATTTTTTAATGCTCAATCGTTCGCCTGATTCTACTTATCAAAAAGATATACCGCTTCAACCTATTGAAGCCAATGCCAGTATTATTTTGAAGAATATTTTCTTTGATGTAAATAAATATGAGATCAGGCCGGAATCACAGGTGGAACTGGATAAGCTGGTTCAATTGCTGACAGAGAACCCGGCATTAAAGATCGAGATCAGCGGTCATACCGACAATGTGGGCAAACCTGCCGACAACCTGGTTTTGTCCAACAACAGGGCCAAAGCAGTGGTTAGCTACCTGGTCAGTAAAAATATTCCCGCACAGCGCCTTATTGCTAAGGGTTATGGCGAAACAAAACCCATTGCCGGCAATAACTCCGAAGAAGGAAAAGCACAAAACAGGAGAACAGAGATGAAAGTGCTGAGTCAGTAGTTCCGCTTATATTTGGTCTTTGACCACGACCCATGAATACGGAATTGATCTACCAGCTGGCATTGACACTAGTACCTCAAATTGGCCCTGTACAGGCCAAACTATTACTTCAGCATTGCAATCCTGAAGAGATATTTCATGCCAAAAAGCATTTCCTGGAAAAAATTGAAGGCATCGGTCCTGTACGGGCTGCAGCGATCACTTCTTTTAAAGATTTTAGTAAGGCCGAAAAAGAAATTGCTTTTATTGAAAAATATAAGATCAGGCCTTTGTTCTTAACCGACAAAGATTATCCCAAAAGACTGCTCAACTGTTATGATTCTCCGGTAATGCTTTATTACAAAGGGGATGCAGATCTCAACCATCATCGTATGATCGCCATCGTTGGTACCCGTCATCATACAGACTATGGAAAACAAATAACAGAGAAATTTGTGAAAGAGCTGGCCGGGCAACAGGTAACTGTCGTAAGCGGACTGGCTTATGGTGTGGATGGAATTGCTCACAAAATGGCTTTGAAAAATGATATTCCCACCATTGGAGTACTGGCCCATGGATTGGACCAGGTCTATCCATTGGAACACACCACCCTTGCCAGGGATATGATACGGCAGGGCGGTGGTTTGCTGACAGAGTTCAGCAGTCAAACCAAACCAGATAAGCATAATTTCCCCACCCGGAACCGGGTAGTGGCCGGTATGTGCGATGCCACCCTTGTCATTGAAACCGGGATAAAAGGCGGAAGTATGATCACAGCAGAACTGGCAAATGGTTATAACCGGGATGTGTTTGCTGTACCCGGAAAGGTAACTGATACAAAAAGTGCCGGGTGTAATTACCTGGTCCGGAGCAATAAGGCCATGCTGCTTACTGAGGCCAATGAACTGTTGATCACCATGGGGTGGATGGAAAAAAAGGCGCCGCTGCGAAAAAAGCAAAAAGAATTATTCATTGAATTATCTGCAGATGAAAAGATCATTGTTACAATACTGCAAGAGAAAAAAACGTTGCATATAGATGAACTGAATGCCAAAAGCGGTTTGAGCAGCAGTGCCGTGGCAGCAGCCATTTTGACCCTGGAGTTACAGAATGTGATAGTATCTTTACCGGGTAAACTTTACCAGTTGACCTGACCTCAGGCAACGAAACCGTCAAACTGATTGTCTTACAGTTTATTTTGTATGATAGACCTGCGTCTGATGAAATGTTTTAAGACCTCACTGTTCATAGTATTGTGCTCCGCAGCGATGTTATTTGCCAGTCAGGCCGATGGACAAACCTGTACTGCACTGGGCCAAACCCCGGCAACCGCATTTCCGGTTTGCGGCACCACCACTTTTCATCAATCCACAGTCCCCATCTGTGCCACCAACGACATTTTTGTTCCGGGTTGCTCTAACCAGCCCAATTCAGCCAATTATCAAAACAAAAACCCCTATTTCTATAAGTTCACCTGTTATATTGCCGGCACCCTGGGATTTTTGATCACCCCACTGGCTGCCAATGAAGATTATGACTGGCAACTGTATGATATCACGGGCCGTAACCCTAACGACATTTTTACGGATAACAGCCTGGTGGTTACCGGCAACTGGGCCGGCACGTACGGTCCTACGGGGGCCTCTGCCAGCGGTGTAAATTTTATTCAATGCGCCTCAGACCCTAATGATAACCTGAACAGTTTTGCCCAGATGCCCCAGTTGATAGAAGGGCACGAATACCTGTTAATGATCAGCCACTTCACCGATACGCAAAGCGGATATGATCTTTCCTTTGCCGGCGGCACGGCTGTTATCACCGACCCGGCCCTGCCCCACCTGGCCAGTGCCAAACCCGATTGCGACGGCACCAAAATAACCCTGAAGCTGAATAAAAAACTTCGCTGCAATTCCATTACCGGAACAGGTTCAGAGTTCAGCATACTGCCGGCTGTTACTACAGTTATCTCCGCAGTTACCGATTCCTGTGCTTTTGGATTTGGTTTTGATGAGTTCACTATCACGCTGGCTTCTCCCTTACCCAACGGCAATTACCAGGTGGTGATCAACAATGGTACGGATGGGAATACATTAATTGACTTTTGTGATAACCTGATACCGCAGGGAGAGGCCATTCCGTTCTATTACGCCATACCTCAGCCTATTTTCGCAGATAGTATCGGCAAACTGGGTTGTGCCCCGGATTCATTGATTGTGTATTTCCCGAAGAAAGTAGCCTGCAATACTATTGCAGCCAATGGATCAGATTTTTCCATTGCCGGTCCCGCACCGCTTACAGTTATGAGCGCCTATGGCAATTGCATCAATGGTAAATCAGATTATGTGATCGTCAAACTTTCCACCCCTGTGGTGGTAAAAGGTGTTTATACATTAACCCTAAAAGCAGGCGACGATGGTACAGTGATCATTGATGAGTGCGGACAGGAAATGCCCATGCAGACACTTCCGTTTACCGGCGTGGATACCGTGAATGCTCTCTTCACCTTCACCAGCAAATTTGGATGCCAGCGGGATACACTGACTTTTACGCATAATGGCGCCCATGATGTCAATTCCTGGGACTGGACCTTTAACAATACTATTAAAGCCACTACACCATCACATACCATTGTTTTTTCCGCGGCGAGCACCAACGATATACAGCTTATCGTTAGCAATGGTGTATGTAAGGATACTGCAAGCACAACGGTGGTACTGGACAATGAAGTAAAAGCATTGTTTGATGCGGACAATATCATTTGCCCCGAAGATCTGCTGGCTGTTAAAAATAACAGTACGGGTTCCATTACTGACTGGAGATGGAATTATGATATTCTCGCTGTCAGCACTTTAAAAGATCCGCCACCTTACCAGTTTCCAGCCCTGCAATATGAAGCCTACTACACCATTAAACTGGTGGCAACCAACAGCCTCATCGGGTGCAGCGACAGCACTAAAAAAACAATTACCGTGCTGGACCATTGCTTTATTGATGTGCCCACTGCATTTACTCCCAATAACGACGGCCTGAATGATAACTTTGGCCCGCATAATGCCCTGAAAGCGGATCAGTATGAATTTAAAGTATTCAACCGCTGGGGCCAACTGGTGTTCCAGTCACGCAACTGGAGAGACCGCTGGGATGGAAAAGTAAATGGCATAACACAGTCAACAGGCGTATTTGTATGGATGCTCAGTTATACGCATCGCGATACCCAGCAAAAAGTTTTCCGGAAGGGAACCGTTGCGATCATCCGTTAACGGTAGTTTCCCGCAGCTGGAAAATTGAATTTGTGCATATTTTCCCGACCGCCTATCTTTGCACATGGCAACAAGAAATTTTCCCTCTTCCAAAAGCAATCCCAACAAATTTTTCGGTGAAGGGCTGACCTTCGATGATGTTTTGCTGATGCCCGGCTACAGCCAGGTATTACCCCGCGATGTGGAGATCAAAACAAGGCTTACCCGTAATATCACCCTGAATGTACCGCTGTTATCAGCAGCCATGGACACAGTAACCGAAGCTGCCCTGGCTACTGCCCTTGCACGTGAAGGCGGCCTGGGTATACTGCATAAGAACATGACCGTTGAGAAACAGGCAGAGCAGGTACGAAAAGTGAAAAGAAGTGAAAGCGGGCTGATCCTCGATCCGGTTACATTAACAGCTGACGCCACTATTGGAGACGCTTTGCGCATCATGCGTGAAAATAAGATCGGCGGTATTCCCATTGTCGATAAAAAGGGATTACTGGTTGGTATCCTCACCAATCGCGATCTGCGTTTTGAAGATAATCCCAAACGTAAAGTAAGTGAGGTAATGACAAAAGAAAACCTATTTACCGCACCAGAAGGAACCAACCTGAAAAAAGCAGAAGAGCTGTTCAAACAAACAAAAGTGGAAAAACTGCCGATTGTGAATAAACAGGGCAAACTCACAGGCTTGTTTACTTATAGCGATATTTTGAAACTAAAAAGCCATCCCAATGCAGTAAAAGATTCTTTCGGCAGATTATTGGTGGGTGCCGGAGTAGGTATTACAAGAGATTTACTGGACAGGGTGGCTGCCCTGCAAACAGTGGGTGCAGATGTGATTGCGCTGGACAGTGCCCACGGACATAGCAAGGGAGTGATTGCGGCATTGAAAAATGTAAAAAAGAATTTTAAAAATTTAGAGGTTATCGCCGGTAACGTGGGTACCGCTGCGGGTGCCAAAGCGCTAATGGATGCCGGTGCAGATGCAGTGAAAGTGGGTATTGGCCCGGGGTCTATTTGCACCACCCGGATAGTGGCCGGTGCTGGTGTGCCGCAATTAACTGCGATTATGGAAGCGGCTTCTGTATTGAAACAGAAGAACATTCCGCTTATTGCGGATGGCGGTATCCGTTATACCGGTGATATGGTAAAAGCATTAGCCGCCGGCGCCAATTGTGTGATGATGGGAAGCATTTTTGCCGGAACGGAAGAAAGCCCCGGCGAAACGATCATCTACGAAGGAAGAAAATTCAAAGAATACCGCGGTATGGGATCGCTGGGCGCTATGGCTACCGGCAGCAGCGACCGTTATTTCCAGGATGTGGAAGATGATGTGAAGAAATTTGTACCAGAGGGTATCGAAGGCCGGGTGGCCTATAAGGGAACATTAAAAGAAGTGGTGTACCAATACACCGGCGGTCTCCGGGCCGGTATGGGATATTGCGGCGCTGCTTCTATTGCTGAATTACAAAAAGCAACTTTCGTTAAGATCACCAATGCGGGTATGAGAGAAAGTCATGCGCATGATATTGAGATCACGAAAGAAGCACCGAATTATAGTCGCAGGTAACATTACTTCCTGTAAACAAAAAAGCCATCCCGGGTTATCCAGGATGGCTTTTTTATGATACGTTTTTATTACTTCACAGCATAATCTATCTTGATGGTAATCGATGCTGTTTTATTTTTGGAAGATGTATTGAATGTGCCGCCATAGCTGTAATCCTCATCGCTGTTCTGACCTGTAATCTGGAACACTCCCATCGTTGCCTTTTTAATACTGCCGAGTCCGCTGCCGGAGTTTTTCGCAATAGTAGAAGCTCTTTCCTTTGCATCGGCACTGGCTTTGGCCAGCAGGTCCACTTTCAATTCAGATAATTTAGAATAGTAATAAGATGGGGAAGATGAGTTGAATTCAATACCACTTTCGATCAGTTCTGTCACCTCCCGGGATATTTTTTCCACTTTCTCAATATCCCTGGAATCAACCGTTACATTTTGTTTGAGGTTATAACCGGTAAACTCGCTGCCAATCTGGCGACCGTTCTCATCATACCTGTAAGAAAATTCTTTATCAATAGAAACAGCTGAAAAAACCATTTCTGAATCTGACACACCTTTTGTTTTGAGATAGGCCCTGATCTTGCTTTCGTCATCTTTTAGCTGTGCATAGGCCGATTTAAGGTCCATCGTTTTACGATTGTAATTACCATTCCATACGATCTGGTCGCTGACAAAATTCTTTTCGGCCAGGCCGGTTACGGTGATGGTCTCTCCCGCTTTGAATTTATACTTATAGGCACTGGAGGCCAGCCAGAAACAAAAAATAGCACCGAGTGCTATGATGGTGGGGGCGATATAATTTTTCATGTGTGGAAAATTGCTTCAGTGTATAAGATGCAATTTATGATTTTAAAGCACAAAGCAGATCATTATTGTTTCGTTAAAAAGAAGATAGTTCATACCCCTCCGGGGGGTTATGAACTATCCATCACAGAACATGAACTATTCGTCTCCCAATACCTCGAACGTGATCGGCTGCTGCCGGTAGGCTTTCACTTTATACCCGTTCTGAATGGCCGGCTCCCATTGGCTGGCTTTACGGATCACCCGGATGGCTTCCTCTTCCATACCATAACCTACATGGGTAAGCGCTTTTATATCACTTACATTACCTTCCTTGTCTACCACAAACTGGATCATTACCGTGTGCCTTCCGGCCGGGGCATTATTCCGGGCGGGAACATCGGGATCCAGGTTTTTAAGCAGGAACTTTCTCCAGTCGCCAATGAATTTAGCTTGCACCTCCACAAATGTTACCGGCCCTTCATCCTTCACTTCTTTTGTTTCAATCACACCTTTATCACCTCCCGGATTTTCGGGCGGCCCGGCTATACCTGTGAATGCAGGCCCATCAATATTTTTATCTCCAAACTTTGCACTGTCCAGGTCATCCTGATCAGGCATTGGCTTATCGAATTCTTCAGGGGGAACGATCTTTGGCTCAGTAAAAATCTTTGTCTTTACCTGTTCTGGTGCTTTAATCTTTTCGGGCTCAGGTAGTTTTTCCGGCGGCTTTGTATCAGGCAGGTCAGCAATAACGATACCTTCTGAGATTTTTAGCCTGTTAGTAGCATTCTTCACAGAACTGGCTAACACAGTACCCCCAATGATCAATGCTGCGGCAAGCGTGGTGGTAAGCAGGGCCTTGCCGATCCTTTTCTGGTAGGTTTTACGAAGTTCATACGCCCCGTAATCTTTGTTCCTGTTGTCGAACAGGATGTCGAGCCAATCGGCTGTTAGAATTTTGCTGGTTTCCATGGTTTAACTTTTGCTTAATTGGATGATGGCAGGGAACCTTTCCACAAAACTTTATTTTTATGGAAATATTTATTGTTGGCATCGCGGTCAACAACTTTTATTTTTACCAAAACAATTTTTTGAAACGCTACACTTATCTTTTCCTGGCCATTGCAACAGGCTTACTACTTTGGGCTGCCTGGCCTGCTTCTTCTCTCACCTTTATTATTTTTTTTGCCTGGATCCCCTTGTTGTGGATTGAATCAAAAGTGAGCAGCCGCAAAAAATTCTTTGGCCTTACCTACATCACCATGTTTGTGTGGAATGTGTGCACCACCTGGTGGATCTGGAATGCATCAGCACCGGGAGCTGTGAGTGCCTTCCTGGCCAATAGTTTATTAATGTGTTTTCCCTGGCTGGGATTTAAAGTGGTAAAAAAATGGCTGGGAGATACAACAGGTTATATATCACTGGTCGCCTTCTGGATGTGTTTTGAATATATCCATTTGCAGGATTGGGGGTTGAGCTGGCCCTGGCTCACACTCGGCAATGCATTTGCCATGCATACAGAATGGGTACAATGGTATGAATTCACCGGCGCCAGCGGAGGAACTTTTTGGATACTGCTGGTAAACATTCTGCTGTTCCTGCACCTGAAAATAAATGCTCGGCAAGAAAACCGGAATACTAAAAAACTGATCGCCGCCATTATTCTGCTTGTTCTTCCCATCCTTGTTTCCCGGCTGGGTGTTTTCCGGTCTCCCGCCCCCGGTATCAATACCCATAATGTGGTTGTAGTTCAGCCCAATATTGATCCTTATGAAAAGGTTTCCGGGCTTACCGGCTCATTCGATGCACAATTACAACAGTTGATCCACACCAGCGAATCCATGATCGATGAAAATACGGCACTGGTGGTATGGCCCGAAACTGCTTTGTATATGGAAGACAGGATCGATGAGACCGGCATGAAACAGAACTTATTCCTGAATCCGCTCTGGGCTTTCCTGAAAAAACACCCCCGTATTTCTTTATTCACAGGTATTGAAAGTTACCGGGAGTTTCCATCTTCCACAAAATACAGCCAGGAATACAATGGCTTTTATTTCGAATCCTATAATGGATCTGTACTGCTCGACAGCAGCGGGCCTTCTGCTTATTACCATAAGTCCATGCTGGTACCCGGCGTGGAAACATTGCCCTGGTTCCTGAAATTCATTGACAAGTGGTTTGAAAAATTTGGCGGCACCACAGCGGGATATGCTAAACAAACTGACAGGACCGTGCTGCAGGAGAAACATGGCTATAAGATAGCTCCCGCTATTTGCTATGAAAGTATCTATGGTGAGTTTATGCGCAGCTATGTGCGAAATGGCGCTAACCTGATCTGTATTATCACCAATGATGGGTGGTGGGAAAAAACACCGGGACATAAACAGCACATGAATTACGCCAGGCTGCGTGCCATTGAAACAAGAACATGGGTGGCACGGAGCGCCAATACAGGTATCAGTTGTTTTATCAATCCTAATGGACAGGTGATCGACCCCAGGCCTTACGACACAAAAGCCGCCATTAAAATATCCATCCCCGTAAATACAACTACCAAAACATTTTTTGTCCGCTATGGTGATATCCTGTCAAAATTGATGCTGGCAGGGAGTATAGTTTTGCTGTTGTGGGTGATGGTTTGGAAAATATTAAAGAAATTGCCACTGAAACAGAGATAGTTTATAGTTTTTGGTTTATAGTTTTTGGTTACCTTTCTCAAAGTGGAAAATACTTTGCAGTATACGGCAGATAAAATGAACAAAAGTTTTTCATATCAAAGAAGAAAGATATTTTATCGCGTATTCGGTTCAGGAATTCCGGTGCTGCTGATCCATGGATTTGGGGAAGATGGTGAAGTGTGGAAACAGCAGGTGGAATACCTGAAAGATAAAGCACAGCTGATCGTTCCTGATCTTCCCGGGAGCGGACAGTCAGAAATGATCGACGATATGAGCATGGAAGGCATGGCTGAAGTGATGCATGCCATTATTCATGAAGAAGAGCTGGATACGGTAACGGCAATAGGGCATAGTATGGGAGGTTATATCCTGCTGGCACTGGTGGAGAAGTACTGGAACCATATCGATGCTTTCGGATTATTTCATTCCACCGCTTTTGCCGACAGTGAGGAAAAAAAAGCCACCCGGCGTAAAGGGATCGACTTTATCCGGGAACATGGGGCTTTCGAGTTCCTGAAAACTGCCACCCCCAACCTCTTTTCCCCGATGACCCGGGATGAACAGCCCAAAATAATCGATGAACAGGTAGCCATAGGGAACAACTTTTCAGCCGATGCTCTCGTTTCATACTACGAGGCCATGATTAAAAGACCGGACCGGACCAATATGTTACAAAAAACCACTCTGCCTGTACTATTTATCATGGGGAAATATGACATGGCTGTGCCGATGCAAGATGGTCTGAAACAATGTTATATGCCCAAAATTTCGTATATTCACATCCTTCAGCAATCGGGCCATATGGGCATGCTGGAGGAGTCCGGGCTTTCCAACCGGTTTTTGGATGAATTTTTGCTGCAAAGCAGGCAATTAAATGGCCGAATCACCCTATAAATGAAACGATTTTTACTCGCCATA
>CAZSGD010000061.1:0-16657 GCA_964606155.1 uncultured Chitinophaga sp. | reverse complement strand
GGGGAGTGATATTAATACGGGCCCAATCCCCGCTGGTGCCAATACTTAAATAATCGGGGGATACATAATAAGTGGCGCTGATAGTTTCGCCGGTAACGGGATCCCTTATATTAACGTGTATCGGTACAAATTCCTTCAGAAATGAAGGGATATTGCCTGCCAGTATTTCTTTGAGGGCAAATGAGTCCCGCTCCTGCCATTTCATGGCAAAAGCCTGGTGATAGAAATCATTACCTGTTACTGACGAACTCCTTTCGGGCCAGGCTATCTTTTGAACAGAGGAGCAGGCAACAAAAACCAGCAAGAGTGGCAGGGCGATCCATTTCATAATTGAAAAGTAAGAAATAACGGTCATAAGGTTATCTCTGACAGGATCGAAAACCCGGGCAAAAAAACCATAAACCACAAACTATAAACTACAAACTAACCTATATCTTCGCGAAAATTTTCCCGCATGAACTTACATGAATACCAGGCCAAAGAATTATTAAAAAAATACAATGTACCCGTACAGGATGGTTTTGCCTGCACCACCGTGCAGGAAGCCGAAGATGCTTATCGCCAGATCAAGACCCAAACCGGCAGCAAATTCGCAGTGATCAAAGCACAAATACATGCGGGTGGCCGTGGCAAAGGCACTATCAAAGAAAATGGTATCAATGGTGTAAAAGTGGCAAAGTCGCTGGAAGATGTGCAGGACTTTTCCAGTAAGATCCTCGGGGGCACCCTGGTAACCGTACAAACAGGCCCTGCGGGTAAAATCGTGAATAAAATATTTGTGGCCGCCGATATGTATTACGATGGCCCCAGCGAAAGAAAAGAATTCTACCTCTCTATATTACTGGACCGCAGCAAAGGCCAGAATGTGATCATGTACAGCACTGAAGGTGGGATGAATATTGAAGATGTGGCGCATGATACGCCGGAAAAGATCTTTAAAGAGTGGGTGCATCCTTCCGGTGGTTTGCAGGGCTTCCAGGCCAGGAAGATCGCTTTCAACCTGGGATTAAGCGGTGAAGCATTCAAGAACTGTACAAAGTTCGTTACCAACTTATATAATGCATATACAGGCCTCGATTGCTCTATGCTGGAGATCAACCCGCTTTTCAAAGCATCTGATGATAAGATCATCGCTGTTGATTGCAAAATGGGATTGGATGAGAACTCCCTGATGCGTCATGCAGACCTGGCCTCCCTCAGAGATGTGACGGAAGAAGACCCCACTGAAGTGGAAGCGGGTAAGCACAACCTGAACTTTGTAAAACTGGATGGCAACGTGGGCTGCATGGTGAATGGTGCCGGGCTGGCCATGGCCACTATGGATATGATCAAATTAAGTGGTGGTGAGCCGGCTAATTTCCTTGACGTGGGGGGTACGGCTAATGCACAAACGGTGGAAGCCGGTTTTAAGATCATCATGAAAGATCCGGCCGTAAAAGCCATTTTGATCAACATCTTTGGCGGTATTGTTCGCTGCGACCGTGTGGCACAGGGCGTGATAGATGCTTACAAGAATTTGGGCAATATCAATATCCCCATCATTGTGCGCCTGCAGGGCACCAATGCCGTGGAAGCAAAGAAACTGATCGACGAGAGCGGACTGAAAGTGCAATCTGCTATCCTGCTCAGTGAAGCAGCCGACCTGGTGAAGAAGGCAGTAGCCTGATAAATAACAGGTAATAGTTAAAAGATAATACAGAGATCCCGTGCTGATGGCATGGGATTTTTTTCTGCCCGGCACAAATCACGTTAAAGCAGTAGATTTGATTTTTAAGAAAGCATATGAAAAGTACACTTATTGCTTTTTTAGTATTCTTGTCCTTCCCTTTTTTTGCTGAAAGCCAGTCGAAAAAAGACAAAAAGGATATGACCGGTGTTGCCGAAAAAATGAATAACGGCAATTACGAGGCAGCCAGGACAGAAGTGGAAGCTTACCTGCAAAAAAAACAGGATAATATTACGGCCTGGATATTGTCGGGCCATATTTATTCGGAGCTGGATGAAGACTCTTCAGCAATGATATCTTATCAAAGAGCTTTGCAGATTGATAGTACATCCGAACAGGCATTGACCGGGTTGGGTATCTTATACCGGAAAAAGGGTGATTATAATATAGCGGCCGGTTATTATTACCAGGCTATCCGGTTTAACCCGGCTTATGCACAGGCTTATTCCAGCCTGGTGGTGATCGAATTAAAAAGAAAGAACTTCAGCAAAGCTGTGGAAGTGGGCTTAAAAGGATTTGAACTTGACAATACTGACCCGATCATCGTCTCCAATCTTTCCATTGCCTACCATTATGCCAATGATACCTCCAACCGGGATAAATATTATGAAATGGCTAAAAAGATGGGATATAAAAAACTGGATGCCCTGAAAAAGATATTTTCGGGGGAACTGACCATATTTGACGATTGATATAGCCAGTCAGCCAAACAGCTAAAGTAGGAGGATGTCAAAAATAAGGTTGATTGTCGTATTGAGCTTGTCGAAATATTGACAATCAGCCATCTTAAGTACTCACGCTTCCTTTGTATTTTTAATATCTTATTAGAAATAAAATGAAATTTATAAAACTTCGGGCATTACTGTGTATTATCATATTCTTTACGCTAACCAATTGCAGCGATAATGAAAAAAAGAAAGGCTATGAGGTGGTATTAGGTGGATTGTATGCCAATAGATCCGAAGATGGCACTTATTATATTTCAAAAATTCTCGTTATCGATGCGTCGTCAGTACACACCAGGACCTATGCCAATAAGTATAGTGCGATCCCCTCTCAAATTAATTCTGACACATTAGACATTTTGATTGGTCATGCCCCTCTGGCCCTTGAATCATTTCTGCAGCAACACCCACCACTGATTGGCAAAGAAGCTGTGAAAGAGGAAGAACTTGGGGGCTATCAACTCTACCTGAATGAAATGAGCAAATAAAGCAACCGGGATTGACCAGCCAACTGAATATTGTATTCCGGCTTATTTTTACAGCATGAATATCAGTATCCGAACCATTCAACCATCCGACAATCCCTTTCTTTCCACAATTGTAAAAAACACATTGGCTGAGTTTGGCGCCAATCATCCCGGCACTGTGTATTACGACCCCACCACCGACGCATTGTATGAGTTATTTCAAACAAAGGGCGCCATATATTTTGTGGCAGAAATGAACGGAAAGATAGCGGGCGGTGGCGGCATCTATCCCACGGATGGGCTACCGGCTGATACCTGTGAACTGGTGAAAATGTACCTGCTGCCGCAAGCAAGAGGTACAGGCCTGGGAAGAACATTGATCGAAAAATGCCTGGGCTGGGCCAAAGAAAATGGTTACAGCAAAGTATATCTAGAAACCATGCCGGAACTGAAACAGGCATTGAATGTCTATACAAAATTTGGTTTTGAATATTTAAATGGTCCGATGGGTAACAGTGGTCATACGGGTTGTTCGCTGTGGATGCTGAAAGAATTGTGATCTTCTTGCTGTCCTTCGAGCTTGCCGAAGCAGGGCAGCAAGCAATTTACCCTGTAGGCATCAACTCAATTTCATACACAGGACTGAAGAGATAGACCTTTCCTGTTCTTATTTCCGTACATTGATAACGCTTTCTCAGTTTGGCCCCTTTTCGGAACACTCTCCCATCCTGTATTCGGAATAAACTGCCCGCCGATATTTCTTCCACGAAATGATGATTGTCTTTTTGGGCATCATACTTTTTCAACACCCGCAACAATCCCTCTTCTGCACAACTGCTGGCGGCTGGATTTTGCAGGGAGCGTACCAGTTCTGTTCGTATATCGCCCGGAAATATATCGTGCTGAATGAATTGCTTCAGTAATTCTGCAAACAACATCTTCCATTCTTTGCCATGTGCCTGCACCCGGTTGCCGTATTGTTCAAAAGTGAGCAGGTGCGCCAGTTCATGCAGTAAGGTGACCAGGAAGGAATACTTATTCAGGTTGCCATTTACACTGATGCGATGATGGGTATGATGGGTGCGGTGTCGATAATCACCTAAAATACTTTTCCGTTCCCTGGCGATGGTCAAATGCACTTTGAACTGGTGCAGGTAGGCCGTCACGGCGGCAGATGTTCCGTCCGGCAGGAAATGTTGCAGATGATCTATGGGTACTTCTTTTTTAGGCATTCTTCTTTTGCTTCATCAATTTCAACAATGATCTCACTTCCACGGTGGTGTAGATGATATATAATGCCGCACAAATGATCAGGGCAGGAATACTCACTCCTTTTTTGGCCACCATGATATAAGTAAAAGCCGCAATTGCCACCAAAAAGAACTTCACGAGGAAACTGCTGTACATGGCCCGCACAGCGGCCTGCGGGTTGGGTGACGCCGCTCCTTTTATGATGATCCATGCAGAGACCATCGTGGTGGCAAATAAAAGGAGGTTACCTGCCAGCAGTACAGTTTGATCAATTTCTTTTTTTACCAGCCAGCTCTTTCCAGAAATAAAAAAAGCGGTGGTAAAAATGAAGATCAGCGATAAGGGGCGTATGATCAGTGAAAGGTTTTTATTCATCTTTTTTGGGCCTGCCGGTTTCGCGGAATAATTTGTAAAAAACGGCCGACAGGACGAGCAAAGGTAAGATACAGGCGAACAATGGGGATGTATGCAGCCAGGTATCGCCTTTTAGTCCTAAAAAAACAGCCAGCCCGATGGCCACCAGTAATTGGGTGCCCAGGCTGGCATATTTCATCAGAAACTGTTTGTTACTATTGTGCGATGGCCTGTGGTTGTTCATTGTTATTCATATCGACCACATTGGCACCCATGTGACATTGTCCGTTGAAAGTTGCGGAAGGTTCTATCTGCAGTTTACCGGCATATAAATTACCCGAAACCACACACTCGCCTCTTAATTGCAATAATTCTTTTGCTTTGATATTCCCGGACACTTTACCGCTGATATCAGCCTGGTTGCCGGAAATATCACCTTCCACCACACCGGTGGCGCCAATGATGATCTTGGCCCCGCTGTATATATTGCCTTTGATGGTACCGTCGATGCGCAGGTCGCTGTTACTGCTGATGTCTCCTTTAAGGGTTGTACCGGAACTGATGAGTGTGGTACCATTACCACCGCTTGTAGGTTGTTGCATGTCGGTTTTGTTTTTGGTATTAAACATAGGTTTATAGATTAATCGTCAGAAATATCATCCTTGGGTAAAGTAATTGCCGTAGTATCCAGGGTTACCCTGCCTGTGCCCGTTAACGCCTTCCTGATCCCTTCAATATATTTTGCTTTATTAGCATCCTGTCTCTCCGCCTCGTCCACCCGGTATTTTAACTGCCTGAGTTCCATAGCCGATTTATAGTCCGTGCTGGCCCCGGGTATATAGTACTTCAGTGGCGTAAAAACAATAAGCGCTACTGTTAACCCCACCAATACAACAAATATTGTGCTCAACATCACATAAACGCTCAATCTTGATAATTTAAATGTGGCCACCTCTTCGTAAGTATCGTCATTCATAACCACCAGCCGGTAGCGGTTCCGCAGCCTTTTCAGGGTATTTCCGGCATCCAGTTTTACCATAACCAAATTTTTGATTTTTAAAGGTAAACAATAGGTCTTGGTTTTGCCAGTATCCGCACCTCAAATTTGACGGAAAAAAATGGCGTATTTTTATACTAAATTATTTGAATTTCAGTTAATAAGACTTTAGATTGCGGCGGTAAAATGCGAGTCATCCGAAATACCACAAGTGCGGTTTTCCTCCTTATCCTTTGCCAGACCTCCCTCCGGTCATTTGGCCAGCTTGGCATCCCTATTACTATCGAAAAACCGAAAGAATACGAGGAAAGAGTACTGCGGTCGGAAAAATCGGACCAGAAAAAGTTTACGGTACCCCGCAGGTTCATCCAAAATACGGTTACCCATTACAACTATTTTTTCAACGCTAATAATAAACTGAACGAGGTGCTGGAAAAAGCCAAACTGGCTTTTAAAGACGATTATTCGCAACTATTGGCCTTTTACAATTATTCGCTGGACAATACCATCCAGGATTCCATTCAACTTGACTCTATCACTTACAAAGCATCCACGGGCATTGCCCTGCATGACCTGCGCAATGACTGGGTGGATAATCTCTACCTGCTTTGGGGCGCCGCCTTTTACCTGCAGAAAAAATTCGACTCCGCTTACCTGATGTTCCAGTTCATCAACTATGCTTTTGCCCCCAAGGAAAAAGACGGGTATTATGTGAACATCGGCAGCGGCAGGGACGGCAATTCAGCTTTTAGTATTTCCACGAAAGAAAAGAACAGCTTACCCCGCAAGATATTCTCTGAACCACCCAGCCGCAATGATGCTTTTATCTGGCAGATCAGGAATTTCCTGGCCCAGGACCAGTTACCGGAAGCGGCCAGTTTGATCATAACACTTAAAAATGACCCGGCCTTTCCCAAACGGCTCGATAACGATCTGCATGAAGTACAATCTTACTGGTTTTATAAGCAGGGCATCTGGGACAGTGCAGCTGTTCATTTGGAAAAGGCATTGAGCAATGCTACCAATAAACAGGAAATGGCCAGGTGGGAATACCTGGTGGCACAGCTCTATGAACTGGCCGGAAATTATAAGGATGCTGAAAAATTTTATGGCAAAGTATCCAAACACACCACCGACCTGGTGATGGACATCTATGCACAACTTGCCTCTATCCGGGTCAACAAAGATGACGGTGAGAAAACAATTGAAAAGAATGTGGCCGAATTACTGAAGATGGCCAAACGTGACCGCTATGAGGAATACCGGGACATTATTTACTACATGGCGGCGCAAATGCAATTACAGGCCAATAATACAGATGCCGCCCTTGCCCTGTTGCTGAAAAGCACCGAGTTCAACAGCAACAACATGGAGCAACGCAATAAGATCTTTCTGCAACTGGCTGATATTTCCTTCACAAAAAAATTTTACCGCCAGGCCGCTAATTTTTATGATAGCCTCAACATGAGTGATCCGGCCATTAAAAACCCCGAAGCGATCGATGCCAGAAAGAGTGCAGCCAATTTAATGGCCACCAATATAGAGATCATTGCCCGCCAGGATAGCCTTCAGCGTGTGGCGGCTATGCCGGAAGACGAAAGAAAAGACTTTATCAAAAAACTTGTCAGACAATTACGCAAGCTGAGCGGGCTGAAAGATGAAACACCCTTTACAACCGGCTCTCCTTTTACCAATCCATCTGCTCCAGCTGATATTTTTACCCAGCAAACACAAAAAGGAGAATGGTATTTCTATAATTCATCTTCGCGTACAAGAGGACAAAATGAATTCAGGTCCAAATGGGGAACAAGGCCCAATGTGGACAACTGGCGCAGAAGCGCAACTATTCTCAAAGGTTCGCAATTACAAACCAGCACCACATCCGGCGGAACCACGCCAGGCAGCGACCCCAATGCCACCGGCAATGGCGATATTACTTATGATGCTTTATTTGCCCGGTTGCCTATCAGCCCGGAGCAGTTAAAACAATCGAATGATTCCATCAAAGCCGCACTATTTGCCCTGGGAAAAGGCTATATACAAGAAATAGAAGATTGCGGATCGGGTACGGAAACCTTAGAACATCTTCGCTCCCGCTTTCCTGAATTCCAACCCATGGACGAAGTGTTGTTCAACCTGTATTACTGCTATAACAAAAACGGCGAAACCAACAAGGCAGCAGCGATCAAAAAACTGCTGAGCGACCAATACAGCAACAGCAATTTTACCACCATCATCACCACGGGTAAGAACCCCCAGTCCACTTCTGCCAACCCGGAGGCCACCAAAGCTTACGAAGAAGTGTATGATCTTTTCGTGGAAGGCAGGTTTGCAGAAGCCATTGAAAAAAAGAAAACTGCCGATGGCAAATTTGGAAAAAGTTTCTGGACACCTCAATTGCTGTATATCGAATCGGTTTATTACATCAAACAAAGAGAAGACAGTACCGCCAAGAATGTTTTAAATGCCATCATCAATCAATTTCCCAGTACTCCCTTAGCAGCAAAAGCCACTGCGATGATCAATGTACTGAACCGGAGAGCACAGATCGAGGAAGAATTAAGGAACCTGAATATTACAAGGTATGGGGAAGATACCACCAGTAAAACGCCAGTTGCTCCTGTTGTGATCAATCCACCACCTAAAGCAGATACCGGCACCAACAAACCCAAACCTGTTGTCAATACTAATGTGCCCAAACCCCTGGCGGATACCACAGGTACCAAAGCGCCGGCGAATACAACGACCCCTTATTCCTTTGTGGCCAACACACAGCATTATGTGGTACTGGTGCTAAATAAAGTGGACCCTGTATATTGCAATGAAGCCAAGAACGCCTTCTTCCGGTACAACCGGGAAACCTATTACAACAAAACATTCACCCTGGACCTGTTCACATTGGATAATGACAATAAACTCCTGCTTACATCACCGTTCACCACGGCACAGGAAGCAATAGATTATGTGGATAAAACGAAGCCTAAAACGGCCAACGAGATCATCCCCTGGCTCAAAGGCGGCAAATACAGTTTCCTGGTCATCTCTCAAAACAACCTGGACCTGCTCAAAGGGAGCAAAGATGTGGAGGCTTACCGGACCTTTATCAACCAGCATTTCCCGGGTAAGTTCTGAGTAAGAATACGCTGCCTTTTTTGACAAAAAATTAGTGAACAGGATAGCATCCCCGCTGGGGTTTTTCTTAATTTCGGACATTCGATTTTCCATCACCACATCCGATTAACCATACATCCATTATGAAAAAAGCAGTTCGTATTTTCTGGCGCCTTTTTTTTGTCGGGCTGGGATCCTTCATCCTGCTCATCATCCTGGCCAATTTTGGTGTGTTTGGTAAAATGCCTTCCCTCTCCGACCTGGAGAATCCCTCCATCCTGCAGGCATCAGAATTGTATGCCGATGATGGCACATTGATGGGCAAGTATTATCGTGAAAAAGGCAACCGGAGCAATGTAAAGTACCGGGACATCTCCCCTTACGTCATTGATGCCCTGATCGCCACCGAGGACGAACGTTTTTATTCGCATAGCGGTATTGATTTTAAATCTACCATGCGGGCCATAGGCACACTGGGCAATGATGGTGGCGGAAGCACTATCACGCAACAGCTGGCGTTGAACCTGTTCAATGAAAGAGCATCCAACAAAGCCATACGGGTGATCCAGAAATTAAAAGAATGGATCATCGCTATCAAACTGGAAAAGAATTTTACAAAAGAAGAGATCCTCACCCTATATCTTAACGCGGTCCCCTTCGGTGATAATATTTACGGTATCCGCAATGCTTCCCGAACATTTTTTCAAAAAGAGCCCGACAGGCTGAAAGTGGAAGAAGCGGCAGTGCTGATCGGGATGCTTAAAGCCAACTACACTTACAATCCAAGGCGGAATCCTGTTCAAGCCAAAGAAAGAAGAAATGTGGTGCTGCACCAGATGGTGGTGAATGGCAAACTCTCTGCTGCGGAAGAAGCCAAGCTGAAAGACCAGCCCATTATTCTGAGCTATCGCAAGCTGGATGAGAACACCGGTTTTGCCCCTTACTTCCGGGAAGTATTGAAAGATGAAGTGAGACAGATTCTCAAAGAAGTAAAAAAATCGAATGGTGACAGTTATGATATCTATGATGATGGCCTGAAGATATACACCACCATCAACCCCATCATGCAGCAATATGCTGAAGAAGGCCTGGCGGAACATATGGCTATGCTGCAGAAAGGTATCAATGCAAGATCGGATATGAAGAATGGATCGATCTGGAAGGGACATGAGAACCTGCTGGAAAAAGCGATCAAAGAATCTGACCGCTGGAAGAACCTGGCCGAAGATGGATTAAGCGATAAAGAGATCCGGGCGACATTCAATGTAAAAGTGCCGATGAAAATATTTGCCTGGAATTCCAAAAGGGAAAAAGATACCACGATGACCCCGCTGGACTCTATCAAGTACCTGCTGCAAATGGAACAGGCCGCCTTTATGGCCATGGACCCAATTACGGGTGAAGTAAAAGCCTGGGTGGGCGGGATCAGCTTCAAGACCTACAAGAATGATCACGTGAATCTGAAAACAAAAAGACAGGTGGGATCAACGATCAAGCCTTTCTTGTACACACAGGCGATGGAGGAAAGAGGTTTTACCCCCGAAACAGAATGTGATAATGTGGCCCAGTATTTTGAAGGAAGCGGCTGGGTGCCTGCCGGTAAACAATGCGGCGGGGGCACCATGTCGATGGCTAACGCTCTGGCCTACTCGAAAAACTGTGCTACGGCCTATATTATGAAACAGGTGGGCCCGAAACAATTCAGCGACTTCCTGGCCCGTATCAATATCCCCACACCGGTGAAACCCTACCCTTCCATTTGTTTGGGCACCTGTGATCTTTCCATGTACGAAATGCTCTGGGGCTATTCCATTTTTGCCGGCCGCGGTTTCTCTACCAAACCATACAGCATCAGCCGTATTGAAGACAGGAACGGAAATGTGATCAAACGTTATGATTATAGCGTAAATCGCAAAGAAGCAGTAAGTGAAAAAACAGCCTATGTGATGGCCCGTATGATGCAGGGCGCCGTGGACAAAGGTACGGCAAAAGGCATGCGTACCCGGGTGGGCGCTGCAGAAATGGGTGGTAAAACAGGTACCACAGATGATAACGCAGATGCCTGGTTTATCGGTTATACGCCTCAGTTACTGGCGGGCTCATGGGTGGGATTTGAATATAATTTTATGCGCAACCAGGGCGACGGTTCCCGTATTGCCAGGCCTATTACTGAATACTTCTTTGCCAAAGTACTGGCCGATAAAAGACTGGGTATTGATAAAGATGCCAAGTTTTCTAAACCGGCAGAGCTCGAAAATGAAATCAACAGTGCTGACCTCATTATCAGTGAAACGGATCCTAACCCCGGGGCTGAGGGTGCGGACCAGGGAGTGGGCAATGCTAATGATTATGACAACCCGGGTGGTGGTGAATATATAGGTCCTGAATCACAACCGGTGAAAGATGATTCGAAAGATGCACAAAAGAAAGATACGGCTACGAAAAGCCCCGCCAAAAAGGAAGATGAAAGCAAACCCATTGGCACTGCAACCGATCAGCCCAAAGAAAAAAAAGGGTTCTTTAAAAGAATATTCGGCAAAAAGGATAAGAAGAACTGATCATCATCTATAAATTCTTCAGGAAGCTGTCTGAAAGTCTCCGGACCACCAAGACAGCTTCTTTTTTTATATTAGAGCCATGAACTACATCGCCATTGCACTTGCCCCGGGTATCGCCATCTGCCTGTATATTTTTTACAAGGATATTTATAACCGGGAGCCGAAGATGCACCTGTTCATGAGTTTTATCCTGGGTTGTGTGGCTATCATTCCTGCAGTATTACTGGAATATAATTTTACCCGTTATGCCATCGACGGGTCCATCTGGGGCGTTGCCCTTTTTTCTTACGTTGTGGTGGCTTTTTCCGAAGAGATCTGCAAATTCGCCGGGCTGCGCCTGTATTCGTATAACCTGAAAAGTTTTGATGAACCGCTGGATGGTATCGTGTATAGTGTGATCGTGAGCATGGGTTTTGCCACGGTGGAAAACATCATGTATGTATTGAAATTTGCGGAAATAGGCCGCGGGCTGGAAGTAGGTATCTCGCGGATGTTCCTGAGTGTACCCGCTCATGCTACTTTTGGGGTGGTGATGGGTTATTTTGTGGGTAAAGCAAAATTCAGCCAGCAAAAAAGCGGGCGGCTGATGCTAATGGGACTGCTGGGAGCTGTCTTTTTTCATGGTACATTTGATTTCTTCCTTTTTATCAACCAATATTCTTATGTGGGCAAACAACTAAGTGAGATGCTGCTGGGCGGAGGCGCTATTGCTTCTTTTATAGTATCACTGGTACTCAGCCGGAAGATGATCCGCAGCCACCGGAATTTATCACAGGAAATGTTTAAAGATAAAAATACCACTATCAGTGTTTAGCATTCGCAAAACAACATATATCGATATACCGCTGATCCGGGAGCTGACCTATAAGGTGTGGCCACAAACCTATGCTTCCATACTTTCACCTGAACAGATCACCTATATGCTGGACATGATGTACAGCGAAGAATCATTAAAAAAACAAATGAATGAGGGAGCGCAGTTCATTATCGTGTATGACGAATTGGAGCCGGCAGGATTTGCTTCTTATCAGCAAATAGAGACGGGTGTATATAAATTGCATAAGATCTATGTGTTGCCTTCTCAGCAGGGCAAGGGAACAGGCCGGTTCATCATCGACCAGGTAATACAGGAGATAAAAAATAAAGGGGCACTATCACTGAAGCTGCAGGTGAATATTAATAATAAAGCAAAGTCCTTTTATGAGAAACTGGGTTTTAGAGAGAAAGAATTGATCAACCTGGATATTGGTAATGGATTTTTTATGAATGATTATATTATGGAGAAAACGATCAGTGAATTAAAAAATGGGCAGTAGTTAAGACCCTATGCATATTCATTAGTGATTATATAAAAGCGAGTGAAGTCAGCGAATTAGCATGATAGTTCCTTTTAGAAGTTGTTCTTGGGCATTATGAAATTTGTACTTACATAAATAAACATATACACCGTTATTTTGATTTTTCCCTTCAAAAGCACCATCCCATCCATTATAGGGATTATTTGAACGGAATAACAACTGACCACTTCGATCAAATATGCGTAAGTCAAAATATTGCAGTGAGCCACTTACACCTGGTTTGAAATATTCATTCAATCCATCTTTATTGGGCGTAAACGCAGAGGGGAATCTTACCCACTCAGGGCATGATTTAGGCTCAACTATAATTTCCTTCTGCAGGTTGCAACCCGGCGATCTCTTGGCCTGAATAATATAACTGGTGGTCTGGGGCGGGAAGAATACTAGCTTATTGCCATACAATATGCCATAAACTGATGGCTGCCATGATATATTATAAACATCGCTTGGCAAAAACACATCGGCTGAATCATATGGACAAATGATGTAGGAAGAAAGGAGGTGGAAACTGGTGTCCAATAGCTTTATCAATATGCTGTCCTGTAGTACATTTCCGCAACTATCCGATGCAACCACTTTGTATAACCCAGGAGCAGAAACTAGATAAGTACTTTGAGTACTGCCGTCCTGCCACAGAAACGTTTTAAGCAATGGATTCGGCTTCAACAAAATAGAACCACCAGGGCAAAGAATACTATCCTGCTTGTTTAGCTGAACAGAGAATTGAGGTGAGGCAACTGTAATTAAAATTGAATCAGCAATTACACAATTATTCACAAAAGCTTTCAAATAAAATTGCCCAGTCCTTTTGACCTCAAGCGTAACTGCGCTATCAGACTCATAGCCTATAATTGTTGAAAAAGCTGTATCAGTTTGCCAACGAATGCTCTTTAAGCATTGTCCATTCAGGTAAGAACTAAACCGGACATTCCCACCGAGATAACAAACAGTACTAGGGCCTTTAATTTTAATACTATCGCAATAGCTAACCTGCTTACAAACAACCTCTTTATTAACCAACCCATTGCTTGTGTAAATGTTTACTGACGGGCTATTCAACACATTCGTATATGTATAGTCCCACAAGAAGCTTTCTTTTAAAACGGAAAGCGGGTATTTGACAAACACACTTGCTGTATCTATTCCGAAACACTGTAATGCATTAGCAGGAGCCAGATCACTTAGACGTGCATATTCGGACAATTGCTGCCCGTTCAAAGAATAATTGTATATAAAATGTACGTTTTGTTTATCATCGAAGTTAATATCAGAATTGCCGGTTGATGAACTGGATGGGACACTAAACTTTCTACATCTCAAAAAATTTTGCAAACTATCATAAGTAATAAAATACCTGTCTGAATTGCTACCATTATTATACAAGAAAGCTGTTTGCTT
This sequence comes from uncultured Chitinophaga sp., assembly GCA_964606155.1. GTDB lineage: Bacteria > Bacteroidota > Bacteroidia > Chitinophagales > Chitinophagaceae > JJ008. Next base: position 2,712 of record CAZSGD010000061.1, on the reverse strand, counting down.
TTGAGTATTAATATCGAACTGGTAAATCTGCTCATAAGGAATTTGTGTATCATAATAATACCCCCGCAAGAAATTGAGATTAGCGTCCAAATGAAGATTAAATCTGGTATTTGGCTGTCCTTGGTTTATTGATCCGTTTGGCAAAAAAGTACACACCCAGCCTGTTAATGAAAAAGTTCCGTCACTTAATGAGCTTATGTTTAATGCTTCCAGCCCCTTTGCATAACTATCGGGAATAATACTTAACAACGAGCTCCCAATTAGGTTTCCGCTAGTTTCGTTGAGTAGGGAAATCACAGGGCCATCGAAAATCATACTAAGCGTAATGGGATCGTATCTGACTTTTCTTGATGAAAAATAAACAATACCATTATTGACAAACAATCCGTTAGAGATAACGTGCGAATTAAATGGAAGAGAAACGAATGCCCGGCTCCATATTAAGTTCCCATTAAGATCCAATTTTGCTACTACATCATAAGGGCTAAGGTATATGGCAAAATAAATTCCAGAGTTAGTTATGTAAATATTGTTATTAGTGTTTGTACCTGTACCAGGGTAATTAATGCCATTAGAAATATGAGGAAAATGCTTAGCCCAGGCAACATTTCCATTCAGGTCAGTTTTACAAATTAAGAAGCTCCTGCTGTTTAAATTCCGTCTCGTACCGGCTATAATAAAAGAACCATCTGGAGATTTAAGAATATTATGTGCATCAATTGAAATCCCAGGATCTGACCGAAATCTTCTTGCCCAATAAATACTATCCCCCCAGTTGGTTTTTAGAAGCATAATTCCATTCTCAGACATAGGCACATTGTAGTAGCCTCCAATAAAAGTATTTATCCCACTAGTATCTGGACTTCCAAATAATCCGAATGGGTAATTTGGGTCTGCGGATGAGTATTTTATCCTGATACTTGAATCAGAACAAAATTTTTGCTGCCCACTTACCATGGCAGGAAACAAATAAAGAAGCAAACTTATGGTTACAAGGTTTCTCATTATTTATTGGAAAGCAGATTACTCTGCTTTCCAATTTATGAATTTATTTTTACAAGTTCCAGATTTCCTGATGCCAAACTCCAGTCCAGGTAGAACCCGTACCAGAAATTTGTTGACAGGATGTACTGTATATATTTCTATACCTCACAATCCAATCGCCCGAACTTGGCAACATATTTCTTAAATCAATCACGTCACAACATGCTGCTAAAGTAGCGACTGTGGTTCCTGGAGTTCCGCTACCAGATACAACACCATTATATACAGTACTACTCTGATCGTCCCACAAATCCCCTGAAATACTATTAATTGCCCTATACTCTACTTGATGGGAGGTAGTACCAGTAAACCCACTAGGAGGAGTGCAAATCACGTATGCTCCAACAACTGTCGCACAATTATTTAATCCACTATTCGGAACAACATAGGCTTGGTCAGTTCTATCACAAGGATGAGTAAATACATCTTGAAATGAACTGGTAAACGGTGGACCAGCTGTCCATCCGATTATGTTATTATTACTTGTAATATTACAGTTATTATATACGGTCATCTGTGCTTCAACAGTATTGCCTGGGAAATAAGTATCTGAAACATTTTCCCATTTATAAGTTACTAGATATAAGGTATTTGAGGAACAGTCAGGATCGGCGCCTAAACTAGTGATTGTAAAGTTCCCATTCCCGAGATTTCCACTTGTTGTTAAAACCGTACTACCACTTTTGATCCGAATATTACCATAGCTATAGTTACTTGAGTTATTTGGGTCTTATAATAATAAAGTGTAAGGAACGCTTACTCTCCAAGTAGCCGTTAAATCATGCCCCCCTCCGCAAGTGTAATACCATTTTACGTAATCAAGATAATATGTAACATACAGGTCGCTTGCCGATGGCGCAGTTCCGCAAGTATATTGACCACACACAGCATTACTCCTAAATTGACTACCTGAAAAAGGTATGATTTGTCCGACAGAGTTTTTATACGAGACTATAGAAGCATTTTGATTTATATCAAATATTACAGGTGCTGTTATTTTCCCATAAAGCTGGATAGCAGCATCAATAGCTTTTTGTTTGTCGTTTTGTCCATTTTCGTTTGTATTTTTTTTACAGCTATTAAACATTATGGCTGTTAAAAACAATGCAACGAGTAAAGCTGTCCTGTTCTTAGTTTGGTGAATTTTCATTTTAGTTAAAGTTTTTAATTTTTATTAAATCCTAACCAGACACCTGCATTTAGTTAAATAGGCGGATTTAATGCATTCTATTATTACCTATGGAGGTTTGTACTTTTGGTAAGAAGGATAACAAGAACATATTAAAAGAAACGCAATTCTTTTAGTATAAAGCGATGGATAGAGGTATGATTTATTATTCATTTTTAAATGAATAGTAATCCTAAAAATATCAAAATAACTACCAAGATCCTATACCATTTTTATGGTATTCTGTCCTATGAATTATCACTAGGGGTTTATACTAAGTTTACTTATATATTAAGTTACTTGGCGTATTACTGCTATATTCTTGAATGGCAATTACAATCAACTTAATTACTTCATCAATTCATTTTTACACTCTAAATAAAGTAATACATCCACCGGCGTTTCAAAATCATACATCAGCAGTTCCAGTTTATCTCCAGGCTGAATATACCCGATGGTTTGCCCGGCTTTGATTTTATCCAGCCGCCTTACATTGAGTT
>CAZSGD010000060.1:0-16928 GCA_964606155.1 uncultured Chitinophaga sp. | reverse complement strand
AGATGCCGAGACGTAAATCACCACCCATTTGTACTGTGCCGATGTCTTTTACTCTAACCGGGATACCATTATAGTTTGCGAGTGCAATGTTTTCAACATCCTCCTTACTTTTTATATAGCCGAGGCCCCGAATGATATAGGCCATATCTGCCATTTCAAACTTTCTGCCGCCTACATCATTGTTATTCGCTTTTACTTTATTCATTACATCCATCAGCGAGATGTTGTAAAACTGCAGTTTTACCGGGTCAACCACCAACTGGTATTGCTTTTCAAATCCGCCAAATGAAGCTACTTCTGCAACACCCGGCACTGTTTGCAAGGCAAACTTGATATACCAGTCCTGCAAGGCTCTTTGCTCACCCAGATCCAATTTCGGCGCATCTAAATGGTACCAGTAAACATGACCTACACCCGTGCCATCAGGCCCTAATGTGGGGGTTACACCCTGCGGTAATAACCGCTGTGCAAAATTCAGTCGTTCCAGTACTCTTGTTCTTGCCCAATAGATGTCCACATTGTCTTCAAAAATCACATATACAAAACTCATCCCGAACATAGATGTGCCCCGGATGTTCTTAATCTTTGGGATACCCTGCAGATTACTAACCAAAGGATAGGTTACCTGGTCTTCCATTACCTGCGGACTTCGACCCATCCATTCGGTAAAGACGATAACCTGATTTTCACTCAAATCCGGAATGGCATCAATCGGGTTTTGCTTAACAGAATAAATACCATACGCAAACAGGCCGCCTGCCAGGAGCAGCACAATCAGCCTGTTGCGTAAAGCCAGTTCAATCAGTTTCTGAACCATGATGTTTGATTAATCATTATTGAATTACTTCCTCTACTCTGCCGCACTTGAACATTCCGGAACCGAAATACGGGTTTTTAATTTCCTTTACTTCGCTAATCCACATGGCACCCTGGTTGTCCCTTGCCATTGGACAATGGTCATGATAAAGAGGGCGGCCAGCACCGAAGTTTTTCACCAGGTCATAAACTACTTCACTCATCATTACAAAATGTGACCGCTGATGCTTAATATTATCCCCGTTCTTAGCTATATGTTCTGCATGTTCTTTCATTTCTGCTTCGTTGGCATCGTAGGCTGTTTTTTGTTCTGCCGTCAATAATGATTTATCCAGTTTGCCAATAGCATTTTCCATTGCTTTTGCTCCACTCGCAGCTTCACCGGCATTATCACCGGCCAGGGCATTTTTGATATGCAGGTAATGGCCCACAATTTCTTTTATGGATGCTGCTGCTTTGGCATCAACATTCGTAAAAACAACAGAAACTGCCTTTACATCCTTATCATCTGTTGCAGATACATGCTGTGTTGTGTCGGTACTCGTATTGTTCATATCGTGCCCCTCATGTTCATTTCTAGGGCTGCTGTTGCTGCAGGCTGAAAAAACAAGTGCAGATACAATTGCAATTGCTGAAATTAACTTGTTCATAGTTATTTTTGATTTTGATTAATGTTGATGATTGCTGTGATCTTCTTTCTTTTCTTTTAAATCCATGCCGCATTTAGGGCATTTACCGGCTTTGTCGTATGTTTTATCGCCTTCACATTTCATTGGACATGCATAGGCTTTTACTACTTCCATTTTCATTTTTTCTTTTGGTGAAAGGTTTAAATCCATTCCACATTTGGTGCATTTTCCCGGTTTATTACTTACCACATCGGCGTGCATCGGGCAGGAGTAGTTTTTTACAACTTCAGCTTTCATTTGCTCTTTTGGTGAACGTTCCAGTTTCATACCGCAAACCGGGCAGTTACCAGGCTTTTTCATAGCTATGCTGTCATGCATTGAACAGGTATAAAGTTTTGTGTGCTTCAATGTGTCTCTTTTGCCTGCTTTTTCCTGAGCAAATACAGAAACAGACATGATGGTCAAAGCCGCCATCATCAGCATTTTTAGTGATTTCATTTTTTATTATTTTACTATGTTGGAAAACGAATTACAACGGCATATAGAAATGCCAATAGCCCGGTGTAGGAACACCTGGCTCATCAATGAGTATAATCTCTAAATAAGGAAAGTACAATTGCGGATGTACACCGCAACGCCGCTACTTCGGGGTGGAGCGTGACTTACAGGATGTTTTTCGGTAACAGAAGAAACCAGGATTTCTGAACTGGTAAAACATTCAACCGGTATGTCAATAACCTGTAATGCAAAATTAGTAACGAATGACTCAGCAGTTTTCTGGTCATTGTCATTCTTCACAAACTTATGTTCATCCTTGCAGCAGCCATTATCTTTTTCTTCAGACTTCTCCATGCCGCAGTTCCCGCAAGTTTTGGATTTATTGTGCCCCAAACCCCAATCAGCCAGTTTGCCCATGCAATAGTGCATGTGCACCGTTGCCCCGGTTGAAGTACCGAGGTATAAAACGGCTAATATGGCTGCGACGAACTTTTTCATGAATACGAAACAAAAGTATAGCTATTTTTTTGGAATAGATCCCTAAATGTTTATAAAATAAATTTTAATACATGATTATTAATTACTTACAACAATTCTTCTTGGGTAGAAAAAATGCTTTCAGCAAACGACTTAGAAATTTACCGAATGACTTTAACAGGTTCATTTTATATCATATTTGCCAGCATTATGCCACTAATGGCTATCATCAGCGCTTCTTTAATGATGGATATTGAATCTACAGGAGGTTCAACAGATTTCCAGTCAAACTAATATACAAGTGACTCTCCCGGCATATCAATTACCCAAAATATAATATTAAAAATTCAATTAAGTATTTACCGTACTAATCTGTACTAACACTTGAGCAAATTAGTATTAATTATCCACTACTAGACCCGAAGTTTTTTTTCCTGTTTTTCCAAGTTCAATTCTGATTCTCATAATTCTGCTCTTTATCTGTTCCTGGATACTATTACTTCTACATAATTACATTTGCAAAACCAGTCTTGACAACAGTCCCTTTAAGTTGAATAAGGGGAATTAGTTTCACCCGGCCCATTGAAACAGATTAATAACCTGTGGGCCTATTCTGTCCAAATTTTCTATCCCAGAAAGTCAGACACTACAACGACCCGCTTTTGAAAATTCGTATTATTACATCGCGATGGAATTCAGTATTACCTATTACAAGAATATTTTTTTACAGAAGTTCAATGAACTGGAAAGATACCATCTTGAATCTTCTAATTATTCCCTGATTCAGGCAAGTAATCCTGTTCGTTTTCTCTTATACGATACACAGCCATTAGTGGATATGCTTAATAAGGACAAACAATTGCCAATTACTTATTGCGTGAATGGTGATGAGTGGCATGAGAAGGAATCCGGTCTGCTACCGGTTATTGAATGGAAAGAGGTTAATCCGGGTCTGTCAGGTAATCCGGTGGAGTTAAAGAAAGATGCTTTTCTTAGATTCAAATGCCTGTACTTTTTGGAGAACCCCTATACCGTTCAGGATATTCTTAAATTTTATGCATATGTACGGGGCGGTATACATCTGGATAAGGGGGAAGAAAAATACCAGCCGCTTCGTGAAGCATTTTATGCCTTTCAGTTAAATGGTCTGTCATCGCTGGATCACAGCATGAGAGGTATTGTACAGGTAATCTATACTACACTCAGTAAATATAAAGAAGCATTGTTGGCTGATTGACTTATTATCTGTTATCCTGCCAGTTATCGTTTTTCGCGGCATCGTCCTATTTATAATTGTATGTCTTCCCCTTTTGCAAGCTCCATGCAGTTATAGTTTAAAATTTGGGTGCAACACCCTTTCTGTCGTTTTATCCTTCAAAACTCGGAGTTTTTCCGAATTAAATATTGTTTTTTTACATAAATATGTTATATTTGAATAGATTATTCGGATAAATTCCGAATTAGCATGTAATTTTTAGCAATATGGAGTTCAGAAATGCGATAGAAGCTTATGCAGGGCAACCCCTGTCGGGGCAACTCCTGCTGGCTGTGCTGAAGGAATACAAGCGGCCGCACGACAAAATTAATGAACTGGTGAAGCAGGGCATGCTGGTGCAGATTAAAAGAGGGTTGTATATACCGGGCCCTAAATTGAAACTGCCGGTACCGGAACTGTTCCTGCTGGCTAATCACCTCTACGGCCCCAGTTATATATCACTGGATTCGGCGCTCCAGCACTGGGGACTGATCCCCGAACGGGTTTATGAAACCGTTTCTGTGACCACGAACCCGTCAAAAAAGATAAAGACGGCGATAGGACGGTTCACCTATACAAGCCTGGCGCTTCCCTATTACGCTTTCGGCATTCAGCAGGTATCGCTCACCAAAATGCAAACCGTGCTGATGGCGGACGCAGAAAAAGCGGTATGCGATAAAATAGTGCTGACACGTGGGGTGATACTCCGGAGTGTGAAGCAAACGCTGGAAATCCTCGTGGAAGATTTCAGGATAGACACGGCGAGACTGAAAGAACTGGATATAAAAAAGATCAGTAGTTGGGTGAAGGATGCCCCAAAGGGTAAAAGCCTCGCCATGCTGGTAAAAACATTGAAAACACTATGATAAAGGAATGGCTGGAAGAATATAAGCCAGCAACGCAAAGCGATGCTGAGCAGGCATTGCGCGAGATCATGCAGGAAATCGCGCTGGCAGGGTTACAGCGTAGTGGCTTTTTTGAGAAAGCGGCCTTCTATGGAGGTACGGCACTCCGCATCTTCCAGGGGCTTCCCCGGTTTTCGGAAGACCTGGATTTTTCTTTGCTCGCAGCAAGTGATAACTTTTCGCTGGAACCATATCTCCGGGGCATTGAAGCAGAGTTTAAAGCACTTGGGGTGACAGTCAGCGTGGAGGAAAAAAATAAAAAAAAGGACACAAAAGTGGACTCCGCTTTTTTGAAGCCGGATACAACCTGGAAAGAGTTGGTAATTAAGGAAATCATGCCGCAGGAATCAGTAAAGATGCGGCCAGCAATTAAAATTAAGATCGAAGTGGACACACGGCCGCCGCTTGATTTTACAACAGAGGAAAAACTATTGCTGAAACCTTTTTCATTTTATGTGAAATGCTTCACACTGCCGGATCTGTTTGCAGGGAAAATGCACGCCCTGCTATTCAGGAAATGGAAAGGAAGAGTGAAGGGACGGGACTGGTTCGACATGGAATGGTATATCCGAAAAGGAATTCCCCTGAACCTGGTGCACCTTGGGTCGCGGGCCTTCGATAGCGGTGACTGGCCGGCTCCGGTTATTGCTGAAGCTAATGTCATGCAACTGCTCGATGAAAAAATCGATGCGGTATCCTTTGATAGTATCAAAGCGGATGTGCGGCCTTTTATCCGCGAGGAGAAGGTAATGGAGATTTGGTCCCCTGGATATTTTCATGACCTTATTAGGAAAATTAAGTTTATACAGCGCGTATCTTTCAATAAACAGTGGTCAGTGCAACAACCGTTGGTATATGGCAGGAATATCCGTTTAACATTCGCAAAAGGAAATTTTAATGTAAAAGTACACAGCGCTACCGGTCAGCATTACAGTTGGTTTGTGGCAGATGACAGGAACGAGTTTGAAATTGACGCCGGGGCAATCAGTGACATCCTCCACCCGCAAATTTCCTTTCAAGCAGTCTCGGGAGAAATGCAGGTCACTGTTGATTTATTTTGAGCGACGAGTGTAATATTTAGTGACTTTTGAAATACGGTATTTCCGGGAGCAGTTCCCTGTTTTTCCAGAGGTCAAGAAAAATGTCATGGACAACGTCTTCAGCAGATTGCTCTCTTTTAGAAAGACCCAGTACAAAAGCGATCAGGCGGGGACGGTACTGGTAAAACAGTTCCCGGAAGGCGGTTTCGCCGCCTTCCGCTACCTGCAACAGCAGGTCTTTTTCCTCGTATGATGAATGTTCTTGCAATGGACGGTTGAAAGCTCACGGGACTAAAATAAGGAAAAGCTAACATTTGTTATGACGAATATAGAATAATAAATGCTGCATCAAAACAAATCTAAAGTGAAGATTGACAGGAAACTATAGAGGCTTGTATGGATTTGCAACAGCTTAGTCAACCAAACGATGCAAAGAATTGTTTAATCTGAAACTATTTGCTATGATGGAATGGAATGATTACCTGGCCGCACAGGCAATGTTAGAAAAAAAATCCCTCGGCCTGATGGATCACGAAAAAAAAGAAATGGCCAAGACTGGCTTTCCCTACCAGAATTATACAATTTATCCAATAAAAGGAAGGATATTTTATGTTCCGGCACCAAATGTATTCCGGCATATCATAATGAAGAACGTATTGTTGGAAGCCATCACGAAATATCCTGAACGCTTCGGTACCGACGATGCCTTGGATGTGATTGAAGCTATCCGTTTGATTGAACCCACTTTCGATAATACGCAACGACATGCTGAATTCCTGCAAAATGAACAGTTTGGTTTCGTAATGGAAAACAAGGACGGTGTGATACAGGACCAGGTCCTGCGGATCGATCTGTTTCGCGGGATTAAACCGCATCCAAAAACTGGGAAACCTGATTTTGAAGGAGGCATCTTTCATGCCTTCGATCATTTTTCGTATAAAGGAACGAATCTGGCCACCGGGAATGATATAAATGAAATACACAGCCCGGATCAGATAATCGGGATGGCCATCAAAGCCTTCTACATGCCGGAGGAAAAAGAACAAACCGCCAAAGGATTCATCGGGCGTATCTCGCTCAACGAAAATTACTGGCTAAAATTCTCTTTTTACCTGGAACAAGTAAACGGAGTGCATTTCATCAACACCGTACACAAAGAGAAGAAAAAGAGACCTCTCGCCGCAAATCCCACATAGGAACCATCTGATTTCTTTGTTTTTGCTGACGTAAAGCAAAACTGGAAAAACTAATTGAAAGAAAAATACCCGGTCAATAATCAGGGCTATCCAGGTACTCGCCATTTATTTTAGCGATCTCAATGCTGGTGCATTCGAATTTGGAATTGATGATAAGGGATATCTCCAGTTCCAACGTTACCGTATCGCTGACAGCCACCACATGGTCATTCCACGCTGCATCGATCACATGTAACTTTAGTCCATCATTCATCAGGTACTCGGACTTGTCAATAAAATAATCAATTTCCGTTTCTAATTGCATTTTGACATCCACGAGAAACTCACGGGAGTTTAATTTTCGTGCCACGATGGAATCAAATATATAATCATCATCAAAGGAGCTGACCATTGGGCTATCATTTGCATAGCCAGCGAATAAATAATAATTGTATAAGCTGGAATAAAGAAAATCCTTGAACAGGAATTTATCTATGACAGTCTTCAGATCGAAGTCATCAAAATCGTTTTTCTGGAGTCTCTCCGTAAATTGATTGGCTTGCGCCAGGAACATTTTTGCGATTTTATCGTTGAACGCCGCTAGTGAGGAATATATTTCGATGGAATCGCTTCGAAGATCTTCCTCATCCAGTTCCCGCTCCAGCTCAGCATGTAACTGGTGATTGTCCCCCGCAAAATCATTGTGATTATTGCTGATAAAAATTAACTCAGGTGTTGCCGCAACTTCTTGTCCGGAAGCGGTAATGAGTGATTTGACATTCTCCCATATCAGGTTATCACGGTATCCCTTTTCGTTACTGTTAAAAGGTTTTTTGCCCTGCATGGCTTTTTTAGCGAGGTATGCATGACTGGTTGTTGGATAAGGAAGGATGGTAATCTCGTTATCGCTGATGACTTTCTTAAAATGACGATGATATTTCGCCTTTGCTTTTGCCACCAGCTTATCGGACATGGATATGCCGGTGTTCATATCTGCCAGTTTCTCAAACCGGGTATTCTCACTATTGATATCATTCCTTGATTTTTCCAGGCGTTGTTCAAATTTATTCAACACTTCATCCAATACAACTTGCGGAACAGCCAACTCGATATTTCCCTGCTTTGCATTCTCAAAAAGAACTTTAAAGCCAGGAGAACGCATCCAGAAATCTGCAATGATTATATTGGCATCTAACACGACCTTCATTCCAGTTACTTATTGGTCGTTTTGTGGAGGGCGTACCACTTCGGGAATAGTAGTAGCGAGTGTACGCAGGATCAGAGGTGCGGATAATCCAATATGAAAGTAGACAATCTTATTTAGCTTTTGATCACTGTCAAAGTACACATATCCGAGAATGACACTGAGCGCGATATTAAAAAGGATACTCAGGTAATATAAAAAAGAGCGAAAGTCCGGCTGCCTGTCTTTGGGCGCTTTCATGCCGTCAATAAGATAAAGGAGCTGCACAGCAGCGCCGCCTAAGCCGGATATCAGTACTGGTTCTGGTATGCTCATGACTAATCGATTCTGTTTTTAAATGCACCAATGAGTTTGTCCGTAAAGGGGGCTTTGTTGCGGAACATACGCCGGGTTGTAAATAAAGGTTCACCTGCTTTCATCCGGTAAGATGACCGGACAAAATCACCGGAGGATGTAATTATTTTCATAACCATATGCTGATCGATTTGGGTTTGCGAAGCAATCTCATCGATTGTTTTCCAATAATTGTTTCCAGCCTGGTCGAAATACTTTATCAGTTTCTCTTTCTTGGCATCCATATCTTGTGTCATAGCATGGGGTTTAATAAATTAGCTTTTTCGTAGTTCCTGACTGAATTCAGTCAATACTTTCTTCTCAAATTCGTGAAAATTTTCCGGATCATTCCAAAACTGTTTCCAGGCGTTGTTCAGCAATTGATTTACTTTTTTCTCAGAACCCGCACTGGTTAATTCACATTTAATTTCCTTAGTTCCTACATAGCAATACTCCGCTGCCAGTTTAAGGAGTTTATCCGGTAAGGCGATAGCGTATTCCGGGGTCTTTTTATGACCAGTAATTTGCTTAAATTCCTCCCATTTGACTTCAATCTCTTTTGTTTGCTCCGTTAAACCAAGCGCATCCAGTCCATAAAACATGGCTTTCATTCTCGCATCATCAGGCGGATGTAATGTTTTCTGAAAAGTGGGAAGCTTATACACTTCCCAGGACATTTTGGCACACATGTGAATGTTCGACCATAAATAAGCCGGACCAAGTGTGAAGGTCGCGAACAAATCACAAAAGAGTTCAATAGACCAGTTCTCCAGCCAAGATTCCTTCCACACATAAATCTGGTCAAGATCACTGTCCGCAGAGGTATTCAGCTGCTTGTACTTAATGTGTTCATCAAAGTACTTTTTTACTTCAACATTGAACGCACCGAGATTGCGCTGAAAAGCTTCGACCTTTGGATTCGTGCCGGAACCCGACAGTAAGGGATGACCGAGTTCATGGTAAATGTCCGGGATATGCAACATAAACTGCGATTCCAGCAGCGGGATGCAGATCAGGTTGTATTCCGGATAAATATGATAATATTTACGGGAAAGACAGGAAGCTACCGGGTGGGGTAACGGGTAATTAATTTCAGTACAAATATCATACACGAGTTCATTAACAAATTCGTCATCATCAGACTTGCGGCTCATAGCAGCAATAACTACGTTCTCAATTTCTGAAAGCCGTCCTGATAAGTGCTTGAATTTTGAAAATTTTTCTTTGATATTTTGTTCGTCATTATAGTCCGGATCATTGTACAGAAAATCCAGCTCTTCGATCAGTTGTTCCACTTCACGGGTGGCAATAGAGGCTACCGACGTAAAATGACGACCGAGTTCCCGGGCGCCTGGTATCTTGGCCATAAGGGCTCTCCCTTTGCCGATTGCTTCTCTGATAGCACCATTAATATAATTCTTCATCCTGACACTTAGTTGATCTTTGATAATGCATCGCTATTTTCCACTTCCAGCGCCTCAGCAATCAATGACACTTTTGGCAGAATAGCTTCGATACTGTTCTGCTGAATTTCCTGGAGTAACGATGTATAAAATTGGTCCGGTTGCTTATTCTCCGATCTCAATTCTCGTTCAATGATACTGGCCAGCAATTGGAACTGAGGCTGTGTATTAGCGATATTGCTGACCTGGCTTACGAAATCCATTAGTTGATCTTTCCTGCCATCTGTAATGGTTTGACTGATCTTTGCTTTCACCAGTATATCGTTCAAAAGATCCAGGTATTTCCCTGTTACCCGGAATGTATTGGTATTAAGACCTATTAGACTCATATAATTTCGTTTAAAGGTTAGGAATGAACTGCTTTTAAAATATCGAGCTGCTCCAGGTCATAAGAACCGCCCAGAATATTGATCCGCCTGTCAGTTATTTTTATGGTCAATGGATAGCGCGAACAATCATCAGGTTTGGTATACGGCAAACAAGTAAGAAAATAAATGTCCTCCATTATTTGCGCAAGGCTTAATGATCCGGAAAGATATTTCACATACAGGGGATTCGAACTTCCATCGTGTTCATACTCCCGGCCTGTGCTGCAAAGAAAAGCTTCCCCGTCATTGATCGGCATCCACGAACCGATCTCCGGGTTTAACGTACTGCCATTATCATCCATTTCTTGCAACACTTCATATTCGTTCAATACTTCAAACAATCGTAATTGGATAATAGAATGCTTGGGAATTTCAACCAGGCTAACCGAAACATCAGCCGGTAACGACCCCTTCGTTTGCAAGATTTCAATTGCTTTCTTAATACCTTTCTTTTCTGTCGAAAACAACCTGCCGTCCCTGTGAATAACGATTTTATTGATCGGTTCTGTAGAATGACGAGCTTGTATAGCAATATATTTAGTAAGCATAGTGATGATTTTTCCCTCTCTCAAACGCTCGCTGTTCTCCGACTTATCCCACTTGGTTAAAATATTTGTAGAGTATTTATCAATAAAAGTAAAACCTGCAACATGCCGCTTCACATCAATGCCGATGGTCAGGTCCGCATGTAAAGGTGTATGAAGCACAAAAGGCCAGCGCTCATTATTCAATAACACCTGGTTAATGGCAACTCCCCTGATATACCCTTTATATTTTCCTTTCAGTGGTGGCTTAACATAGTAAGCACGTTGTCCATTATTTGAGTTGTAAGCGAAACACTCTTCGAGCGTATCGCTATGCATAATAGAAGCCATTATTTTATACTCATCGATGCACTCCGACACTACGAGCGCTGCCAGGTCATCATGCTGACGCTTTTCTTTTTCTACACCGGAAGGCAACATGATAACGGCATAACCGCCGCTTCCTTTTTTTATTCGCTCTTCCATTTTCTGTAATATCTCAAAACCGATGGCCACTGCATTTTTCTTGCCCCTGTCATCATAGGTAATAACGATGGGGTCCCATCCGCTTTCGGTTGGGTGCATCCTGTTGACTTCCTGCTTCAGGCTACCGAGGAATTGAGTATCATTCCCGAACATATTGTAGATCGTCTGGGGGATAATGTAATACTGCGTCTCAAAGGGACGGTTGGTATAAAAACCCGCATCCTTATCGACCAGCATGGCTTTACGTTTCTGACCCAGTTGCGCGATCGTAACCGCCTGCGCATCCGGGGTGTTCCGGACGGACACCGTCACTTCATTTCCAAAAAGAATATCGGGTGCGATGAATTTTATTTTATCTATCTGCAACGGAATTTTATTGACCCGAAGCGGTATACTGCCATACATCAGTTTACCGAAAAAATTATTGTGAATGATACGAATCAGCCTTCTTCTTTCAAATGGCCTTATGATTGAATGGAAATGAAGCTGCTGCACGACAGGATCTTCTGTATCAAATACACGGTAACATAAAGCAGCTACCGCAGCCCTTTCCCGGCCATCATTGGTTTTATACAGCAATACCGATGCATCATCCGGCAAATTCGCCACTTCTGGCGGCATCGATGGGCCAAATTTCTCCTGGATATCTTCCAGTAAGGTTACCATTTTTCCATCTGACTCCCGTTCGAATTTGTACTGAGAAACGGTAAAGTCACTCAGTTGCTTGGGCTTTATTTCATACCGCTTGTTGCCATACTGATAAACAAAATGTGACTTATCGATACGCTGCTTCTGAAATTGTTCCCGAGTCCAATGGTAACGTAAGGGTCTGGTGGCAATATACTTTTTGGTGATATCAATGGCAAATCCAAATCCTTTCCCCGGAAGTTCAAGTACCCGGGAATAAAACCCGGTAAAGATTCCCACATGCTCTTTCTGCACCTTAGCAGTAATATTAAAAAATCCATCGCCGGAGCCAGGCTGCCACAAGCCCTCATACTTGTTTAACTCCGATTGTGTATCAAATTGTATAAAACGGGAAATGATGTCTCTGGTAGAAGGAGTATAGTTAACGAAATCAAGGGAGAAAGGTTGCTCAATCTTGCGAAAATGAACAACATCCCCATGCTTCACTTTAAATTCCTGCGGAAGTTGATTGACTATTTCTGTCTCTGCCCGTATCACCAGCACGGGTTTTTTATCCCTGGTGATGATGGTCACCGGATGCTTTAGTTTATAGGACAAACTCTTTTTGATATACTGCACATTGATATCAAAATCATCGTTCTCCTCATCGGAAGACGCTGTTAAGCCAACGATTTCAAATAAAAAATAATTGGCACTGAGTTCTTTCAGATTTTCAATACTGAAGATGTTCGTCTCGTACCTCTTTTGCTCCGTATATTTCATGTTTTCCCATTTTACAAATTTTCTGAAAGCCACAGTTTATACAGTTCTCCACATACTGTGTAGTTTCAAACGCCTCGATATCTATATCCTTGTACTTTTTATTAGCCCCTGCAATATGCATTTCAATGATCGCTGAACCCAGGTTATTACCAAAATCACGCATTTGATCTTCAGTGATGGTGTAATCTCTCTTAATCCGATCCTTGTGCAGTAACTGGTACTCTGATAACTTATAATCATATAAACTATACTTGCTCAGGTTTGCCGGAAAATCTTCATGTGGTTTTGTATGTCCGACTTTAAAGAGTGCCACTGCATAAGCGATCAGCTGCTCATCGTAGGTGGCCGTGCCATAGGTATGAACTTTCCAATCGAAAATATGCGGCGGGTCATTTTCAAAAAAAGCGATCAAGTCAGGCTTAGCTTTTACACTGAAACGATCATAGTTGTACGTGAGTGACCGCTGACTTATCAGGTTTTTTGCCGATTGCAAATATTCCATGAACTCACGATCCTCCAGTACGTTCGTCAATGCCTTGATGATATCTTCCCTGGCATTTCTTATTTCTTCATCCGTAATCCCGTTACCGATTTCGCACTCTATAAGGGCGTTGAAATCCGGATTGTTGGTGATTTCTGCACCGGTATCTCTGTACTTCTGAAACACGGCATACTCCAGTTGATTAGTGAACATGGTCATGGCCTGTGTAATAAAATAATCCTTATCAATAGCCCGGCGCTTGTTCACGGCATTAACCAGGTAGCGGCTTAAAATATTATCCACAACTGTTCCCCGCCATGCATAAATCGTTTGCAAACGCGCCAGCAAAGTAACCTCCCTTCTGAAAGGATCCTTTTTCACCTTAGCATCTGCTACAATATTTTTATAGCACCAATACCTAGGGCATTGCTTATACTGTTTATATCCGGTTACAGTGATCATTTTTTACGGCTGCGTATAAATTTTAGATAATTAAGCAATTCCAGTTCCTCGTCGTTAGTAATGGAACCTACCCGGTAAGCAATCGGCTGCTTTTCCTTTCGGACCTGTTCCTCTGCTTTCGGGATCGGGTAGCCTACTTTTTCCATCAATAGTTCATAGCTAACATCATATAGGGTGGCAAGCTTATGTAAAGTGAGCGGCGAAGGTTGTTTCACCTTGCCGGATTCCAGTTGACTTAAATAAGCATTGGAAACATCGGCCTGCTTTTCTACCTCCCGCAACGTCAGATTTTTTGCTTCCCTCAGTGCCTTGAAATATTCACCATAGTTATTCATATTCTTGCTTGTTTTGTCAAGCAAATATACAAAAACATGCTTGATATTGCAAGCATAAATTATGCACAGATTAAATTATTGATAGTCACTCGATTAAATTGACTCCTGCGCAAGATGGTTAATAAGTGCCTTGATTTGGCCGAAACTCAGGCGGTCTCCAAAGGCACTTTTCAGTGCTAACGGAGTAAGAGCAGTTTTCCCATTTTTGAAAGCAATGACTTGTTCTAAAATTGCCTGATCTACTACCTGATGTATTTGTATTTCCCCAGTACGCACCAACTCAGCGAGGTAATTTTCCACACTCGGAACGCTCAACTGCAATGTGTCTGCGAGTTCTTTGATCGTTCGCCCCTCGTTGAATCCGGATAAGATGCGAACAGGAATACTGGTTTGCAGAGTTGGTTGGTTGACTACTTTTTTAGCAGGCTGTATAGGTCGGACAGCATTTTCACTTTTGCCTGTTACAAATTGTTCCAGTTGCAGAATATCTTTTTTTTTCGATCGCAGGCAGGCAATGACAGCAGAAACAAAACGATGATCCAATTTCTGAGTAACACTGTCTTTTGATTTCTTAAAAGCGGGTGCAAGCACTTCCTCCGTAAACCGATTAACCTCGTTTTTTAAATAGGAACAAGCGGCTGCAATCCGATTTTTCAAGGTAGTGTAAATAGCTGCATCACCAGATGAAATAATTCTTTTCACTTCCAGTTCAAACTTTTCACAGATGCCCTTTTGTTTATCACTCCAGTTATTAACTATATTAAAAAGATCACTACCATTTGTAACACCCTGTGAATCAGATGCGATTTCACTGATACGTGTCCAGGCTAATTTTTTTTCTACTTCGCTGGCAAGAAAATTTATTTTTTCGATTCCAAGGATGTCTGTTAACCTTTCTTTAAGGTCAACATTGAAAACAGGACGACTGGCATTGGCATTGATCTGATCAAGCTGAACAGGTTGCTCCAGTAAAAGGCCTTCTAATGATCGCACCCGGCTGAAAGCGACATAGGCTTGTCCATGCGCAAACACATTCTGTACATCCAGCACAACGCGGTCAAACGTAAGTCCCTGGCTTTTGTGAATCGTTACAGCCCATGCCAGCCGGACAGGAAATTGAGTAAACGATCCTAAATCTGTTTCCAGCATCCTGCCTGACTTCTCATCAAATTCATAATGTATATTATTCCATGTTTCTTTCTTTATTGTTACTAATTCTTTGCCATCAATTTCTATAGTTAACTGATCTTCCTCGATACCCTCAAGCACACCCATTTTTCCATTAAAATATTTCTTTCCGCTGCCCCGTTCATTTCGGAGTAGCATGATCTGTGCACCTACTTTTAGCTGCAATAAATGATCTGTCGGATAAGATGATACCTCGAACTCACCCTCGATCTCGGCCGGAACCTGAATGCTTTCCCCTTGGCTTTCGGCTAATTTCTGCAAATTGATAGCGTCTGCTAATTGATTGTGCGTAACCAGTGTCACAAAGCCAGCAGGTGTTGGCGAACCTTTCCGGCAATAGCTGTTCAGTAGGTTAATATCTTCTTGGTTTGTACTACCTGTTCGAATATTGTTTAATACTGAAATAAATGCAGGATCTTTCTGGCGATAAATACTCTCTAACTCGATGCAAACCGGATTTGATTCCTTGAAGACGTTGGAGGAAGTGAAAAACAAGGAATCATAAAAAGCTCCCAATTTTTCTAACTCATCGCCCGTTGCCACAGGTGAAAGCTGATACAGGTCACCAATGTAAAGAACCTGTATGCCGCCGAACGGAGCTGGAATTTTTCTCGTTTCTTTCAACACCTGATCAATCGCATCCAATAAATCAGCCCTGACCATTGATACCTCATCAATAACAAGCAATTCCATTTCCCTTAACAACAATCTCTTTTCAGAAGAAAGATTTCCTGGAAGTTTTGTTTTACCGGGTAGGAATATGCCAATAGGCAATTGAAATAGTGAGTGAAGAGTTACGCCCGATGCATTTACTGCTGCAATTCCTGTAGGAGCACCAATAGCGATCTTTTTATTGGTGAGACCTTTGAGATTTTTCAGAAATGTTGTTTTTCCGCTGCCAGCTTTACCCGTCAAAAAAACGTGACGACTCGTGCCTTTGATGAACTCAAGGGCAAGATTTGCTGACTCGTCATATTGAGGTTGGTCCATTTTCTTAACTTTTCAGGGTCCTTGGAGTTGCAATTTACCTGACTTTGTTGGTATACCCGGACACTATTTGGCATGTTGGGAAAAGAGTAGCCTTCTGATGATGGACGGCATACTATCCTCATACTTTCGGATACAATGCCTTCAAGTCATGTTGGCTGTTCACGCCTCATGCTTCGGCGTCAACAGCAGGATTCCCCAACTGAAGGTAGTTGATTGGCGAGGTCCCGTTTTGTAAGAAAAGGGGCCCCATGCGAAAGCGAAGTTATGCGGCTTTTGAAGCCCTTAAAAACTGCAAAAAGACTACGGCATAAACACGAACCCATCACACTCAACCTTCCTTTATTCCGTTTCCTTTTTGCCGACAGGGCAGCCGCATTCTTCCAAAGCTTTCTTTTTTCCCTTTTTCTTTTACAAAACAATTTTTTTTTCATCAAAACTCAAATGTTATGGAATTAACAGGAAGAATCACAGCAAACGCAACGGTGAACACCGTGAAAGGTGACCATAAAGTGGTACGGTTCAGTATCGCCATCAATGACAGTTACAAACCCAAAGATTCGCAGGAGGTGAAAAAGCTCACCACCTATGTGAACTGCTCCTACTGGATGCGGGAGGGTATCGCAAAGTATCTCACCAAAGGAACGCTGGTGGAAGTGCAGGGGCGTATCTCAGTCAGTGCATGGATGAACAAAGCCGGAGAGCCAAAAGGCTCACTGGATTTTCATGTGAACGGTATTAAACTGCATGGAAAGGGTACTACCGAAACGATACCCGCCCCGGCTGATATTACTGAACCGGTGGAGGATTTACCATTCTGATTTATTTATTCTCATTAAACCGCAGCAGTACCGCCTGCGGGATATAAATTATGCTGGGTAATCAATTATGG
>CAZSGD010000059.1:0-17031 GCA_964606155.1 uncultured Chitinophaga sp. | reverse complement strand
GGGTCTTTCCCGATCAGTAATTGTTCCGGGTTCTCCAGCAATTCTTTTACCCGCACCAGGAAGCTTACCGATTCCCTTCCATCGATAATGCGGTGGTCGTAACTGAGCGCCACATACATCATGGGCCTTACCACCACCTGTCCATTTATCACCATCGGTCTTTCCTGAATTTTATGCATGCCCAGGATGGCACTCTGGGGAATATTGATAATAGGTGTGCTCATCAATGAACCAAACACGCCACCATTGGTGATGGTGAACGTGCCGCCGGTCAGCTCCTCCGTGGTCAGCTTGCTGTCCCTTGCTTTGGCAGCCAGTTCGATCACTTTCTTTTCGATATCCGCCATGCCCAGGCTTTCCACATTTCGTATAACCGGTACCGTTAGTCCCCGCGGGGTGCTCACAGCAATGCTGATATCCGCATAATCGTGATATACCAGCTGGTCTCCGTCAATATAGGCATTCACGGAAGGCCATTCAGCCAGCGCTACCGCACAGGCCTTGGCAAAAAAGCTCATAAAGCCCAGCCCTACCCCGTGTATTTCCTTGAATTTATCCTTGTATTTGGTCCTGATATCCATGATGGCGCTCATGTCCACTTCATTGAAAGTAGTGAGCATTGCCGTGGTATTCTTGGCTTCCACCAGTCTTCTGCTGATCGTTTTCCGCAGGTTGCTCATTTTCTCCTGGCGGACATGGCGACTGAATAGTTCAGCTCCCCCAAATGTCTTTTTGCCGGGATTGGATAATGCCGCCAATACATCCTCTTTTAAAATCTTACCTAATGGGCCACTGGGAGTAACTGTTTTAGGATCAACTTTTTTATCCGCAATTATAGCGGATGCCACTGGCGAAGCCTTAAGATCATTGGGAACCGATGTAACCGGCGCTGCGGAAGCAGATTCCTTTGCCTTTTCTTTTTTTGTTTCTTCCTTCTTCTCCGCTTTTTCCACCATAGCCGCCCCATTTCCATTACCAGATGGTTTGGAAGCCGTTTCATCAATACTGGCCAGCAGGTCGCCGATCTTAATGGTATCCCCTTCCTTTACAGCGCCGAGTTTGATCACGCCGGCCTGTTCTGCATTTACTTCAAAAGTTGCTTTTTCACTTTCGAGTTCTGCAATCACTTCATCTCTCTCCACGTACTCACCATCTTTTTTGTTCCATTTCAGCAAGGTCACCTCGCTGATGGATTCGCCAACCGTTGGAACTTTAATATCTATCATAATGTCTTGTTATCGCATTTTAAATACTGAATGCCGTTTCAATAATCTCAGCCTGCTCCTGCTGATGCACTTTGTTATAACCCGTGGCAGTGGACGCAGAAGCCTGCCTGCTGATGATACCAAAATTGATCGACCCCAGGTTCATACGCAGGAAAGATGCCGCACCCATATTCAATGGCTCTTCCTGTACCCAGAACCAGGTAGCTTTACCGTATTTTTTCTGCAGGGCTTCAATTTGCTTATAGGGAAGCGGGTACAATTGTTCCAGGCGCACCAATGCCACATCGCTCCTGTTCTCTTTCTGCTGGCGTTCAGCCATGTCAAAATAAATCTTACCGCTGCAGAATATCACTTTCTTTATTTTCTCCGGTACGGCCGTTGCATCATCGATCACTTCTTTGAATCCACCACCCAGGAATTCGTTCATATCTGAATAGCTTCCGGGGTGACGAAGATTGGCCTTTGGTGCAAAATTGATCAAAGGTTTCCTGAACGGCCAGGCCACCTGCCGGCGTAATGCATGGAAGAAATTAGCAGCCGTTGTAATATTTGTTACCACCATATTCCATTCCGCACAAAGTTGTAAAAATCTTTCCAGCCTGGCGCTGCTGTGCTCCGGCCCCTGACCTTCATAACCATGAGGCAGGAGCAGGGTCACCCCATTCATCCTGTTCCATTTTTGCTCACCGGCTGCTATAAACTGGTCGATCATGATCTGTGCGCCATTCCCAAAATCTCCAAACTGTGCTTCCCATAACACCAGGGCATTGGGATTTGCTAACGCGTAACCATACTCGAAACCGAGCACCCCGTATTCGCTCAATAGTGAATTGTAGATCCTGAATTTGCCCGTGGCACCCGGTATATGTGATAAGCGGTTATGCGGTTTGTCGTTGTTCTCATCTCTTAACACGGCATGCCGGTGTGAGAAGGTCCCTCTCCGAACATCCTGCCCGCTCATCCGTACATCTTTCCCCTCGAGCAGCAAACTGCCATAGGCCATTAATTCCGCCGTTGACCAGTCTATTTTTTGTTCTGTTGTGAACAGTTTGATCTTATCCTGCAAAATCTTTTCCACTTTTCTCAGCGGTTTGAAATCGGATGGCCATTGCATCAACGTATCAAATATCGTTCTGAAGTTATCGGTGCTGATACCTGTTACTGGTGAGTTGTCAAAATCTTCTGCAGAGGCCCTTCTTAATTTTTTCCATTCAATTTCCGGAGGCTGGTAGTGATAAGGAAGCGGATTTTGTTTTACATCATCCAAACGCTCCTGCAGATCTGCCCAGAATTTTTTTTCCATCTCCCTTGCTAACTCCTGTGCATCCGGCTCGCCATTTTCCAGCAGATATTTGATGTACACTTCCCTGGGGTTGGGGTGCTTATCGATCAATGCATACAGGTGAGGCTGTGTGAATTTGGGATCATCACCTTCGTTATGACCGTGACGGCGATAACATACCATATCGATGAATACATCGCTGTTGAATTGCTGCCTGTATTGCGTGGCGATCTCCACACATTTCACCACTGCTTCCGGATCATCACCGTTCACATGAAATACAGGTGCCTGGATAGCCGCCGCCAGTGAAGTGCAGTAATCAGAACTCCGGGCATCATCAAAATCCGTTGTAAAACCGATCTGGTTATTGATCACAAAGTGAATGGTACCCCCTGTATAATAACCTTTCAGGTAACTCATTTGCAATACTTCGTATACAATACCCTGTCCGGCCACCGAAGCATCTCCATGGATCAGTACCGGCAATATCTTATCAAAATCACTTTTATACATCACATCGGCCTTGGCCCTGGCAAAACCCACCACCACGGGGTCCACCGCCTCCAAATGCGAAGGATTGGGCATCAACTTCAGGTGAATGGTTTTGTCATTTATCGTTTGCACTTCACTACCATAGCCCATATGGTACTTCACATCCCCGCTGCCCATGGTCTGGTCCATTTTGGCTGTACCTTCAAATTCACTGAATATCTGCTCATAGGTCTTGCCCATAATATTCGCAAGCACATTCAATCTTCCGCGGTGTGCCATACCTATCACTACTTCATTCACGTCATTGTCGGCGGCTGTATTGATGATCGCATCCAAAGCCGCAATGGTCGTTTCCCCACCTTCCAGTGAAAATCTTTTTTGTCCCACATATTTAGTGTGCAGGAATTTTTCAAACATCACTCCCTGGTTCAGCTTTTCCAGTATCCTTTTTCTTTTATTCAGCGGAACAGGCTCCAACGCCTTTTTCTCAATGGCCTGTGTTAAAAAATCCACTTTTTCCTGGTTGCTGATGTATTTAAACTCAACACCGATATGCGAGGCATAGCATTTCTCGAGGTATTGTAAAATATTTCTAAGCGTGGTGGTGCCTAAGCCAATGAATTTTCCTGAAAGGAATTCTTTATCCAGGTCTGCTTCAGTGAAGCCATAAAAAGAAAGCTCAATATTGGCGCCCCTGTCTTTACGTGTACGGATGGGGTTGGTCTTTGCAAGCAGGTGGCCTTTATTACGATAACCCAGTATCATACGATAAGCCCTCAGTTCTCTTGTCCAGTCGAAGTCGGGCCCAGGTGCAGTTCCTGTTGCTGAAACCGGTGCCGGGCTGCCTTTTCCATTCACCTGTACGGCGCCATTACTGACAGCGAAATCAAATCCTTCAAAGAATTTCTTGAGCTCGGGATCTATACTTTCCGGGTTCTTGACGAAATCATGGTAGAGGTTCTCGATAAAAGCGGGAGAAGAATTTGTGATGTAAGAAAAATCCTTCATGAATGAGTGGATTTGAATGTATCGGTATTTTAAAGCCCGCCCTACCTTTCAGGGGACGGGCCGGGCTGCAAATATCGTTGAAAAAGGTGAAAATCTGGCCTCATTTTGAGGGGTTTACACAGGCTTTACCGGGCACCTGCCAAGGCATCCGGAGCTGCACTTTTTTGGGGAAAAATAGCCTAATTAAGAGGCTGAAAATTTGGTGGTTAAGCCCCCCGCCCTTACCTTTGCCTCCCGAAAATCCGGGATTAAAATCAATAAGAATGGCTAATCACAGTGCTACAAAAAAGGATGCCCGCCAGGCTGCAAAACGTCGTGACAGAAACAAGTATTATGGTAAAACCACCCGTAATGCGATCCGTGATCTGAAAGCGGCCAAAGGAAAAGAAATGGGTGAAAAATTCCCTGACGTAGCTTCTATGATCGATAAGCTCGCTAAGCGTGGTATCATCCACAAGAATAAAGCCGCCAATCTGAAAAGCAAACTGGCTAAGAAAGCGAATACAGCAAAATAAACGGCTGAAATAAACATACTCAAAGCATCTATCTCCTGATGGATGCTTTTTTTATTCCTTCAAACCGGTCATATCCTGTCATTGGCATTGACCATTCCTCCCTAAAAACTTTATCGGCCTGCAAAAAAAACATAGTTTGTATTACTGTTAGAAAATGTCTGTATGCAAAAAAAATTGCTTGTATTATCCTGTTCTCTCCTGTTTATTCTTCTTTCCTTACAGGCCCAGCAATTAAACGAAGAACAATTCCGCTTCCTGGAGAATAACAGCAGAACAATTTGCACAGATGAAACCATCAGTTCCTGCGACTGGTCTTCCCTTTCCGGTGTTGTTGCCAATAAAAAAATGGTGCTGATCGGCGAACCGAATCATGGATCAAAAGAAATATTCCTGCTGCGAAATGATCTTATCAAATTCCTTCATGAAAAACACGGATTCAATGTCGTTCTCTTTGAGTCAGGTATCGGCGAGCTGGTGATCGCAGAAATACATAAAGAAAAGATGAATCCCCTGCAAATGTCGTACGGTCTTTTTGGAGGATGGCGAACCAAAGAATTCAGGCAGCTGATGGAATATGTAAAATCCGCCAACCTGTCTATCGCAGGTTTTGATGTGCAAAGATCTGGCGGCTCTTTCAAATCACTTATATATGAATCCGCCTCTTTCATCGACACTGCTTTTTGTAACACCCTCGAAGACCAGTATGGATACCTCCACCGGGAATTGACCAACAAGGCAGCGGTTTATGATTCCTTACAACCTAAAGTGCAAAAATTGGTGGCGGGTTACCGTGAGGCCTATCTTGCAATCGCTCAAAAAGGAACATTACCTAAAGAGCAGTTGCTGCTCGGCAGAACGCTGATGAACCGGGTAGATTATCTCGAATACATGCTCCGTTATACCAAAGAAAAAAATGCACATGCCCGATGGGCAGCCCGCGACTCTATGATGGCAGATAACATACGCTGGCTGCTGGAAACAATTTACAAGAATGAGAAATTGATCATCATAGCCCATAACTTTCATGTGGCCAAATACAATGCTACAGAATCTGTGATGGGCCAGTTGCTCACACGCCAGTTTGGTGACCAATCATACGTTATGGGAGTATTTGCCAGCAAAGGGAGTTTTGCCAATAATGCGGGGAAAGAAACCATCATAGTCACACCCGATTCAACAAAGGCCGACATTAAACATGCTATCAACAGGCTACCGCAATTTGCCAACTACCTGCATATCCCCCAACAAAAAACAGCAGGCAGCGAATGGCTTTTTCAAAACATCGTGGTAAATGACACGTTCATTGACCTGGAGGATTCCAATCAAATGGTCCTTGCCCGTTATTTTGATGGTTTATTATTCGTGAACCATACATCCATGCCGGATAAATAAAATAAGAATTTCCTCTTCGGCAGTCTTTCTTTATTTTTAATGCCTAATTTTTCACAATGAGAAAATTATTAGCGGCCCTGTTGCTCGCCTGTTCCTGTACTTGTTTTTCACAAACACTCGCTACTAAGTTTGAAGAATCCAACGGCACACAAACCCCCACCTATTTCGAGATCATCGACTGGTGGAAAAAACTGGATGCGGCATCCGGCAAAGTAAAGATGCTGACGATGTCCATGACCGATGCAGGTTACCCCCTGCACCTGGTCGTTGTTTCTAATAACGGAGATCACAATTTCGACAACATTCGCAAGAATAATAAACGGGTCATCCTTATCAATAATGGTATCCATCCCGGTGAGCCCGATGGTGTGGATGCTTCCATGTTGCTGGTAAGGGATATTGTAACCGGCAAGTATAAGATCGCTGATAATATTGTGCTGGCCATTATCCCCATCTATAATATCGGGGGCTGCCTGAACCGTAGCGCTAATTACCGGGTGGACCAGAACGGCCCGGAGGAATTTGGTTTCCGGGGCAACTCACAAAACCTGGACCTGAACCGGGATTTTATCAAATGCGATTCAAAAGATGCCAGGGCATTCACCGAAATATTTCACCTTACCGATCCTGATGTATTTGTCGACAATCACGTGAGCAATGGCGCCGATTACCAGCATGTGATGACCTTATTAACAACTCAGCACAATAAGCTGGGCGGTGTAATGGGAGAATTTCTCAGGAACAGTTTTGAACCGGCGCTCTATTCATCTATGAAGCAAAAGGGTTATGATCTTATTCCCTATGTCAATTCATTTGGCGATACGCCAGAGAATGGATGGCCGGAGTATTGGGACGGTCCCCGTTATGCCAGCGGCTATGCAGCTTTGTGGCATACTTTTTCCTTTGTGCCCGAAACCCATATGCTGAAATCCTACGACCAGCGGGTAAAAGCCACTTATACGCTGATGCAATGTTTTATTGATTTCACTGAAAAAAAAAGCGGGCAAATAAAAAAGTTGCGGGACCAAACCAAACAATCGGTCAAAACAGCTGCAGAGTTCCCGCTCGTATGGGCCAATGATAAATCGCAATTTAAAGAAGTGTTGTACAAAGGATATGCATCCGGCCGAAAGCCCAGTGAGGTATCCGGTTTGCCCCGTTTATACTACGACAGAAACAAGCCTTTTGAGAAAACGATCAAAATATTCAACTATTTCCCCGTAAAAAGCACCGTGAAGAAACCGGTGGCTTATATCATTCCTCAGGGCTGGTGGAAAGTAATTGACCTGCTGAAACTGAATAAAGTGCAGATGACGCAACTGAAAAAAGATACGACGATCGAGGTGGAAATGTATAGGATAGATGACTACAAAACATTACCAAGACAATACGAAATGCATCACCTCAACAGCGAAGTGAAAACAAGCTCTTCAATGCTGAGGATCAGTTTTCAAAAAGGCGACTGGTATATACCCATGAACCAGGTGGCTAATCGTTTCCTTATTGAAACACTGGAACCCACGGGCGAAGATTCTTATTTTGCGTGGAACTATTTTGATGCGGTGCTCGGGCAAAAAGAAGGGTATTCTGCTTATGCATTTGAAGATATTGCGGCAGATCGTTTAAAGAATGACCCCGTTCTTAAAAATAAACTGGAGGAAAGAAGGGCTTCTGATACTTCATTTGCAAAAAATGGAAGGGCCCAGCTGAACTTCGTTTACCAGCATTCGCCCTGGTATGAACCGGCGCATAACCGTTACCCGGTGTATCGTGTGGTAAAATAATATCAGGAGGCATCACCCACCAGTTCCTTTTCCACACGGGCCTCCTGCTCTGTTTTATCGAGACGGCGGAAGATAAGACGTCCTATGATCAGGCTGGTCAATAACACAACGATGCTGAGATAGCCCACCCAATTATAGTGATGGATCCTTCCTGATTTTTCCGTGATTACAATTGCCCCTGCGGATAAAGCTGCAATACCGCTCCCCAACTGCTGCACACTTCCATTTACGCTCATAAAACTTCCTCTCTGTTGTGCTGTCACCACTTCGCTGATCATGGCCTGTGCCGTAATGGCCCTGCCCGTTGCGACCACAAACCAAAAAGCAAAAAAAGCCAGTACAATGGCAAAATGAACGGCCGGCATGCCCGTGATGATCAATACCATGGGCAATGACAGGAACACAGACCATGAAAAAACCGGCAGTTTCCCCACTTTATCTGAAAACCGGCCCAAAAAAAGGGCCGCTATCAATGAAGCACTACCACCCACCAGGTAGATCATCGGGGTAAAATCTTTGGAGAATCCCTTATTAAACTCCAGATATGGGTTGATAAAAGGAATGATAAGGAAATGTCCCATCATCAGTAAGCAGGAGAAGATAAGCGCCGACCGCTGCGCAGGTACCGTACAAACAGTAAGCAAAGGTTTCAGAAAATGGTCGTCGTCATTTTTTACTTTAATATGCCCTTTCATGGAAGGAATAAAATGCCACAGTAAAGGCACAAAGATGACACCCAATGATCCGATAAAAATAAACGGCACATGCCAGTCAAACTTAAAAAGATTAGTCAGGTATAACGATAACGGCACCCCGATTATCGAAGCAATTGCAAATGCGCTCATCACGGCGGCCATAGCCCTTCCTCTTCTTTCATAAGCAAACATATCCCCCACAATGGAGAATACCTGTGCCCCAATAATACCGCCGAATAAACCAGCCAGTATCCTTGCGGCCATCAGCATCCCGAAAGAAGGTGCAATACCACAGGCCAGGGTACCGATGAGGAAACCAACATAAGCAAACAGGAGCGCTTTTTTCCGGTCAAAACGGTCAATAAAAGTGGCGATGGCCAGCCCGGAAAAAAAAGCGCTGAGAGAATAGCTGGCTACGAGAATGCTGAACTTAAATGCATTGATACCGAGATCGGGGATCAGGTAATTACCCAATGGCATCATGATCATGAAGTCGAGGATATGCGTGAAATTCAATCCTGCCAGCAGAAATAATATGATGCGTTCTCTTTTGGTCATTATTGGAGAAGGGTCAAAGGTCGTGTTTACCGTCCGTAAATCAAAACCTCCCGCACTTGTTTTATTCGGTTAACCGACTTGCGAAATCGCCAATATGTTTATCTTTAGACACTTCATATTAATTATACCTCATTATGGACCGCAGAAAGTTTATTAAAACCACCTCCGTTGCCACGGCGGGGATCACTATTCTCAATTTTCCCGTTTTCGGCAAGCTGGCCCCTTCTAATAAAGTTGTGGTAGCCGTGATGGGGGTCAACAGCCGCGGCGCTTATCTGGCAGAATGTTTTTCACAACTGACCAATGTGGAAGTGGCTTATTTATGTGATGTGGAAGAAAAGGCGATCGCCAATGGAATGAAGCCCTTTGCTACAGCCAGCAGAAAACCGGCTGTAATAAAAGATATCCGTGAACTGGTGAGCAAAAATGATTTTGATGCGCTGATCATTGCCTCGCCTGATCACTGGCATGCGCCGGCCACCATACTGGGTGTTACACACGGCAAACATGTGTTTGTAGAAAAACCCTGCAGTCATAATCCACATGAAGGGGAACTACTGGTACAGTTGATGAAAAAATACCCTAAACAACTGATAGAAATGGGTAATCAGCGCCGTTCCATGCCTAACCTCATCGAAGCGGTGCGGCTGGTAAAAAACGGCATTATCGGTAATGCCTATTTTGGTAAAGGATGGTATGCCAACAACCGAAAATCGATTGGTTATGGCAACAAGGTCCAGGTTCCGCCCACACTTGATTTTGACTTATGGCAGGGGCCCGCTCCCCGACGGGATTACAAAGACAACCTCGTCCACTACAACTGGCACTGGTTCTGGCATTGGGGGACGGCAGAAACCTGTAACAATGGTACGCATGAGATCGATATGTGCCGTTGGTTCCTTGGGGTCAATTATCCTGTGAAAGTTACGTCTGCAGGTGGCCGTTATGCTTACCAGGATGATTGGGAGATGCCCGATACACAGGTAGCCAGTTTTGAATTTGCGGAGAAGAAAAGCATTACCTGGGAAGGAAGGAGCTGTAATAAGTTCCCGGTGGAAGGAGGCGGCCGTGGATTCACCATTTACGGCGATAAAGGAACACTGGTCAACAAAGGCAATGACGATTATACTATTTATGATGCTGATAATAAACTGGTAAAAGAAGTGAAAACTGGCAGCAGTAACGACAGCACTAATACAGTAAGTGCAACGGGCAATCTTGATTTCTTCCACTTCAACAATTTTATAGACAGTATCCGTGGTAATGCCACGATCACTTCACCTATTGATGAAGGGCATAAGAGCATATTGCTTTGCCACCTGGCCAATATTGCCCATAGAACAGGAAGGACCCTGCATTGTGATCCTGTGAATGGGCATATACTAAATGATAAAAAAGCCATGCAGCTCTGGAAAAGAGAGTATGAAAAAGGCTGGGAACCTAAGTTCTAATATGAAGATGAATATGCACTAAAGATCATTACAGCCTTCGGATCTTGATATTGCGGAAGCTCACTTCATTACCATGATCCTGCAGCAAAATCCTTCCTTCTTTGGCTTCGCCGAAGTTTTGCCACACTTTGTATTTGCTGATCGCAACCAGTTCACGGTAAGCCTGTGAGCCACGTTCATATTCCAATACTTTGATGCCATTGAGATAATGCTCCACGTGGTTATTGGGATACACAATTACCCTTCCGGTATTCCAGCCACCCGGTTGTTTGATGAACCGGGAAGTTTTCTGAGCTTTTATCAGATCGTATAAAGATGATAAAGTGCGGTTACCATCACGACCCAGTTTTGCATCGGGATGTAATGTATCATCGAGTAACTGGTATTCCAGTCCAATAGCAGAACCCTGGTTGTTCTCCGATAAGGTTACAAAATACTTTACCCCGCTATTGGCGCCGGGGGTAAGCTTAAAATCGAATGAAAGATCAAAGGCGCTGAATTTTTCTGTTGTTACAATATCACCTCCGTTAGTAGACTCTTTACCTTCAGATGGCAACACCCTTAATATCCCATCCTTTATCTCCCACCCTTTTTCCGGGAAATGATCTTTGTAAGCGCCTGTCCAGCCTTTATGGGTCGTCCCATCAAACAATAATTGCCAGCCGTCTTTCTTTTCATATTCAGTGAGTTGGTTAGGCATCATATTTATCACATATACACCTGTTGAAAAGGGCGATGGGGTGATGCCGGATGTTTTGATCCTGATATTCTTCCAGTAAATATGTATGCCTTTGTTTTTTTCATTATTGCCGATGGAATGTACCTGGAGG
Source organism: uncultured Chitinophaga sp. (assembly GCA_964606155.1). GTDB lineage: Bacteria > Bacteroidota > Bacteroidia > Chitinophagales > Chitinophagaceae > JJ008. Next base: position 5,798 of record CAZSGD010000059.1, on the reverse strand, counting down.
GCTATCAAGCCTTCGTTCCTGTTGAGTGTATCCGCCACATAAGAGACCGGTTTGTCATCCATCCATGTTTTAATGGTATTTCCAACACATTCAATTCTTAGTTTATGATAGACATTCGGCGTAAAATATTGCTGTGCGGCCGGGTGAAGAGATACGGGATACAGCCATTCTCTTCTTCCTTCATCATAAACACCTCCGCTCCATTTACGGGAAGAGGGGTCCATTTCAAACTGGTATCCGTACACCTTTCCCTGTCCATTGTTGGCTGTTGCATCAAAATTGCTTTTAAACTGGACCCCTGAATTTGTATTGGAGTCGCTCATCATAGCTTCCAGTTCAAGGATAAAGTCGCCCGTAAATTTCCTTTCATGCACCAGGAAGGAATTTGGGGAGTTCATAACAGTAGTCCCGACAATAGACCCGTTCTCCGGCTTATACTCTGCTTTACCAGTCATGAGTTTCCAGCCGTTGAGTGTTTTCCCGTCAAAAAGACTGATCCAATTACCCTGATCCTGAGCACTTATAACGGTAATGGATATCAGAAAACCAATGGTTACTGAAATAGTATGTTTCATGATGTAGTGGAATGAATACCCAAGTTAGCTAAAAGAATCATAGTCTCATCACCGGTGTCATTCACAATTAATGAAGTTTTATTTTATCTTTAGCAGAAGAGCTTCCTCAAAAGATTGTTTATGCACCTGTACAGACTTGGAATTTGTATTGCGCTGGGTTTTGCTTTATATGCCTGCAAGGCAAAGGATGCAGAAAAAAACGGGACCTTTACCGCTATCCGTTATGAGGAATCCAGCACAGGTGAATCAGAGACGTCGCTTTTTACCGTTCTAGACAGCACCACAACAGGTATTTCTTTTGTAAATCCCATTATAGAATCGGAAGAATTAAATATTCTTACTTATGAATACCTCTATAATGGCGGTGGTGTGGCAGCCGGAGATATTAATAATGACGGCCTTATCGATCTATATTTCTCGGGAAATATGGTCCCGAACAGGCTTTACCTGAACCTTGGCAATTTCAAATTCAAAGACATTACTGCTTCCTCCGGAACAGATGGTGGCCGTGGGTATAAAACAGGGGTAACGATGGCCGATGTGAACAATGATGGCTGGCTGGATATTTATGTTTGTAAATCCCTGGTTGGCGACCCTCACTACCGAAAAAACCTGTTATATATTAATAGCGGTCAACTCACCTTCTCAGAAACGGCGGCTGAGTATGGACTGGATGATGCCAGCTATTCCACACAGGCTTATTTTTTTGATATGGACACCGATGGTGACCTGGATATGTACCTTGCCAACCACCCGGGTACATTTGAGCAAAGCAATAATATTGATGTAGCCTATAACAAAGAGGGTAAACTGGAGGTCATAAAACCCGAAGATCTAACTTATGTATCCGGGCGTTTATATGAAAATCAAAACGGGCGCTTCCAGGATATAACAAAAAAAGCAGGCCTGGAAAGTTATGCGTATGGCCTGAGTGTTGCCGTGGGCGATTTTAACAATGACCTTAAACCAGACCTGTATATATGTAATGATTATGTGAGGCCTGACAATCTTTTTATCAATAATGGCGACAACACTTTTACGGATAAGTTCAGTGATTATTTTCAGCATAGCTCCTTTTCTTCCATGGGCTCTGATTATGCTGATATCAATAATGATGGCAACCCGGACCTGATGACCCTGGATATGCTACCCCGGGAACATTACCGGCAATATATGCTGGGCATGGTGCAGAACTATGACAAGTTCCAGAAAATGCTGGATTATGGATTACAGGCACAGTATTCTTCCAATGCCCTGCAATTGAATAGTGGTAATGGCCGGTTCAGCGATATCGCTTTTTTATCTAATACAGCTTATACGGATTGGAGCTGGAGTGTTTTGCTGGCAGATTATGACAATGATGGCTGGAAAGATATGTTCATCTCCAACGGTTATAAAAGGGATGTTACCAATAATGATTATTCAGCTTATGTGATGGATTCATTGCAAAAATTGCTGGCACAGAAAAAGATCAGCTTTCTCCAATGGGTAAATGCAATTCCCAGTACAAAAACAAGGTCATTTTTCTTCCGCAATAACCGGAACCTGTCCTTCGGGGATGTGACCCATGCCTGGAGCCAGTTGCCTCCTTCTCTTTCTAACGGCGCCAGTTATGCAGACCTGGATAATGATGGCTACCTGGATGTGGTGGTGAATAATATTGATGCTGCTCCTTTTGTTTTCAGGAATGAAGGAAAGTTGGTACGAAAAAATAATTTTATCCGTTTTGTACCTGTTGACGAAAAAGGCAGGGTAGTATGGGGAACACAGGTAAAAATAACAACTGCCGCAGGTGATTACCAGGTACAGCATTTATATCCCGGACGAGGGTTTATTTCCTGCTCTGAAGCCAAACTTCATTTTGGTTTGGGGAAAAATACAGCTGTCAGCAAAGCAGAGATTACCTGGCCGGATGGCAAAACGCAGGCCTTGCTACATCCTGAAGTGAATAAAGTACACCAGGTGGAAAAAAAGCCTGAAGGGACGTATAAAGAAAATAAAGGGTCAAAAAATATCTTCTTCAGTGATCTTTCCCGGAAGCTCATTCAAGAGATGGCACACCAGGAGAATCCTTATACCGACTTTAATGCAGAAAGGCTGTTACATCACAAATATTCCGGGGAAGGGCCGGCCACTGCCACAGGTGATGTAAACGGAGACGGGCTGGATGATGTATATATCGGGGGTGCTGCGGGTTTCAGCGGACATTTATTTATACAAAAAAGCAATGGGGGATTCACGCTCAAAGAAAACGGTGCTTTTGAGCAGGATAAAGCGTTTGAGGATGTGGCTTCTTTGCTGGCAGACGTAAATAAAGATGGCAACAAGGACCTCGTGGTGATCAGTGGCGGTAATGAAAAACCCGTCAACAGCCCTGACTATATTCATCGTGTATACTTGAATGATGGAAAAGGAAATTTCAGCCGTTCCGTTGCAGCAATGCCCGACTGGCGTTCCAGCGGGGGAACAGTAGCGGCCACTGATGCGGATAAGGATGGTGATATCGATCTGTTTATTGGCGGCCGTATTACACCCGGTCAATACCCGGTAATACCAGCGAGCTGCCTGTTAAGAAATGATAATGGAAAATTTGTTAATGTCACTACTGAGTGGTCAGATGGCCTGGAATATGCCGGTTTGATCACTGATAGCCGTTTTGCCGACCTGGATAAAGATGGAACGGATGAGTTGGTCCTGGCGGGTGAATGGATGCCGGTTACTGTTTTTAAGAAAACAAATGGTAAATATGTAAATGCAACGGAGCAATTGGGGTTATTGGAAGAGACCGGATGGTGGTACTCCCTGGAAGTGGCAGATATTAACGGTGATGGTTACCCTGAAATACTGGCGGGCAACCTGGGATTAAATTCGCATATACAGGCAAGGAAAAATAAACCGGTTACTATTCATTATAAAGATTTTGATAATAACGGTACCATTGACCCGGTGCTTTGCTGTTACAATCTCAATGATAATACCGGTAAAAGTCACCCCCTGATGTTCCGCGACCGGTTATTGGACCAGATGCCCGTATTGAAAAAGAAATTTCTCCGTTATAACACGTATGCCACCGCCGGCCTGGATGATATTTTTACACCGGATCAATTACAGGATGCGAAATCGATGAGTGCAAATACGTTTTCGCATACTTTGTTCATGAATGATGGTGGTAAACGGTTTAGCAATGCTGCCTTACCCCGGTATACACAAATCTCTGCGGTTCGTACTATTAAAGTGCTGGATATAAACAATGACCAGAAGATGGATGTGCTGATCGGGGGGAATTTTTATGCCACAGATGCGCAGATCGGCCGGTACGATGGTTCGATGGGTGCGGTGTTGCTGGGGGATGGCAAGGGAGGGTTTGATGTAATCGGCCCTTACGACAGTGGCTTGAATGCGCCTGGAAATGTGCGGTCCTTCCAGGTATTAAAAGCAAAATCAGGCACAAGTGTACTGGTGGTAAGGAATAATGATGTTTGCAGTTTGTTTGAGATAAAAAAGTAGAAGCCGCAGTATAGTCAGCAGCCGGCAGTTAGCAGCCAGCCTGCGGATAGGCTTTATAGTTTCAATTTCCCACTTCATTCATCAGTTCTGCTATTCTATTGTTCCTCTGTTCCCCTGTTCCTCTGTTCTATTGTTCATCTGTTCTATTATTCCTCCGTTCTATAGAGCCTGTCTTTCGTAACTTAGCGGCAGTGAATTTGACCTTATGCAATTCTTTACAGAAAAAAATTCCATTGTCAGGAAGATATGGGGCAAAAGTGATACGATCCTGTTCATTTTTGCCGGCGCCGCTGCAGAGTTTGCACTTAATAAAGCAGTGGACTGGCTTTATTTTACCGGCAGGCTTCCCGCAGATCCTTTGGGCAGGTTATTCTCCACTGTGAGGTATGCAAAACGTATTGTTTTTTCAACGACAGATGAGGCGCATAAAGCCATTGACAGCATGCGTAATATACATGCTGCTGTAGAACAAAACCGTGGTTATTCTATTCCCGACTGGGCTTACCGTGATGTTTTGTTCATGTTGATCCATTATTCGATTGCTTCGTATGAGTTACTTGAAAAAAAATTAACCGGTATGGAAAAAGAGGAGGTTTACGATGTTTTTTACCGGGTTGGGAAGCGGATGGGTCTGAAAGAATTGCCGGCTAATTATAATGAATGGGTGCGATCAAGAGAGGCGCATTTGCAGGCTGATCTTCAAAAAAGTGAGTATACGGCTGATCTTTTCAGACAATATAAAAAACATTTGGGTGCCATGCGTTTCAGGGTTTTAACCGAAGCGCAGAAGCTTGTGGTGCCAGAACGGGTAAAAGAATTATTGCATTTCAGTGATTTCTCCCTGCTTTCGCCTGTGGTGCCAGTATATAAGGTGAGCCGGTTGATGAAGATGGACTGGCTGCTGAGGAACATACTTCTTCCTGCTGATTATAAAGATCAGATCAATGAATTGGATGAGCTGTAAGTAAATGAAGGAGGGTTATTTCATTTGAGTCATGGGCAAAAAAAAGCCCCTCAGTAAAACTGAAGGGCTCTAATAAATCCTGAAGTTTCGGGACAAGTTATGGCAGCGGACCTTGTCCCGGTAGCTCCGGGATACTCTACCGTCCCGTACGTACGGGATGGTGCAGTACCCCTGAACAATTGTAGTCTTGGGAGTATTTTCTTTGGGCATGGGCAAAAAAAAGCCCCTCAGTAAAACTGAAGGGCTCTAATAAATCCCGAAGTTTCGGGACAAGTTATGGCAGCGGACCTTGTCCCGGTAGCTCCGGGATACTCTACCGTCCCGTACGTACGGGATGGTGCAGTACCCCTGAACAATTGTAGTCTTGGGAGTATTTTCTTTGGGAATGGGCAAAAAAAAGCCCCTCAGTAAAACTGAAGGGCTCTAATAAATATGGCAGCTACCTACTCTCCCGCATTGTGGTGCAGTACCATCGGCCATGAGGGGCTTAACTTCTCTGTTCGGTATGGGAAGAGGTGAACACCCTCGGCAAAACCACCATAAGAAATTCAGAATATTGAACAAGGAATGCAGAATGATGAAGTACTTCGACGTTCAGCTGTTCTGTTGTTCATCCGTTCGATATTCAATGATGTCATATTGGAAAATGTTAGAGAGTATCTATACTCTTTTCGCCAATAAAGGGTATAAAGAGTAAAAAAAAATTAAAGCGTACGGGCAATTAGTACTACTCGGCTTTGATGTTACCACCT
>CAZSGD010000058.1:0-17588 GCA_964606155.1 uncultured Chitinophaga sp. | reverse complement strand
GGACCATTTTAAATTATTTGCTTCATCAAAGCGGGCTTTGAGCTCTACGAATACAGTTACTTTCTTACCATTCTTTGCTGCACTGATCAATGCATTAACGATATGTGAATCGGCCGCCACCCGGTACAGCGTAACATATATTTCCTTTACGGCCGGGTCTATTGCCGCTTCATTGAAGAACCGTAATATATAATTATAGGAATGATAAGGCAGGTGCAGCAGTTTTTCCCGTTCGGAAATACATTTGAAAATAGGGAGCCGGTTATCAAAACCTGTATGTTGTACCGAAGGCCAGGGCGCATGCGTCAGTTTTTTATTGGCCGGTGAGGGCAGGCTGCCGAGGTCCTTCATGTTGTGGTACCTTCCCCCCTCCACCATTTCTTCTTTGCGCAATACAAAGAACTGCTGAATAAAATCTTTTACTTCAGCCGGCATGGTCTTATCATACAACATTCGGGTGGCATTACCCACTTCCCTTTTCTCTAATTGTTTTTCGATCTTTTCAGCAATATCACCGCTAAATTCATCTTCCAGGTTCATTTCCGCATCACGGGTTAACTTTACACTCCAGGCACCATGAATTACAAAACCAGGGAAAACTTCCTGCAGGTTCTCCCGGATGGCATCATCCAGCGGGAGAATATAATGATCATCGCCCAGCATCGGCAGCTCGGAAAAACGGGGAAGATTAAACGATGGGATATTCAGCAAACCATAGAGATGTTTGCCCGGTTCTTCTGTTCTTTCCAGGTCCACAATGAAATACAACGCATTGTTCTCCAAAAAAATATTGGGCTGGCTTTCCTTATGCAGTAATACAGGTTGCAGAAAGGATAAGACCTTTGACAAAAAATACTCCCTTACCGTTTCCGTATGTTCCGGGCGGATGGGGCTTCCATAATATAAACAAATATTGTTCTGACGCAGTTCCGGTAAAATTTGCCCGGTGAGTATACGGCCAAACTCTTCCTGCTGCTGCAATACATTGGCCTGCACCAGTTGCACCAGGTCTTTAGGATATTCTTCCCGGAGCAGTGCCTTTTTTGTTTCGATACTGGTAAATGCGAATATGGAGGGCATCCGTACCCGGAAAAATTCATCCAGGTTGGAAGAGAAAATAGAAAGAAAGGATATCCGGCTGTACAAAGGCACCGATCTGTCAGCTGCTTCCATCAATACCCGGTGATTAAAACTGAGCCAGCTAAGATCGCGGTTCAGGAAAACATACTTATTATCGTCAGCCATAGTTTGGTTTATGGTCTAAGATAATGGTTTACCTGTAAAATTCAGGCGACAGTTTGCCGCAGTTATCCTCATCCCCCGGCCGCTTCTAACAGTTACCCATAAGTGGTTTTATGCCGGCAAATAAAGGACGGCTAAAGCGGGCGGGGCCCTGGTGCAATAGGCCACCGTAAGCGCATCTTTTAAAATGGCCAGGGATACCTTTTGCAGGTTTACCGTTGTGGCCCCTTTCAGGCCCCATTTGTTGGGTACCGGGAAGATCATGGCGGGGTTGATCTTGCAGAATACCGACTGATCAGCCGGTGTAAGCATCAGGTTCAGGGTCTTGTCCTTTTCCAACAGGGTGGCAAATATCTTCTTCCGCACACGGAAAGCTTTTCTTTCAAAATGCGGGTGCTCATCTGTCTCCGGGAAGGACAGGGCCAGTTTCCGTACTGTCGCAATACTTACCATATCCTGACAAATTACAAAACTCCGGCCTATCCAAACATCCGGACAAAATAATAATTTGATTTTTTCCCCCAATGCAAAGCCACTGTGGTACAAAGAAAACAGGGGGCCGCTGTATTGAAAATGAGGCATGACCGCTGATTCAGAAAAGCTTCGTACGTCAGCAAATTAATAATACAGGGAAGTGTATTACCGCTTCAAATATTAAAAAGAAATTATCATTTCAAAAACAATATTTTTTTTATGCTTTCGTAACTTTTGTGCATCTATTACTAACATTACCTTTTGTACGCATTAGCCACTTAACCACCCCACACATGAGAAAACTTACACTTGGATTTACCGCCATCCTGTTTACCGTTTCCATAGCCCATGCCCAGCAACCCAAAACAGTGGCTGTTAAAAAACCCGTTACTGCTTCCAGCAAGCTGCAAAAAAAATACGGCAGCCTGTTATGGGAGATCACCGGTAATGGATTAAAAAAGCCTTCCTATCTTTTTGGTACCATGCATATCAGTGATAAGCTGGTCTTCCACCTGGGCGATTCTTTTTATAATGCCATCCGCTCTGTGGAGGTGGTGGCGCTGGAAACCAACCCGGAAAACTGGCAGGATAATTACAGCGAATCCGCTTTCCTCCGCAACCGGACCCCTTATGGCTTTGGCTCCGCTTATATGGATTTCGGGTATTCCGCCAACAGTACTATGTCCATTACTTCTTTCTCATTTGATACTTACGAAGAAGCGATCAAAGCAGCACTGGCCGTTGAGCCTTCCCTGGTGAATGGGTTATTATACAGGACCTATGGCAACCGCCGGGCTGATTTTGAAGAAGACACTTATCTCGATATGTACATCTTTCAAACCGGTAAAAAACTGGGAAAGAAACTGGCCGGCGTGGAGAACTTCAAAGAAAGTGAGAAACTGGTGATCGAAGCATACCGCGACATGATGAAAGACGACAAAAGGAAAAAAAGAAGTTTTGATATAGAAGGCATGTACTCCAATCCCAAAAAGATGGAAGAAGCCTACCGGAAAGGCGACCTGGATGCGCTGGATTCGCTGGATGCGCTGGAAGTGGAATCGGATGCCTTCCAGGAAAAATTCCTGTATAAAAGAAACGAGATACAGGCAAAGAATATCGACAGCATTATGAAGAAAGCATCCCTGTTTGTGGGTGTGGGCGCTGCCCACCTGCCCGGTAAAAGAGGTGTAATAGAGATGCTGCGTGAAATGGGCTACACTTTACGCCCTGTGATCATGGACGACCGGAACAGCCGTCAAAAAGAAAATATTGATAAGATCAGGCATACCACCAGTTTCAACACACAAAAATCGGAGGATGGGTTTTTGGAAGTGAATATACCCGGTAAGAAATTTTACAATTTTACAGATTGGGGCGGTCTTGATATCCGGCAATTTGCCGATATGGCCAATGGATCTTATTATATGACCGTGCGGGTAAAAACCAACAGTCATTTCCTTGGCCATAGTACAGAAACAGTTCATAAAAAAATTGACAGCCTTTTGTATGAGAATATCCCCGGCAAAATATTGAAGAAAACAGTCATTACCCGCAATGGTTATAAGGGATGGGAGGTATTGAACCGTATCCGGCGGGGCGACTACCAGCGCTACAACATCTTTGTTACTCCGTTTGAAATCGTGATCTTCAAAATGAGTGGCAACGGGGATTATATCAACCAGGGCCCTGAAGCACAGCAGTTCTTTGGTTCCGTTAAATTGAAAGAATATAAAGCCAATGGCTGGAATACCTTTCAGCCCGCCACCGGCGGCTTCTCGGTAGAAATGCCTTATACACCTTCCCTTCTTCGTGATGAACATACCGGAACAGACAGGCTGGAGTATGGAGCGCATGATCAGCAAAACAGTTATTTGGTCATACAGGGTAATTTCCTGCAATTCAGTTATGCAGAGGAAGATAGTTTTGAATTAAGGCTGATGGATGAAAGCTATGCCTACTCTTCCTTTATTGACAAAAAGATCAGTGAAAAATTCTTTACACAAAATGGATACCCGGGACTGGAAGCCACTTACCTGCATAAAGACGGCAACAAAAGCACGGTGAAGTTCATGATCAGAGGGTCACTGTATTATGCGGCTACGGTACGCTACCCGGCAGAAAATGAAGGTTCGAAAAAATTTATACAGTCTTTTGCCTTAAAGCCTTTCATTTACCCCGAAACAAAATCCAGGACAGATACCACCATGCGCTTTTCGGTCCAGTCTCCATTTTTCCCTGACCCCAAAGGGGATGAAGAGCTGGAAAAAATGATCAGTATGATGAATATGTACCGGTTCTCAGATGAAGAGGACGAAGAGAGTATGACCGACCAGTTTTTCGGTACCACTAAATTTAAACTTATCGGTAATGACACCCTGGGTGAAAGGATCTCTGTATTTTACAAAAGACCCGATAAATACACGTATATAAAGGACAGTGCTTCCTTCTGGAGTAATAATTTCAGTGAAGAATCTAACTTTAACTTCCGGTTCGACAGCACATTCATTTATAAACTGGATAAAAGGTATGAAATGCCCGGGGGAGTGAAATGCCGGGAAATTCATATGACCGATACAGGCAGCAGCCGCCTGATCATGGAAAAGTTCATGTATAAGGACGGTCATGTATTTACATTACGCACTTTAACGGATACCCTGAACAATAGTTCCTTTATCTCCAAATTCTTCAGCAGCTTTACTCCTGCGGATACGCTAAAAGGTGAATCTGTTTTTACCCGCAAAACAGGCCAGTTTTTTGCGGACTATTTTAGTCCTGACAGTACAGTTGCCAAAAAAGCACGCAAGCAATTGTATAGCGTTAGTTACGACAGTGCTGATGTACAATTATTGAAGATGGCGATAGACAGAATAAACCGGAAGACCCGTGATTACCCGGAAGTGAAGAAACATTTTATTTCCGAACTGGGTGACCTCAAAGATTCGACTATCACACCCTACCTGCGTGATCTCTACATGAAAGTTAAAGACACATCTGATTTTCAGAATGCCATACTCAGCGCCCTGCTCTCGCAGCGGACCAAAGCCTCTTTCACGGCTTTTAAGAATATGATATTACAGGAAACCCCGGTGGAACCAGAAACCGGGTATCGCGGCTATTACAATGATAACCGGTATATGCAGGTAATGATCCGGTCATTCCGGAAATACGGAGGCTCCCGCTTTACTGTGCCGGAAAATTATTATGGTAACTGGGGAGAACTCTATGACACGCTTTCTCTCACCCGTACCATCTTCCCCGATTTTCTACAACTCATGAATGTGGACGACTACAAGGAAGAAGTAACCAACCTGCTCATCACCATGGTGGACAGCGGTTACCTCAAGGCCTCCGATTATGAAACCTGGTTCAGCAAACTATACCTCGATGCCAAACAATTGCTGAAAAAACAAATGGCACGGGAAGATGCGGATAATATGGAAAGAGAAAGCCGGAAAGATAAGAAACGAAACTTCTTTGATTTTGATGGCGAGGATGAAGAAATGGAATATGGCAACACAGCATTGATGAAGCAGGCCGTGCTGATGATGCCTTTCTACGACAAAAACCCGGGTATTCCGGCGTTCTTTGACCAGCTAAAGAAAACAAGGGATAAACAATTGTATTACGACGCCTGCATTCTATTACTGCGCAATAATAAACCGTTTCCGGACTCATTCCTTACAAAATATGCTGCTATGGATAAATACAGCAGTAAGCTGTACAGGGACCTTGATAAAATGAAGAGGACGGAGCTATTCCCGGCACCATTTAAAAAACAGGAGAGCTTAGCCCGGAGTATTTTCCTGGAGCAAACGGGAGAGTACAATAAACCTGATTCCATTACGTATATTGACAAGCTGCCGGTTACGTATGAAAAGAAAAAAGGCTGGGTCTACTTCTTCAAGTACAAACAGGAAAGGGATGATAATTTCTGGCAGATGGGTTGTGTGGGCATGCAACCGGAAAAACAGGATTCCATTGATATAGATAATGATGAGTTTGTGACCTCCGAAACCCGTAAGATAAAAAATGATGAAACTATTCAGTCGCAAATGGGAAAAATGCTGAAAGAACTGCTGAATTCCAAGCGACCCGGCGCTTCCGATTTTTATGACGCACGCCGGTACAATATTTATAAATCCTACATGTCGGATATTGTAAAGGAGGAGCGGTTCAATGACTGAGTTGATCCTCCGCCTCAGCAAACACAACCGTAAAAATAGTGATAACAGTCCGGCAGCAACAGGCACTCCTGCTGCTGTCGGCATTTTGAGGCCGTCATTCTTAGAATTTCCTTAACAGGCCGCATGACAAAAGTCACTTTTTAACTGCTGGCTGTTTTCTACATTGTGCCATCATCTGATATGAAAAAGTTATCTCTTATCGTGATCTCCATATCCTTTCTTTTTAGCTCCACTGAGCTGCATGAGCTTGCCGGAATACCCGGTTTGTTTACCCATTTTGCCGATCACCAGTCAACGGAACGCCCCCTTTCCTGGATTGATTTTTTAGTTTTACATTATTCTGCTCATCATCCTGCCGACAACGATGATGCAGAAGACAATAAACTTCCTTTTAAGCCTCATGGCAGTTTAACAGCTACCGACCCGCTCTTCACGGCCGATGAATTTTCACAAAATGAGAAGATAGTTTTTGCACCGGAAAGAATACTCGTGCCGGATGAAAAAATACCCCTCAACAGTTCGTCACCAGTTTTCCATCCCCCGCAGGAAGCATAGTTGCTTACCGTAACTATTTCTGGCAATCAACAGATTGCCCTGATTACTCATATCATAAAATACTTAATAATGAACGCAGCACAAATTCACCTGGCGCTCAACCATGCGCCATTGTTCTTATCCCTGATAGGGGGCATTACTTTGATGATAGGCATAATAAAGAAGAATACGTCTTTCAGAAATTTTTCATTTGTATTACTGGCAGTCGCAGCCCTATTTACCCTGCCGGTTTATTTTACAGGAGAAGGTACAGAGGAGTTGGTGGAACGTATTCCAGGGGTAAACGAACCGGCCATTGAAGCTCATGAAGAAATGGCAAAAATATCATTGATTGTGATCGCCATTACAGGCCTCTTCTCGCTGGCAGGCTTATTGTTCAGGAAAAATTCAGGCATGGCCCGGGTAATAACCTTTATTGCTTTACTGTTATCGCTTGTATCATTTGGCACTATGGCACAAACAGCACATCTTGGCGGTAAGATCAGGCATAGCGAACTAAGCACTGGAATATCCGGAACTGCAGCAGAGGAAGAAAAGAAAGACACTAAAAATAAACCGGGAGAAAAAGATGATGATTAAATAAAAGAGGGCCCCGGCCCTCTTTTACTTTTATATTACTTCACCTTCCAGGTCATAGTCATAGGCTTTTGTGATCTTTACATGCACAAACTCCCCGATCGGTAATTTTTTGGCGGAATGGATAACAACCTCATTGTCCACTTCTACTGAATCAAATTCAGTGCGGCCCAGGTAGCGGCCTGCTTCTTTTTTATCGATGAGTGTTTTAAAGACTTTGCCGATCTTTTGCTGGTTCAGTTCATAAGAAATTTCCTGCTGCACTTCCATGATCTCCTGCGCCCTGCTTTCCTTTTCTTCGGCAGGCACGTCATCCACGAGGTCATGCGCTGATGTTCCCTCTTCATGTGAGTAAGTAAAGATGCCCACCCTGTCGAAACGCTGTCTTTGCAGGAAGCCTTTCAGTTCTTCCACATCATCCCGTGTTTCTCCGGGGAAGCCAGCGATCAGTGTGGTGCGTAAACAAATACCGGGTACTTTCTCCCTTATCGCAAATACCAGCTCTTCCATTTCTTCACGGGTAATCTGTCGTTTCATCGCCTTCAGCATATTATTAGCGGCATGCTGCAATGGCATATCCAGGTAATTACATATATTCTCCCTTTCCTTCATTGCATCCAGTATCTCTAAAGGGAATTTAGATGGATAGGCATAATGCAAGCGGATCCACTCCAATCCTTTTACATCAGATAAACGACGGAGGAGATCGGGTAACATTCTTTTTTTGTAAATATCGAGGCCATAGTAGGTAAGCTCCTGTGCGATCAGCATCACTTCTTTCACGCCTTTTTTTACCAATCCCTCTGCTTCTTTCACCAATTCTTCTATAGGCTTGCTGATATGTTGCCCTCTCATCAGCGGGATGGCACAGAATGCACAGGTACGGTTACACCCTTCTGATATTTTCATGTAAGCATAATGCTGCGGGGTGGCTAACAATCTTTCACCTAACAGTTCCGTTTTATAATCAGCTTCAAACTGTTTTAATATCAGCGGAAGTTCCATCGTACCGAAATAGGCATCTACTTCGGGTATCTCTGCTTCCAGGTTATTTTTATATCGCTCACTCAGGCACCCTGTCACGTAAACTTTATCCAGCTTGCCTTTCTTTTTTAGTTCCACCTGGTCTAAAATGGTATTGATACTTTCTTCTTTGGCTTTATCAATAAACCCGCAGGTGTTCACCACCACAATATTGTGATCGAGTTTTTTATTTTCATGCACCACATCAATATCATTGGCCATGAGCTGACCACTCAGCACTTCACTGTCCACCATATTTTTGCTGCACCCGAGGGTGATAATATTGACCTTGTCCTTTTTAAGCGTTCTTGTTTTCATAAAAGAAGCGCAAAGGTAACGCTGTCAGGCCATATTCCAGGTTAAAAACGGCTGGCTTGTACTAAATCATAGCACTTGATAACCACTGATAATGAAAAAGTTATAGATAAATTAGTAAAGATTGTGCGATTGTTATGCTGAGTTTGTCGAAGCATAACAATCGCACAATCCCCTTTGCATACTCTTTTTTAAAACTTAAACACCACCGATGCCTGGTAAATCCTTCCCAGTTGACTGAACTGGGAGCCATTATATCCTAAGATCCTGTAGCGGCCACTGAAACTTAAAAAACCTTCCAGCATTTCTTTTGACGCAGTATTGTTCAATGTGGCCTGCGCTGCTGCATAATTAGGGTCATTTGAATGGCCCGTTATTTTCAGGTCCCATTTGGGCAATACGGAAAACAGGTTATTGATCCCAACAGATGCGGATATACGGGAAGAGAAATCATATCCAAAGTTTAGGTCTGTAACTACGCCCGGCTTAAATACCTGTTTGATATTATTCATCACCGCGCCGCCATTGTCAATATCCTGGAAACGGGTGGGGCCAAACAAAGTATTATTCAATCCCACGAATAATTTTCGCAATTTATAATCAAAACCCAGCACCGCTTTATACTCCGGCCGGCTCTCCGTTAATAATGACTTTATCTGTGTACTCAGTATAGTGGCCCCGGCTGAACGTATTGCGGCAGGTTCGTTGGGGGTTCCCACCAGTGCATTGTCGAATGTATAATTACCAGCAAGGTTGATAGCCAGTGTGCCTTTACCCATCACAATATTTCTGTAGTTGGCCACCAGGTCAAGGCCCTGTGTTCTTGTATCGATTCCATTGATAAAGAACTGAACACTTACAATGCCTGCCTGCGACATGATTTGTCCCAACTGCGAATTGGGATCGCTGGAAGAAATAGAAGAACTCATCACGATCCTGTCATTGATCCGGATATGATAATAATCCAGTGTGGCGCTGAAATTCTTTGTCGGGTTCAGGCCCACACCCACGGTAAAGTTGGTGGACTGTTCCTGTTTTAATTTAGGAATGCCCAGTAAGAATGCCTGTTTACTGCGGTTGTTGAAAAGGCCCGACAGCTGTACCACACCATTAAAAAAGCTGGCTTGCGTGGATTGTGCATAGATCTGGTGAAGGGAAGGCGCCCTGAAACCCGTGGAAACAGAACCCCGGAGAACGGCTTTATTCCCGGCCAATTTATAACGGGAAGAAATTTTCCAGACAAAGGAACTTCCAAAGTCACTATACTTTTCTGCACGAACAGCTCCGTTCAGCAGGAAATCTTTGGTAATATCCCAGGTGGCGTCAAAATAAGCGCCGAGATTAAAGCGGCTGTTACTGCCGGCATTTTCCTGGCGAATACCCGGAAATGAATTGGCCCCTTCGCCGGAATAGGAAGCGGTATCTCCGGCTACGATCCCGTACGTTTCACTTCTCACCTCTGTACCAAATGCTATAGACAAATTATCGAGTACCGGCTTCGAAATATCATAGTTGCCCACGATATTCGAAAAATTGAATCCGCCTGGTTTGAAGAAAGTGGGACTGGAACTGCCTAATGAACGGTTCACAGTATTTTCTACGGTGTACAACTGCCTGTTACCACCAAATGTGGCGCTCACATCATGTTTCCAGCCATTTCTTGAACTTGTAAATCCAATGGTGGCATTGAAATCGAGCAGGTCGCCTTCAAATGTAGGCAGGTAACCTAAATATCCTTCATACAAGGGATCATTGCCCCCTGTATAGTTGGGGGCGCCCGGAACCCTGGTATGTAATAAGCCAGCATCAGTCCTCCAGTAAGGAGGCCTGTAATTGGCCAGGCTATATACTTTTTTAAATATCAATGCGCCATTGCTGTAGAACTGGCCGTTTTCACCTGTGGGTAACCCGAGGTTAAAATTAAATTTAGCGGCTTGTATCTCTCCTGTACCATTAATGTTCCCCGCTGTAGGAAAGCGGTCGAGGAATTTATCAATAGCCGCATCAGCAGAGGCAGTTCCACCGAAGATCGCTTTTTCAGTGGGACGATGGATTATTCCTGAACGAACGGCATTATTAGACTGGCTGAAATCAACCGTATAATTGATAAACCCGGTTGAAGCAATACCAGAGCCGCCGTTATAGGCGATACCATAATTTTCTCCATCACCTTTATGTGTTAACCCGGCGTTTAGGGTTAGCGTGCCGTATTGTATCTTATCTTTTAAGATCACGTTCATCACACCGGCGATAGCATCGGAACCATATTGGGCGGATGCACCATCACGTAAGATCTCTACTCTTTTAATTGCATCTACCGGTATAGCCGAAAGATCGGCGGCCGTTTCTCCACGGCCCGGTGCAAACTGTACATATAATAAAGAACTCAGGTTTTTCCTTTTTCCATTGATGAGTATAAGTGTCCGGCTGGGGCCCAGGTTTCGGATCTCGTAAGGGTCCAGCAAGGTGGTGGCATCGTTCACCGGTGTGTTGATAGTGTTAAAGGATGGCACCCGGTATTGTAATTGCTTATCGAAAGATGTTTGACCAGTTTTTTTCAGATCAGCTGCCTGCAAAGCGTCTATAGGCAGCGGTGTGCTGATCGCACTCCTTGGGGTGGAACGGGTACCCGTGGTAAGCACCACTTCATCTAATTTAGCAGCCGATTCTGCCAGTATAATATCCAGGGTGGTATGGCCTGTAATGGAAACAGTTTTTGCTGTTGTTGTATAACCTACCGAAGAAACCGTGATCGTAACAGATCCGTTGGGTACATTCAGCGAATACAGGCCATCTATACTCGTTTGGGTACCGCGTCCTCCGGCAGTAACGGATGCTCCGGAAATTGCTTTTCCACTGCTGTCAGTTACTTTACCGCTGATAATACTTTGTGTAAAGGCTAAAATAGGAAACAGTACTGTACATAATAGTACTGTCATCCGGGAACGAATGATCATTTTCATACATTTTGGTTTAGTTCAAAAAAACGTTACATGCAGTACGCGGGCATAACGTTATTTGACAGTCACCATCATGGTATGACTATCCAATGATTGTAGTTAGAGAAGCTTTGAGGAGATGGAGGTAAGAAGTACAACGAAGCAGCTAAGTTAATTAAACTAATGCGAATTCGTATTTGAATTACGCATATGCCGTTGTTGGTACTCTGTTTTAAGCAACTAAGATCTCTCAGAAATCCACACCAACAATGACGAAAAGGATATTATTTCGTTTCCAGGTTAAACAAACTATCCACAAACTCATGCTTGTCAAATACCAGCAAGTCTTCCATCTTTTCTCCCACGCCAATAAACTTGACCGGGATCTTGAATTGATTGGCGATAGCCAACACCACACCGCCCTTGGCCGTTCCATCGAGTTTTGTAATCGCCAAAGCCGATACATCCGTGGTGGCCGTAAAATGTTTGGCTTGTTCCAGTGCATTCTGGCCCGTACTGCCATCCAGCACCAGCAATACTTCATGCGGTGCATCGGGAATGGTTTTCTGTATCACCCTTTTTATCTTGCTCAGCTCTTCCATCAGGTGGGCTTTGTTGTGTAAACGGCCCGCTGTATCGATCAATACCACATCGCTTTGTTTGGATACAGCGCTTTGCACCGTATCAAAAGCAACGGCCGCAGGGTCGCTGCCCATGGCCTGTTTTACGATGGGCACTCCCACCCTCTCGCTCCAGATGGTGAGTTGGTCTACTGCTGCCGCCCTGAAAGTGTCTGCAGCACCCAGCAACACATTCTTACCCGCCTTTTTAAAATTATACGCTAGTTTACCAATAGTGGTCGTCTTTCCCACCCCATTTACACCCACCACTAAAATGATATAAGGTTTGGAAGGAAGTTCAGAATCGAAAGCATAACTATTGGAACCCGGCGCATCCACCAGCATTTGCTCTATCTCTTCCTGCAGCATTTTATTCAGCTCGGAAGAATTCATGTATTTATCCTTCGCCACTCTTTTTTCGATCCGTTCAATGATCTTCACGGTTGTTTCAATCCCCACATCTGCTCCCACCAATGCTTCTTCCAGCTTATCCAATACTTCTTCATCCACCGAGCTCTTGCCGGCAATGGCCTTGGTGATCTTTGCAAAAAAACCTTCCTTGGTCTTTTTCAAACCTTCATCCAGGCTTTCCTTTTCCTTTTTTCCAAATAGTTTATTGAAGAATCCCATAGATTAAAATACAAGTACCAGATCAGAAATACCAAATCACAAATACCAAAATCCAAATACCAAAATGCAAAATCGCAAACTCCTCATTTTCCTGTAAAAAAATAAAAGCCATTCGTTTTCAACGAACAGCTTTGCATATTTTGTCAGCTCATTTGGATCACTTCTGAGCTAAGAATTCCTTGATCTTTTCTTTGTGAACGATCTGCTCTTTAAAAGTGTAAGCACCACTCTTGGGGCTGCGTACAGCCTTGATCACTTTTGTCCAGTTTTTTGCTTCGGCGGCTGCTTTCGCATCTTTCTTGATCGCCGTTTTTGCTGCTTTTGCCATGATATTTCAATTAGAAAATTATTCAATTGCTCAATGACTCAATTTTCGAATTGTGTCATTTTCACATTGTCAAATTATTACTTGATCTCTTTGTGAACAGTCACTTTCTTCAGAATGGGGTTGAATTTTTTCAACTCCAGTCTTTCCGGGTTGTTCTTCTTGTTTTTTACCGTGATATAACGGCTGGTGCCGGGCTGACCACTGTTTTTGTGCTCAGTACATTCCAGGATCACTTGTACACGGTTACCTTTCTTTGCCATTGCTTATGAATTAATTAGTTGATTAGATATGCTCACCCTGGGCTCTCAGTTCTTTCACCACGGTATAAAGACCTTTTTTATTGATGGTACGGATAGCATCTGTAGATACTTTCAGCGTGATCCATTTATCTTCTTCGGCCAGGTAAAACCTTTTTTTCTGCAAATTGGGCAGAAAACGACGCTTGGTCTTGATATTGGAGTGTGAAACCTTATGCCCTCCGATTGGCGTCTTACCTGTAACCTGACAAACTCTGGCCATAATTGAAACAATTTTTATCCCGAAAAATTCGGGAGGCAAAGGTAAGGGAAAGATTGGAGAAAATTATCCTTGTAAATGGTTTTTTTTCAACGCCTGTTGAAAAACCCCTGGCTGCCTTCGCTCCTGATTTTCAGGCCTTAATTGCCCGAACCCACCCTGTCGGTTTCCTCTGTGGCGCCCCCTGATGAGCGTTTGATGGGCTTCATCGCTTTCCCAAAACGCCAGGTAAAGCTGAGGCGGACCACCCGTGAGTCCCATTTAACCTCAAAAGGCTCATCCGAGTTCTGAAAATTAGAGTACCCCGAATAATTCTGTGTCCAGAAAATGTCCCGGACATTCAACCGTACCGTGCCCTTCCCCTTCAGTACCTGCTTGGATATACCCGCACCCAGTTCGCCCTGTGGTGTCAGCGTTTCCTGCAGATCGATCTGGCTGTTGGTCTGGTAATACCCGCTGATCTCCGCAGACCAGCCTTTTTTGAACTGGAACTGGTTATTCAGGCTCACATTCAGTTGGTCTACTGTGGCCCGGATAGGCGCCCATATAAATCCCTTGATGATCTTATGGGTATATACGGCCACACTGGTCAGGTTCCACCATTTGGTAACAGGCAACTGCAGGGTTACGGTGGCACCCATACTTTGAAAACTCCCTACATTACCCCGGGTATAAATGATCACATTCTTGTTCACATTACTGCTGTTGGAGTCGATGATGAATATCTGGGAGAAATAATCATTGAGATAACTGTAATTGATACCCGTAGAAAGCATCTGTTTAAAGGTGTGGATCAATTCAAAATTCCAGGTGTATTGCGGATTGATAAAAGGATTACCCCCTTCAAATGTGTATTTGTTGATGGTAATAAGGAATGGGTTCAGGTTTTGGAACTGCGGCCTGTCGATCCGGCGGCCAAAACGAAAAGTGAAGGCATTATTGGAATCGGCATGATAGGTTAAAAATGCAGTGGGGAACAAACTGCCGTATTTCCTGCTAAAGGCGGAATCCTTTACCACGGTATTGCCCAACTGGTTAGCTTTATAACTGGTGTATTCATACCGGAGACCTCCCTGCCATTGCCATTTTTTATTCTCACCGCTCAAACTGCTGTAAACGGAGTGAATTTTCTCGTCATACAAGAAATGATTGCTCCGGCCCAGGTCATCGTACCAGTTCGCGCCATCATAATAAAAATATTCTGCCAGGTTATCTGTATTGGTGCTGGCCGTTTTCAACCCCGCCTCCCACAGATAATTTTTAAACCGTTTGGAATAATCCACCTTGGCAGTAAAAATATCCAGTGAGGAAGGGATATTACCCCGGGTGGCCTGCGTTACACTGCCGGGTGAACTCAATTGTGTTTCAAAAAACTGGCCCCCCTCAATTTTAAAATTGATAAAATCAATATCAGCAGAAAGCTCATCCTTATTAGGGAAAATATGTTTCCCATTAAAATTTACGCCTGAACGGGTGAATGCTATATCCCTTGTTCCCCAGGTATTGATCGTTGAATCAATCTCGTAATCCGGCGACATCCAGTCGATGGTGCTGACACTGCGCACCGTTCTGTCTACAAAAGATCCGGTGAATGCCATCCCTAATGTTGTGTTATTGGTGGCAAAAAAATCGACCCCCGTTTTAATATTATGCGCAGTGATAGCTGTTCGGGTGGTATTGGGCTGCTGCAGCAACAAGGAATCATTGCCCTGCTGATCGAAATATTTTCGCAGTGCATACATGATCATCTTTTCCTTGCCCAGCCTGTTTCCGTAATTAACAAATACATTGACCTTGCCATTCCGGTAATTCATGTTCAGGCTGTTGTTGGATTTCCAGTAAATGCCCTGCCCGTACCCCACACTCAACGAGCCATTGAAACCTCTTTGTTTCAATCGCTTCGTTTTAATATTGATGATACCTGCATTACCGGCCGCATCGTATTTGGCGCCGGGGTTATCGATCAGTTCGATTACGTCTATCTGTGAGGCGCTGAGACCGGAAAGATAAGCCTGCAGATCCGAGCCACTCAGCTGTGTCTGTTTGCCATCGATCAATACCATCACCTGGGGTTTACCTTTCATGCTGATCGTTCCATCCCTGCCCACAGTCACTCCCGGCGACTTTTCGAGCACATCCATGGCAGTGGTACCGGCATTGGTGATACCGGCATCCACATTGATGACGGTTTTATCCGGTGCAAACTGAACAAATGGTTTTTTGCTGGTCACTGTCACATTCCCCAGCATCCCCGTTTCAGGTTGCAGGGTTACCGTTTCTATGACCGTATTTTTGTTCTCCAGGTCAACCGTTGCCAGTGAATATTTCTGGTATCCAATAATGGTGATCCGGGCCCAATACCTGGCCGGAACAAGATCGTTGAATGTAACAGCACCCAACGAATCAGTAAGCTTCACAGCCACCACAGAAGAATCCATTTTCAGAATGCTGACAGTAGCATTGGCCAGGGGTGATTTGTCGGCCGAAATGACGGTTACATTAAATTTCCGGTTTTCTGATGGCTGGGCAAGGCCTCCAAGGAAAGCAAGTAGTAGCAGGTAAACAAAGGAGGCCTTTTTCATGTTATAACAGCGAAAATATCTAATACAGGCGATTCGGTAAATAGTTTTTATGCCAGCGGTCGTGTAGCTAAATGACCAGCAGCCCTATTGGTTTACCCTCAATAAAACCAGGTACCGGCTTTGCCGGATTGCTTCTTTTCAGATAACTTCGCAGCTCCTTAGTGGCTAACATATTAACTAATCACCCAACATAAAAAATTATGGCATACGACGTAGTGGTTCTCGGTAGCGGCCCCGGCGGTTATGTGGCAGCTATCCGTGCCTCGCAGCTCGGATTTAAAACAGCAGTGATTGAAAAAGAAAGTCTTGGTGGTATCTGCCTCAACTGGGGTTGTATCCCTACCAAGGCATTGCTGAAAAGCGCACAGGTGTTTGAATACATTAAGCATTCCAAAGACTTTGGTATCGAAGCCAGCGGCACAGCCAACTTTGAAGCAGTCATCAAAAGAAGCCGCGGCGTGGCCGACAAAATGAGCCGGGGTGTACAGTTCCTGATGAAGAAAAACAAGATCGATGTGATCATGGGATTCGGCAAACTCGTTGCCAAAGGGAAACTGGAAGTGACCGATAAGGATGGGGAAAAACAAACGGTGGAAGCCAAACATATCATTGTTGCCACCGGCGGACGCAGCCGTGAACTGCCTTCTATGAAAATAGATGGCCAAAAGATCATCGGTTACCGCGAAGCAATGGTATTGCCGCAGATGCCTAAATCTATGATCGTGGTGGGCAGTGGCGCTATTGGTGTGGAATTCGCCTATTTCTACAACAGCATGGGCACTAAAGTCACTATCGTTGAATTTATGCCGCGTATTGTGCCGGTGGAAGATGAGGATATTTCCAAAGAACTGGAAAAGCAATACAAAAAGAATGGCATCGAGATCATGACCAGCAGCGAAGTAACAGCTGTGGATACTTCTGGTAATGGTGTGAAAGCAAAAGTAAAAACAGCATCCGGTGAAGTAACCCTGGAAGCCGATGTATTACTGAGTGCTGTGGGTGTGGCTGCTAATATTGAAGGAATAGGATTGGAAACACTGGGTGTGAAAGTGGATAAAGGAAGAATTGCGGTTGACAAATACGGGCAAACCAGCGTACCGGGCATTTATGCTATCGGCGACTGCTCACCCGGCCAGGCACTGGCACACGTAGCCAGCAAGGAAGGCATCGTTTGCGTGGAAGCGATTGCTTACAACGAAAACAAATACCATCACCAGCCCGAGCCAATAGACTATAACAATATTCCCGGTTGTACTTATTGTGTGCCGGAGATCGCTTCAGTAGGTTACACTGAAAAACAAGCGAAGGAAGCCGGCTTCGAAGTAAAAGTGGGTAAATTCCCGCTCAGTGCCAGTGGCAAAGCTTCTGCAGCAGGACACATGGAAGGATTTATCAAAGTAATATTTGACGCCAAATACGGCGAGTGGCTGGGTACGCACATGATCGGTTATAATGTAACCGAGATGATCTCTGAAACCGTTACCGCCCGTAAGCTGGAAACCACTTATCATGAAGTATTGAATGCCATCCACCCCCACCCCACTATCAGTGAGAGCATCAAAGATGCGATTGAAGTGGCGTATGGGGAGGCGATACATATTTAA
>CAZSGD010000057.1:0-17644 GCA_964606155.1 uncultured Chitinophaga sp. | reverse complement strand
CAGTGGTGGTATGATCTATATCAATGCGAAAGCTGGACAAAATGTAACGATCAAACAGGCGATCAACGTGGCCATACCTTCCAATTATTTGCAACCAGGCATGCAGCTGTTCAAAGGACAGGAAGAGGTAGACGGTACTATCAATTGGGTACAAGCGGATACCTTACCGGATAATCAGCAGCTCAATAGTATTCAAAGAGGTAAATCACTTTTTATTACAAAATGCTCCCCTTGTCATACAATTGGTAAAGACATGGTGGGCCCCAATCTTGCACATATTCTTAAGCGATTTGATGATGTTGGCGAAGGTTGGTTGTATTATTTTGAGCATGGAGATTATCGTGAGCCATATGAGGGGTTTTCCGGAATATATACCGAAATTGTTGATGCAGATGAAAAAGTGATCAGGGTTTATGACAACGAACATGTCTATTATCATGCTAATCCTTTTGGAATTTACAAATGTAATCTCGTACAAATGTTTGGTGGAGTAAAAGCTCCCAGATTTTTCAATTCTGATACCATTAATCATTTAAGTACAGAAGATTTACTTGATGTGCTTCACTACATTCAAAATGAAAGTGACAAAAGGGCTTTACCACTGCCGGCACACGCACACCTCAATGAGTGTGCGGATAGTTGTGCCAGGTACAGGGAAACTGTTTTTGCTTTACATCAGAAAAAAAGAATAACAGGGAAGAACAGGAATAAACTGATTCAGGACAACGGAAAACTAACGGAAGAAACCCGGAACTTTAATCCTCTGCCAACCACTACCGAATCAACCCAGCCACCAGCAACAACAGCTCCTGCGCCTGTGGATTTTGATGAAATAGTTTCACCTGAAAATCATGAAGTCGTTTATTACCAATTCAGCATCGAAACCTTTGGATGGTATAATGTAGACGTATTGTTGAAAGATGTTAATGGCAACGTGGAAAGCGATTTGCTTGTACGATTGAGAGGGAAATACAAAGAAAAGGTGGATATATTCCTCATCATTCCCGAGCAAAAGATCTATACCAAGGCAGGTAAGAAAGACGATATTGGTGAAGAATTTGTGTTTGCTTATAAAAGCGGAAAGATTTTCTTACCACAAAATGCGAAGGCTTATATCATGGCTGTTACAGAAACAGAATCTTATATTGCGTTTGCGTTAAAGCAATTTACCACCAGTTCAAAACAGGAGCTGGATATTGAGTTGCAGACTTCCACTAAAGAAGTTTTTAACAGTGCAATTACTACGATTGAAGGTGTGGATTTGAAAATAACTGTAAAGGATACTAAAAACGCAGATAGTATCCGTCACGTGAATACAGACCTGAAAGCCATTGACGCGGAACTGAAAAATGCAGAAATCCTAAAACCCAAAAACTGTGATTGTGACTGCGGTTCTTTGGAGCAGGACCGGATTGTCACCCGGGATTCTAAAAAATAGTAAACTCGCATCTCTCTAACTTCCTGATTTTAAGACTGATTTACCTGTCCCGGCCTCCCACACAGGGTTTGGGGTATTGCCCTTCATACCCTATCTTTGCCACCCTTCGCTAAAGCGTTGTGCCTTAAGCGAAGAGGATACCTGGCGATACAGGCATTCATTAAATCTTGACTAAGAATCAACACTTATGGACAAATTGATCTACCTCGTGCCCGCAATGGGGCTGATTGGCTTGCTTTACACTTTCCTGAAATTTAATTGGGTTTCCAAACAAGATCCGGGCAACGACCGGATGAAAGAGATCAGTAATTACATCGCTGAAGGCGCTATGGCCTTCCTGAAAGCGGAGTGGAAAATTCTGGGTTACTTCGTGGTGCTGGTGGGTATCCTGCTGGCCGTTATGTCCACCACCAATCCGCACTCCCATTGGCTTATTGCCGTTGCTTTCGTTATCGGTGCTGTATTCAGCGCCACTGCAGGCTATATAGGAATGAAAGTAGCCACGAAGGCTAATGTACGTACTGCCAACGCAGCCCGTACCAGCCTGAGCAAAGCATTAAATGTTTCTTTCACCGGCGGTGCAGTGATGGGACTCGGTGTAGCCGGTCTTGCTGTATTAGGACTCGGTGGTTTGTATATCGTATTAAAACAAGTTTTCGCTCCCTCTTCTCCTGTCAGTTCCGATGAAATGAAAACAACCATCGAAGTACTCACCGGTTTTTCATTGGGTGCTGAATCCATCGCTTTATTTGCCCGTGTGGGTGGTGGTATCTATACCAAGGCCGCCGATGTGGGCGCTGACCTCGTAGGTAAAGTAGAAGCAGGTATCCCTGAAGATGATCCGAGGAACCCCGCCACCATTGCCGATAACGTTGGCGATAACGTGGGTGATGTGGCAGGTATGGGCGCCGATCTGTTCGGTTCTTATGTTGCCACGGTTTTGGCCACTATCGTATTAGGACAGGAAACAGTTGTGATCAGTCCTGATGAAACACTGGGCGGTTTCTCACCAATCATATTCCCAATGCTCATTGCCGGTATCGGTATCCTGTTCTCCATTGTAGGTACCTGGTTCGTTCGTATCAGCGAAGCTTCCGGTATCAATACAGATGTGGTGCAGAAAGCACTGAATATGGGCAACTGGGGCTCTATTATTTTAACAGCCGCTGCATCAGCAGGTCTCGTATATTTTATTCTTCCTGAAGCCATGGAATTACGGGGTGTGATCTTTACGAAATGGGATGTGCTCGGTGCTATTGGTGTTGGTTTGCTGGTGGGCGCATTGATGAGTGCGATCACGGAGTATTATACCGCCATGGGCAAAGGCCCGGTGAAGTCCATCATTCGTCAATCCTCCACGGGTCATGCCACCAATGTGATCGGTGGCCTGGCAGTGGGTATGGAGTCCACCTTCCTCCCTATTCTTGTATTGGCTGGCGGTATCTGGGGTTCTTACCAGTTTGCAGGATTATACGGTGTGGCAATAGCAGCAGCAGGTATGATGGCCACCACGGCTATGCAATTAGCCATCGATGCATTTGGCCCCATTGCTGATAATGCCGGCGGTATTGCTGAAATGAGTGAGTTGCCCAAAGATGTTCGTGAAAAAACAGATGTGCTGGATGCCGTGGGTAATACCACCGCCGCTACCGGTAAAGGTTTTGCCATCGCTTCTGCTGCATTAACAGCATTGGCCTTGTTTGCCGCCTTTGTTGGAGTGGCAATGCCCGATAACCAGCATATTGATATTTATAAAGCGGATGTACTGGCTTCATTGTTTGTGGGAGGTATGATCCCCTTTATCTTCTCCTCTCTTGCTATCCGTGCCGTGGGACAGGCCGCCATGAGTATGGTGGAGGAAGTTCGCCGCCAGTTCCGCAGCATTCCCGGCATCATGGAAGGAACAGGCAAACCGGAATATGATAAATGCGTGGCCATTTCCACCAGCGCCTCTATTAAAAAAATGATGCTCCCCGGTGCTATCACCATCATATCCCCTTTAGTGATCGGTTTCTTATTAGGGCCCGAAGCCCTGGGTGGTTTCCTGGCCGGTGCCACCGTGAGTGGTGTATTGATGGGAATGTTCCAGAATAATGCCGGTGGTGCATGGGATAATGCCAAAAAATCATTTGAAAAGGGTGTGGAGATCAACGGCGAAATGTATTATAAAAAATCTGAGCCGCATAAAGCATCGGTAACAGGTGATACAGTGGGCGATCCGTTTAAAGACACTTCCGGCCCCTCTATGAATATCCTCATTAAACTTATGTCGATCGTGTCACTGGTAATTGCTCCCACGCTGGCCCAGATACATACAAAAAAACCACCGTTGATCGAAGCTTCTAAAGCTGCCGGAAATGTACAGGTTATGCCGGCAAAATCAGCAACGGTTGCAGCAGCCAATACCGCACAGTATAAATAATTACTCTTAGAAGATCTTAATCATAACCATTACATAAGTCCCGCTGTGTCTACAGCGGGGCTTATTTTTTTATGACGGCCTCTCCCTGTCGGTGTATTTTTACCTGTCGCAGCTACGAAATTTACCGTTACATCAAAAAGATAATCCAAAAAACTTGGACGAGGGGTTACCGCATATTATTTTAATCTCCAATATTTTTTAACCCTAAAAAAAACACACCTTATGAAAACCTTTTACCGCCTGAGCGGAGCCATCCTGCTTGCTTTTTTCAGTATTTCTATGATCAGTTGTTCCAAAGATGCCATTCAAAACAATGATGCGGCCTCTGCCGGAGACGATAATCTTTTTTCGGGAAAGAATATTATACAGCCCGACCTGGTGAGCGACAGTGCCTCGCACGATGTGGAGTATGGTTCCATCCAGGTACAAGTTACCCCGATGGGTTCCAAACCTGTTATAACTGTGTATAACGATACTTACACATCAAACATCATTTACCCGAATGACGCCACTAACATTTTTACACTGGGTAAACTGTTACCTGGCACCTATTCCATTTTGATCCACCCTAACAATCCTGATTACAGTGACCTGGTAATTGATAACATTACAGTTGCCGCCGGTCAGATCAACGATATTGGAGTAGCCGGCCTCTGAGCCATTAACTAATACATACCGGTTGTCTAAAGACTGTACGAAAAATGCAGCTTATGGCAACCGGTCCTGTTTTTAAAACAAATAGAAAATTCACGGAAGTATTGCGGGTAAATTTCCGATGAAAGCAAATAAAGTACAGACCGGTATTGCAGTATTACATTATCCTTGCTACATTAGATTTCACCCGTTTATAATCTGATCCCCATGAAACTACTATTGTTAAAAAGCACATTAGTACTTCTCGTTCTTACCTTACTGATCGCTTGCAGTTAGTATCGTTAAGACGGGAATTGAACGTTTCAAACCCATTAAAGAGGCTGTGTCAAAACCGACACAGCCTTTTTCTTTGTATCCTTCTTTGAATTCTTTTCTATACTGAAACCACCCTTTGAAACAGTCCATATGGTTCTAATGGGTCCTTTATTTTACCGCAGAGAAAAGGAGAGCGCTGGGTCTTCAGAGAGATGAGGTGAATGGTTTAGCATTCTCTGCGTAAACTCCGCTTCTCTCATTCTCTGCGGTGAACTCTCTTTCCTCTCCCCCCACTCCTGATTCACCAGATCACAATTTTCGTAACTTCAAATAAATATGGCCATGCACTACCCAAAAACCACTTCCATCCTGCTGGGGATATGCCTCCTCATTATTTCCTGCCGCGGCAAAGAAAGCGTGGATAGTACCGCCAGCGATACCTACCGTCCCAAATTTCATTATACCCCTGAAGCCAACTGGATGAATGACCCAAACGGTCTTGTTTTATATAATGATACCTATCATTTATTCTACCAGTATTATCCCGATAGCAATGTGTGGGGGCCCATGCATTGGGGCCATGCCACCAGCCGCGACCTGGTACATTGGCAAGAGCAGCCCATTGCCCTTTACCCCGATTCGCTGGGTTATATTTTTTCAGGATCTGTGGTGGTGGATTCCATGAATACTTCCGGGTTTGGAAAGAATGGTATCATACCCCTGGTGGCTGTATTCACCCATCACCTGGACAAAGGAGAACGTGCCGGAAGAAATGATTTTCAATACCAAAGCCTGGCGTATAGCCTCGACAGCGGATCCACCTGGAAAAAATATGAGGGCAACCCGGTATTGAAAAATCCGGGTATCCGTGATTTTCGTGATCCCAATGTTTGCTGGTATGCACCGGGAAAAAAATGGATCATGTCACTGGCCACCAACGACCGCGTTAGTTTTTATTCCTCCCTCAATTTAAAAGACTGGCAAAAGGAAAGTGAGTTTGGCGAAAAAGAAGGGGCCCATGGTGGTGTATGGGAATGTCCTGACCTTTTTTATTTCAACGGGAATGGAAAAGAAATATGGGTGCTCACTGTCAGCATCAATCCCGGCGGGCCCAATGGCGGTTCGGCCACACAGTATTTCACCGGTTATTTTGACGGGAATAAATTTACCCCCGACCACAGCAACACAAAATGGATCGATTACGGAACCGATAATTATGCAGGAGTAACCTGGCACAACACAGGACCACGGAAAATATTTTTAGGCTGGATGAGCAACTGGGATTATGCGCAGGCCGTGCCCACCAAAGCCTGGCGCAGTGCCATGACCCTTCCTCGAGATGTTTCACTGGCATCAATAGATAACCAGCATTACCTCAGGCTGGCGCCCGTATTTGAATTAAGCGCACTCCGGGAAAATCCTGTTGACTTAAAAAATATCAGTGTAAAGGGTGAATATGACCTGGGCAGTGCGCTTGGCAAAACATCAAACCGCTTTGTCATTACATTGAAGGCATCTGGTAATGAAGATTTTTCGGTCCGCCTTTACAATGATAAAAAGGAAGAGATACTGATCGGTTATGATACAGCAGCCGGTAATTATTTTATCGACCGTGTACGATCAGGTAATACAGTTTTTAATACGAAATTTTCAAAGAAAATGACGGCACCCCGGCTGTCAAAAAGTGTGGGCCTTGATATGACCCTGGTAGTGGATGAATCATCGGTGGAGCTTTTTGCCGATGATGGGCTTACCAATATGACTTCCATTTTCTTTGCAGAAGACGGGTATACCAGGCTCAGTCTCTCTTCCGCAAAGGGGATCATTATTGATAGCCTGAACTACGCCAGTTTAAAAAGCAGTCGCTGAGAAATATCAGCCTCCGGAGAACTAGCAAACAGCGGAAATTCAGTCCCCTGTAACTTTTTAGCCCCACCCCCGTCCCATTGTTAACCGATGTTAAAAAAAACTAAATAAGGTTAGCCCCTGTTCGTATTACGAAAATAGTCGTATATTCGGGCATAAATCGTAAATACCATGTCAGCGCCAAAAATGATTAAACCCACTGAAAGCGAGTTGGAGATACTGCAGATCCTGTGGGCAAAAGGTCTCGCCACTGTGCGGGAAGTGCATGAAGAACTGGCACGTACCAAGGATGTGGGTTATACCACTACCCTCAAACTGATGCAGATCATGCACGAAAAAGGAATTGTGAAACGGGATGATTCTATGCGTACCCATGTGTACCAATCAGCCGTGAACAAAGAAAGAACACAAAAACATTTATTGAGTAAAATGATTGATAGCTTGTTTGGCGGATCTCCCACCCAACTGGTGATACAGGCATTGGGAGATGACAACCACAAAGCAAGCCCCGAGGAGCTGGAAAGAATACAGGCATTACTGGACAGTCTTAAAAAGCAATAACCATGTTTAGCAACCAGGCTGACTTCCTGCAATCATTAGGATGGGCTGTATTGAACAGCCTGTGGCAACTGGCCCTGCTTTGGGTCATTTACCAATTCATAACAGGCGTTTTCAGCAAGAATATAAAAGCTGCCAATAAAAGCGGGCTGGCTTCCGCTTTCCTGGTAACAGGATTTGCCTGGTTCATCTTTACTTTTCTCACTGTTTATAGTTCAGGCGGTGCTGATGCAGGTATCGGTGCTGCATTGATTACCAGCCAGGGAAATACAGAAGTAAATAACTGGCTGAATAAAAGTTTGCCGGTGGCCTCCCTGCTGTACCTGGCATTGCTGATCTTCCCCATTTTACATTTCGTACGCAATTACCGTTATGTACAGGCCATCCGTAAATACGGGTTATCCAGGATAGACGTGGACTGGAAATTATTTATCCGTTCTGTAGCCGCCCGTATGGGCATCACCCGCCAGGTAAATATCTGGGTGTCCGAATTTGTCAGCTCTCCCGTTACCGTGGGATTTTTAAAGCCGGTGATCCTGGTACCGCTTGCAGCGATCAATCATCTTACACCGCAGCAATTAGAAGCGGTATTACTGCATGAATTATCACATATCAGGCGCCATGACTATTTTGTTAACCTGGTCCTGAACTTTATTCAAACCATACTTTATTTCAATCCATTCGTAAAAGCATTCGTGAAGATCGTGGAGCGGGAAAGAGAAAAAAGCTGTGATGAAATGGTACTGCAATTCCAGTATGATTCGCATGAATATGCTTCCGCCCTGTTAACGCTGGAAAAAGCGAACCAGGTTCCCAAAGTGCTCACCCTTGCTTCCGGTGGCCAAAGCCATGATCTTTTACACCGCGTAGAAACTATTATGGGTGTTCAGCAAAAGCCCGCGTTTTCTTTTAATAAATTAGCCGGTCTTGTGGCAGGCCTGCTCTGCATCATTGGCCTCAATTCGCTGATCATATTAAGCAAACCCGCCAATAACAAAGGCAGCAACTATGCTTATCTCTCCGCTCCTTTCGACTTTATAGTTGGCGGATATGAGAGCGATAAAGCTAATACAACCCCTGTAACGATAAGTGGGACTGAAACCACCCGGGAACCTGTGGTCAATACCCTGCAACCTGCTCAAAAGGAGCTGGAGACCGGGGAGTCGCCAATAGAAGACCCCGCCCAGGCAGATGAAATACCCACCCCGGATGATTATAAGAATATAGCCACTGCTCTTCAACAAGTGAGATTTGAACAAATTATTACCCCGGAACTGAAAAAATACCAGGAAGAACAGGTAAAAGAAGCCCTGGAAGCTTCCCGGAAGGTATTGGAGAATGCGCAATGGAAAGCATTGGAGAAAAATATCGCCGATGTATTTACCGAGCAGGAAAAAGAAGAACTCCGCACCAGTTACCGGAAGGAGGTCAACAAATTTGACTGGAAGAAATGGGAAAATAAATTAAAGCAGGCTTATGAAAAGGTGGATTGGGATAATGTGAATTACCAGCTCTCAAACGCTGTAAACCAGATCCGCCTCGATAGTCTTCAGCATGTATACAATGATGTGGCTGTAAAACTTTCAGAAGTGCAGCACCAGCTTACCTTAAGCGGCCTGAAAGGTATCCCCGATTCAGATGTTACACTGGTTGAAGTGGAAAGAAAAAGGCGGGAGGCCCAGCGGGTACTGAACAACCTGAAGACCTTGCGCAATAAGAAGATCGTTCATCTCTGATCTTAGTTTTTTTACTCATAACATAAGCACCCCGCAGCCGATTAGCAACCTTATAAAATATATGTGTTGTCGGGTATTTTATGGAAATTTCCATCTGCCACATCTTACTGCAAAAAAATTCGATGCGCCTCCCAACGATTTTACGGAAAATAAGAAGCCTGATCGTACTTACCGTTGTTTCATTATTTCTATTTTTCATGGCGTGTGAAAGAAAACAACCCGGTATTGAATGTTTTAATTACCCGAAGCAAATCGACAGCCTGCAAATCCGGGACTTGTATGACACAGCGCGGCTTTATCTTTTTACATGGTTATGTGACAGGGAATTTGATAATTACTATCGGGGACAATTTGAATTAAAATACAAGTCTTTTTTCATGCAAAATGATTCAATAGAATTATTTTTCTCCCACTCTTTGCCAAAGAAACCAGAAGATCCTAATTCCGGTAGCGGGGATTCCCACGTGGCAAGTATTGCATTCAACATTAAAACAAAACAAAAGCTTTGGGGCTGGGACATTAACGGATTTTCAGACGCATTACAACCAGGCAATCCCAGGTTTGAAAGCGCTGCTTCGAAAGAAGTTCTAGACTTTATAAAGATTCACAAGAGCATCATGGACCCTTGTTTTTTAGCACTTGCAGAGAAAACAAACTTAGTTGTGAAGTAAAAATTCGTTTAACATTGAATTGATCCTCCCCTCTCCCTGAGGAGAGGGGTGCATATTGGTATAAGGTCGGAGAATTTGCCGCATGGGGGTGAGGCAAAAAAAGACCAGCATTTGCCGGTCTTCTGTATATGCAATTAGTTTTGTTGCTTGTTTACCAGCAGCGGGGACATTTCTCGCTGTATTTATTTCCGATGATGATACCGATCAGCAACTCATGCGTGCCGCGGCTTACGGTATTTAAGGCGGTGGTGGTAAAATCGTAGGCATAACCCACATTGAAAGTGTTGCTCACATTCAAACCGGCCATGGCAGCATAACCATTCTCATAGCGGTAGCTGCCTCCCACCCACATCAGGTCGCGGTACTGCAGTTTTAAATTCGCCTCAGGTTGAAAGCTTCTCTTTGATGAACCATCTATATACTTGACCATAATGGATGGGATCGCATTCACATCATCATTCAGCAGGAAGCGATACCCTGCCGTAAGAAAAACGTGTGGTACCAGCCGTCCTTTTTCCAGGATGGCGGCATCATCCACGAACTGTATCTTTTGCGGAATAATCTGTTGTGCTGACAGACCTATAAAATAGTCGCGGGAATATAACCAGAAGCCCACACCCAGGTCGGGACGGATCTTGCCCAATTCGCTGCTGAGTGAATTGCCGGTGGAAGGATCAAAGGGGTCGCCATTGCCATCAAAATCGTGCTTGCTCCTGTCGATACCAATGCGGGTGATACCGGCAGAAAAGCCCGCAGACAGGTTGGTGGTGGGTGATAATCCGAGGTGATAAGCGTATGTCAAAGCAGCTGAAAAACGGTTATAGCTTCCCGTTTTATCGCCGATCACATTGATACCAATGCCATGATGCGGCTCCGCGGCTGTATAATTCTCCCAGTAGTATTTACCTCTTGGATTTTCGCCGGGTACCTGGAAAGAGGTGGCTGATGTACGGTAATCATTCTTTCCCAGGGGGCCCTGTGCTGAGAAATAAAAGGTTTTAGGGGCCCCATCGAGTCCCACCCACTGATCACGCATACTGAATTTGATATCTGCATAATTCTCAATTCCGCTCAGGGCAGGATTAAGAATATAATTGTTCAGGATATACTGTGTGTAATGGGGACGTTGCTGGGCCATCAGCTGCACAGACATCATCACAAGCGGGATAATAAACAGTTTCTTTTTCATTTGCTTAACGGATTACATCAACATAACCACTCATCTGGCTTCTGCCATTTTTGGGGTTCACTATATAGTAATAAGTTCCAACCGGTACAGGTTTTCCATTCACGGTTCCATCCCATGGATTGCCATAACCAACGGATGAGTAGATACGTTGTCCGTAGCGGTTAAAAATTTCAACTGTACAACCAGGATATGATTCGAGATACTGGATCACCCATTTATCATGCACCCCATCGCCATTCGGGCTGAAGATATTGGGAATAGCCACTTTCTTCAGCAGCTTGACAAACACATCATCGCTGGCGCTGCATCCTTTGTCAGATGTAACGGTGAGCGTATAGGTCATATCGGTGGTGGGTGAAGCGGTGGCAAATGCCTGTGTCGGGTCATTCAGGCCTGTTGGCGGTGTCCACAGGTAAGTTACCGTAATGCCTGCATTTTGAACGGGTGTCAGCATCACCTGTCCGCCTTCCAGTACCACTTTATCCGGTCCGGCATTGGCGCCGGGTGTTGGGGATACATCAATAACCTGTTCTTTGAAATTGATACATCCATTGGTGCCTGTAAACGTATAACGGATGGTATGCAAGCCTGTACCCGCCACGGAAGGGCTGAATACGCCAGCCGAGGTAATGGCTGTACCGGTAAACACACCGGTACCAGGTAATCCATTGATGACCTGGGCCTGTGTAACCTGGAAGGATGGCGCTTTGTCGCAGGCATAAGGCACTGCGTCGAATTGTATGGTTGGTGTTGCCAGTAAGGTTATATCGCGTGTAAACACATTTACACAACTGGCCCCGGAATACGCCACATATCTTACCTGGAAAGTGCGTGTGGCCGGTGTGCCAAATTCAGGATAGGTGTGGGTAAACAACTGGCCGGGTGTCGGGTTATCTTCTGTTGTTTTGATCGTCGGGTCATTCAGGTAATCCCAGAACACTTCCACTTTGGTGATGCTTCCGAAGTTGACGGAAGAACCATCTTTGATAGTGATATCCTGGTTACTGCACAAAGCCCCTGTATTCTGCAATGTGAATCCGGCAACAGGAATGGAACCATTCACCGTAAAAGTTTGATTGATGGTATCCCTGCAACCCTGATCGCTGATCACGACCAGCATTACAGTGTAGTTACCGGTTGCAGAATATGTATGCGTTGGGTTTTGCAGCGTGGATGTATTATTAATTCCACTGCCGGGATCGCCGAAATTCCATTCCCATCCCACAATGGTACCGGTGCTGATCTTGCTGGTATCAGTAAACGGTGTATTGATATCTGTTAAACAAACCTCAGGTGAAATAAATCCTGCCTGCGGACGGGTATTGATAGTAACCTGTTTAGTGAAATTCGTTCTGGTACATCCTTTATCAGTAGCAATTGAAAGTGTAACTGTGTATGTTCCCGTATTGGGATAAGTATGCGTTGGGTTTTGCAAATTGGAAGTGGGTGAACCATCACCAAAATCCCATGTCCATGACACCAGGTTACCTGCATTGGGTACCGATGCATCCGTAAAGGCAATGGTCCTTGTCTGGCAGCTCGGTATGGTAAAGTTAAAGTCAGCCGTTGGCAATGGATTAACGGTAACAATAGCCGATCCCGCCTGGTTTTGCGCACAAGCCTGTGCGCTGCCTTCCTGTACATTCACCAGGTTATAGGTAAATACGCCGGCTGTAGTGGTTGGAACATTCACCGTTACGGTATTACCCGATGTGGTGGTAACTGTTTGTGCCGGCCCGCCATTGATAGTATAAGTGAAAGTATAATTGGGCGAACCATTATTACCGGTAAAAGTAATAACAGGGTCAGGCGTTCCATTCAGACAGATCTCGCCAGCGCCACTAATAGTACCCGTAGGCAATGCTTTAACTTCCACAGATACAGAGGCCGGCTGGTCCTGTATACAGGCATTGGTGCTTCCCTCCTGTACCCTGATGAGGTTATAAGTAAATAGGCCTGCTGTGTTGGTAGGTACTGCAATAGTTACTGTTGAACTGGCGCCGGTTGTTGATATCGTTTGCTGAGGTCCGCCGCCGATAGTATATGTAAATGTATAGGGTGCGCTGCCTCCTGCACCGGTAAAAGTGATCAGGGGTTGTGGTGCGTTCAGACATACGATCGTATTTCCTGCGATAGTGGCGGTTGGTAATGGTTTTACTTCAATGGTGGCTGTACCGGGCTGACCTTGCTGGCAGGCCGTACTGCTTCCCTCCTGCACACTTACCAGTGCATACTGGAATATACCGGCCACATTGGTGGGTACATTCAGCGTTGCAATATTTGAATTGGCAGGTGAGGTAACTGTTTGTGGTAATCCGCCATTGATGGTATATGTAAATGTGTAAGGGGCTGTACCACCATTACCCGTAAAAGTAACAACGGGCTGTGTGGCATTCAGACAAACTATTGAATTACCCGCCATTGAAGCCGTGGGCAATGGTCTTACCACTACCTGGCCAGTGGCTGTATTATTTACAGATGCGCAACCAACAGCCGATGTAACGGTAAGTGTTACCGTATAGGTACCTGCTGTGGCATAAATATGTGATGGGTTCTGTGCATTCGATGTATTGTTGGGGCCGCTGGCCGGATCACCAAAGTTCCAGCTCCATCCTGTAACGGTGCTGCCTGGTGCGGTGCTGGCATCAGAGAATCCGATCACACTGCCAATACAAACAGCGGGTACAGAGTTGAAAGCCGCTGTTGGCTCTGCATAAACAGAGTTTACATTGATCACCTTCGTATCTGTACAACCATTGTTGGTTATAATAGTGAGTGTAACAGGATATGAACCTGTGGCACTATAGATATGTATGGGATTCTGCAGGTTGGAAGTGTTATTGGGCCCGCTTGCAGGATCACCAAAATCCCAGGCCCAGCTGGTAATTGTATTACCTGCACCAGGTATCGATGCATCCGTGAACTGGGTGGAACCGGAAGGCAAACAAACCACTGCAGGGAATGTAAAGTTGCTGGTAGGTTTGGGATAGATCGTTACATTGAATGTATAAGGCAGACTCTGACAGGTACCTGTACTTACAGTTAAGGTAACAGTATATGTACCGGGTCCTGAGAAAATATGTGTGGGGTTTGCCAGCGTGGAAGTATTGTTGGCACCGCTGGCAGGATCGCCAAAATTCCATGTCCAGTTAGTTACTCCCGCAGAGGAAGCGTCCGTAAAGCTGATGGTATTGCCATCACAGTAAGTTCCTGCTGTAGTGAAATCTGCAGTGGGCGGATTATTCAATGTTACCAGTTTGGTAATGGTATCAGATTTACAGCCAATATCTGTGCTTACAGTATATTTTACATTATAACCACCGGCAGCTGTAAAAGTATGGGTGGGGTTTTGTAATGCGGAAGTATTGTTGGCACCGCTGGCAGGATCACCAAAGTTCCAGTAACGGCCGGTAATGGGCCGGCCATTACCTACAGCAAGATCGTTAAACTGGACGGGGTTGGTTACACAACCATCCGTGGTAAAGTTGTAATCTGATGTGGGCAGATCATACACCACCAGGTCAAAATCGATCTCCTGTGTACCTCCGCAGTTATCCGGCGTGGGGTTGGTGGCAACGATCTTGATGGGATAGGTTCCTGGCGTGGCTATATTATAGGGCGTAGGGATCCTGTATTGGTACAGTGTTCGGGTTCCCACCACGATCGTACCAATAAAATAAGTGGCCGGGTTCGGCATCAGGAAATCGGGGAACAGTCCATTGAACAACCAATCAATGGAAGTGGGCTGGTAAGGAAAGGTCATCGTGAAATAGAAATCAGAATTTCTGCAGGTGGCGGGGAAATTCACAGTTGACACCGGGTTTTGCAGCGTTATGTATTGGTAAATATCTTTGATATTGGTACCGGCATTATATCCATAGCTTTCAGCATTCCCAAACCCATAGGCAATGGCATTGAACCCCGAATCGGATTGAATGGTATGCTGTCCTGCAGTAACGGCCTGGATCATGTAAGAGTAATTGGGGTCCTGCGGGTGCACTGTGAATGCCCCGGGTGGTACTGTAACACCATCCAGTGTAAAAGAACTGATGGCGGTACCCTGGTTAGAGATAATTACATTATAATAATGGCCGGTAATAGCAGAATTGGGCGTGGCATTCCATAATACACGGCTGATATTTTGCTCGACCGAACTCAGGTAGATTACTTCCGGATCAGCAGGTCCGCTATTGCCGCAGGCGACTTGCGAGGGAATATACTGGGCCACCATGATGGGTTTGTCTGCTTCAATACGATAAGGTATGCTGGAAGCAGGTAACTCATAATAAAAACCAATTTGAAGGGGTACGGCGATAGGAGCACCGTTTACAGTTACTACAGTTGTAGGATCGGAAACACATATCCTGTAAATATTATTGATATTACCCCCACCCGTTGATGCGGTCAGGTATTTTTTGCCCCAGGCCGTTTTGGGGAAGGCCTGGCTCATATAGTTGTCAGAAGAAGATTGCGAACCATTACAGGTAATAGATATCCTTCCGCTGCCGGAAAATACACCGATCTTTTTACAGCCATCACCATTATTAATACTTTCTATTTTAGAACCCGTGAGGTCAACACCAAAATTTCCGGAATAATTTCCCATTACATTATATACCTGGCCCTGTGTGAGGTTTATCCGGAAAGGAACGCCTGCGGGGTGGCCAATACAATCAGCGCTGGGGGTTATTTCCACCGTGGTGGTGCCTGCATCGGTGGCTACCACATAGAACCAGCAGTTCGCATTGTTGCTATTGGAAATGTTGGTATAGTTCACCGAATAATATTCTTTGCCCAGTGTATTGGTTGGGAATAATATGGAGGCGCCGGAAACGTTCTGGTTATAAATATGAGAATAAGCCACAATGGGTTTATCAGACGTAATATGTATCCCCTTATTCTCCGGAGCGGTGGACGCAGTGAGTAACCTCGCATCCTGGGGGGCATTTTTAGGGATAGCCGCAGTAGTAACTACAGTGTTGGCGGGAACAAAATAATTCTGGGAATAGCCCAATCCGGGAATGGTAACAGTTACGTTACTATTTTGCTCTGCAGCAAAATATAACACCATCTGTTGCTGGTTTCCCACTGTCATCACCTGGTGATAACCATAGGCAACCCAAAAATCCTTTCCTTTATTGGAAAAGTCCTGGGCATGGGATATACTGCCACAAAACATGGCCAGTATAAGTAGGGTACTTAGCAGATTTAACTTTCTCATGTAGTCCAACGTCCTTGGGGTGAAAACGCTGCCTAAAATACTGTAAATACCCGGAAAATACTAGGGAATTTCAAGGAATCTGGAAAAGTAGTTAATACGCCGTTTAGATGTGTTTTCTGTTTCGTAGAATTACGAGTAACATATTTAAAATTAGCGACATACCACTAATTTGTATAGACAGGAAAACCTGTTCAAAATATCGATACAAAATCCTTCTGCCGATCACGAATAATGAACTCCAAAATCTATACGGCTCCAGCATTTGCATAATATTTTTTTTTAATTGGATGTTTCTATTGAAATAAATTATCCGGTAAACTTATTAACTGCTTGTTCCTGTTAAAACAATAGTTCAACTCTGTCAATTGTTGAAGTTTTGGTTTTTTGTGTCACCTGGCATTTATCTTACACCTATAATTTTTAATAATAAATATTTATCAAAAGCAATATTTAGTTGATAATTAATGAAATACACGATTAAAACCAACTACTAGAATTAGGAGAAATAATAAGTGGTCATTTCTCGAAAAAGCTAAGTAAATTAGTTGAGAAGCTAGTGAATATGGGGGGCCATTACTTCCCAGATTGAGGTAAGGTGTACAAACTTATTTAGTAAAAGAAGTAAGGATAAAGGGGAAGGATTGCAGAAAGCAGCAGGATGTGGATTTGAGGGAGGATGTGAATTTGCTAAACCTGTTAGACTATTTGGGAAGGTCTATGTTTTTATTCAGAACAAACTCTTTTTTACCCAGCGCAATATTAAATCGGTAGGCTCTCCTGCTCCCTGTGACCTCATTGGTGTAAATAATATCTCCAAAAAAATACCAGTCCTGCTTTATGCGGCCCATAAGTTCCCCTCCAGTTTGTGGAAATGGGCTTTTATAGCTTCTATCCAAAGGAGATTCTTTTATTACATAAGTGTTAATTATAGATGGATCAAATGCGGGTTCTGGCCTCAGCAGTTTTGGGTTTATAGTATCATCCCCAGTGTCCATTTTTACTACTTCCATTTGTGCTGGGTTATCAATAAAAGCCCATGTCGAATCAATAGGATATTCCAAAGGCATGATACCAAATTTTCCAGATTCTATTTTAGCCGGGTATTGTCCCAAGTTTGCCAATTTGTAAAAAACAACCGCCCCACTATCCTTAACCATTTCAACTTGCAAATAGGGTCTATTAGCGGTTTCAAAAAACTTCTCACTATCGGAGGCCGTATCGGATGCTACCGTAACAGCCCAAATAGCTCCCGCCGCAGTAACAAAAGTAAATATCATATTCAGCCACTCTATTGCATGGGGTTTATCCCTCTTACTCCCTTTACAGGATTGGCAAGTTTCCTTATTGGCTGCACCTTCATTATACTGGGGGCTTACTGGCTTGTCATTTCCTTCATTATTCCTATTCAAAACAGTGGCTTTAGGAGTATTAGATGGTTTCTTTTTATTCTTTCCCTTATTATTCTGGGATTTGGCCTTTTTTCCTACACCTTTTTTTTGATTCATTAAATCACAAGTTACAAACCTTTAAACTAACTAATATGTTCACCCTCCCCTTCCAAACACTGCCCCAGCTGATGCAATACTTTAACCATGAGGATAGAGCCAGGGACTTTTTAGAGAAAATGCGTTGGC
>CAZSGD010000056.1:12984-19633 GCA_964606155.1 uncultured Chitinophaga sp. | reverse complement strand
ACAACCGCCTGCTTATTATACTTATTCCGGTATTCGATCGGCGTCAACCCGGTTATTTTCTTAAAAATGGTGCGGAATGCTTTGGTATCTGTATAGCCCACATCAAACATCACTTCATTGATATTCTTGCGGCTGGTCTCAAAACTTCTTTTTGCCGCTTCCATCTTCACCCGTTGTATATATTCCACCACGGTATTGTTAGTAGCTTTTTTAAACCGGCGTTCAAAACTCCTTCTTCCAATCGCCAGCATATCAGCCAGCTGGTCCACCGTGATCTTTTCAGTATAGTTTTCCTCAATAAAATGCTGTGCCTTCCTGATCTCCCCGTCTTCATGGTCCCGCTGGCCATTGAAGATCATAAACGCCGACTGGCTGTTGCGGTCTATTTCAATAGCAAAATATTTTGCTGCCAGGATCGCCGTGGCACGATCGGTATATTTCTCCACCAGGTATAATAAAAGATTCCAGTAAGAGTTGGCGCCGCCACTCGAATACAACCCATGCTCTTCGGTAATGATACTTCCATCCACGATCTCCACATCCGGGTACATGGTCCTGAATTCATTGACAAAACTCCAATGGGTAGAACATTTTTTTCCGCTCAGCAAACCCGTGGATGCCAGCAAGAATGCACCCACGCAAAGCGATGCCACTTCTGCCCCACCCTTATATTGATCCACTATCCAGGGCACTAAATCCTTATTCACTTCCACAGCTGTCTTTACATCACCACTGATAGCCGGTATCACAATCAGGTCGGTCTTCTTCACATCTTTTAATGTAGCATCTGTATGTACAGAAAATAAACTTTTTTCCAGTTTTATCTCCTTGTTCTGACCCACCACTTCTACTTTAAACAAAGGTGCTTTACCGGCACTTTCTAAAAATTGATTAACGGCCGTAAAAAGATAACGGGGATCGGCCACTGCTTCTATTACCGCTGTTTCAGGCACTAATATGGAAACATGTTTCATATTTAACTTTTGAGACTATAAATATAGGTAAGTAGCCTGTCGCAAACAACCCTTTGAAATGTCGTTTTTACCGCCCTTCATGTATATGAATTGATAATAAG
Source organism: uncultured Chitinophaga sp. (assembly GCA_964606155.1). Classification (GTDB taxonomy): domain Bacteria; phylum Bacteroidota; class Bacteroidia; order Chitinophagales; family Chitinophagaceae; genus JJ008. Next base: position 18,558 of record CAZSGD010000056.1, on the reverse strand, counting down.
TTTGTACCAGTAAAACAAACACATCATGTTGCTGAAAAATAAAAATGCGGTGATCTACGGGGCAGGTGGGGCTATCGGCAGTGCCGTGGCAGAAGCATTTGCCAGTGAGGGAGCCAAAGTTTTCCTTGCCGGCCGTACGTTCCACAAACTGGAAAATGTTAAGAAGAGAATAGAGGAGAATGGTGGTTGGGCTGAAATAGCAGTAGTGGATGCGATGAATGTAAGATCGGTTGAAAAACACCTGGATGAGATCATGACCAGCGAAGGAAGGCTTGATATTTCTTTCAATGCGATCAGCATCACCGATATCCAGGGAGCACTTTTGACAGATATGCCGTACGACGATTACATGTTGCCTGTCTCCAATGCCATGAAAAGTTATTTCATCACCGGAACAGCAGCGGCCCGCCAGATGCAAAAGAATAAGACCGGAGTGATACTCGCCATTACAGCCAATGCGGGGCATAATCCATACGAGTTCTGTGGCGGTTTTGGTATTGCCTGTGCTGCCATTGAAGCATTCTGCCGGCAACTGGCAGCCGAAAATGGCCGCCATGGTATCCGGGTCGTTTGTCTTCGCTCTGCCGGTTCACCCGATTCTCCCTCGGTGAACGAAGCATTGAATATTCATGCAAACAGCGAAGGAATTACCAGGGAAGCATTTGACAAACAATTTGTGGAGAAGACGATGCTGAAGCGGTTACCCTTATTATACGAGATCGCCAATGCAGCGGCGCTTATGGCTTCGGATAAAGCCAGCGCCTCTACTGCCACTGTACTCAACTTAACCTGTGGCGAAATTGCCGATTGATAACCATCATATAAATAAACAACAATGACACAGATCAATTCGTACCTGACATTCAATGGCAACTGCCGGGAGGCCATGAACTTTTATAAAGATTGTCTCGGCGGTGAGTTAACCCTTCAAACAGTGGGTGAATCGCCGATGGCAGAACAAATGCCCAGGCAAATGAAGGAAAGCATTTTACACTCCACTCTCCTGCGGGATGGCATCACCCTGATGGGATCTGATATGGTATGTGAAGACGGATTGATAAAAGGCAATTCCGTATCCCTGATGCTGAATTGCAGCAGCGAAAAAGAGATCAGGAACTGCTATGATAAACTGGCCGCAGGCGGTAAAGCCACCCATCCCCTGCACGATACATTCTGGGGGGCTTTGTTTGGCGACCTGACTGACAAATACGGAAATAATTGGATCCTCCATTATGACAAAAACAAGGGAAAATAAGTTTAGCTTTAAACCCCGCTAAAACCAACGACATGAATGTTTTGATTACCATCCTCATCATTATTGGCAGCCTTATTGCCCTGTTTTTATTAGTGGCGCTGTTTACCAAAAGAGAGTTTACCATTGAAAAACAGGTGACCATCAACAAACCGAAAGCAGATGTATTTAATTATATGAAGGTCCTGAGAAACCAGGAAAAGTACAGCGTATGGGTGATGAAAGACCCTGCTATCAAACTGGTGTATTCCGGCACCGACGGTACCGTAGGTGCTAAGTCGGCCTGGGAAAGTAATGATAAGAATGTAGGCATCGGTGAACAGGAGATCACTCAATTAAACGAAGGTGAAAGCATGCAGGTGGTGATCCGTTTCAAAAAACCATTTGAAGCCACCAACTGGGCCACGAATACACTAACGACTACCGGTGATGGACAAACGAAACTTGTCCAGTCTTTTTATGGCAAATGCAAATTCCCGATGAATGTGATGGTCTATTTTATGGATAAAATGGTGGGCAGGGATATGCAGAAAGGGCTCGACAACATGAAGTATCAACTTGAAAAATAAGCATCATGCGATCAACCGAAAAAATAGCGCCGGCCGCAACAGTGGATGAGTATATCAAAAGGGCACCAGCTGAATGGCAGCCCAGGCTGCAAAAGATGCGTCAAACCATCCGCAAAGCAGCTCCGGAAGCCGATGAAGTGATCAGTTATGCCATACCCGGTTATAAATACCATGGTATGCTGGCCTTCTTTGCCGTATGGAAAGACCATATCAGTTTCTATCCCGCCCCCTGGGGAGCAGAAATTTTGCAGGAAGCGATGTCGGCCTATGAAGGTTCAAAAGGTACTATCAAATTTCCGCATAATAAGCCGCTGCCTCTGTCACTCATTACGAAAATGGTAAAATACCGCCTGAAAGAGAACCTGGAAAAAGCAGCTGCCAGGAAAACTGTCCCTAAAAAAGCCCTTACCAAAACCAGCAAAACTACCACGGCGGGAAAAAAAACCAAACCCGGCGATGAAGAACAGGTGGCTGCATTTATGAAGGGCCTGAAACAAATGAAAGCGGAGACCGAAGCTGTTCGTTCTGTCATTAAAAGCGCTGACAAAGGATTATCGGAAAGGATCAAATGGAGTGCCCCGAGTTATTATTCTACAACAGCCAATGGAAAACAACATGATATTGTCACATTCGGTCCCTATAAAAATGGTAAAATACTCCTGGTATTTCATCATGCCGCGATTGAAAAGATAAAATCACCTCTCCTCGAAGGGAATTTCAAAGGAAGAAGGTTGTTATATCTCGATACTATGGCAGCTGTGAAGAAAAATAAAAAAGAGATCGAAAGGATCGTCAAAGAAAATGTCAAATTGATCAAAAAATAACGATTAAAACTTGCAGTATGGAAAAGATCAAATTCTCCGCCCGCATCAATGCACCCAAAGAAAAAGTGTGGAAGGCGCTTTGGGAAGATGCCTCCTATCGCAAATGGACCAGCGCTTTTACAGAAGGCTCACATGTTGTTACCGACAACTGGAAGGAAGGCAGCAAAGTGTTGTTCCTGGATCCACAGGGACATGGCATGGTGAGCATAGTGGCCCAAAATAAACCGAATGAGTACATGTCCTTCCGTCATATCGGCGTGGTGAAAGATGGTGTGGAAGATACCAGCAGCGATGCCGTGAAAGGCTGGGCAGGCGCTTTGGAAAATTACTCCCTCCGGGAAAACGCCGGTAACACAGAGCTGGAAGTGGATATGGACATCACGGAAGATTATAAAGACTACTTTGAAAAAACATGGCCTGTTGCGCTGGAGCGCCTCAGGGAAATAGCGGAGAAGAATTAGCATCCGGGCAAACTGTTATCACCTCACCTCAAAAAATCAGTATATGGTACAGAAAAATTATCATACGGGCAGGGTTTTGCTCCTGGCCATCATTGCCTTGTTTAACACCTGCATTTCATGGGGCCAATCCAAACCCTTGCAATCAGGCTATGCACCGGTAAATGGATTGAAAATGTATTATGAAGTGTATGGAACAGGGAAACCGATCGTGTTGCTGCATGGTGCTTTTAATAATATAGATATGGCATTTGGCGCTTTAATTCCACGCATTTCAGGAAACAGGCAGGTCATCGCCGTTGAACTGCAGGGCCATGGCCGCACGGCAGATATCGACAGACCCTTCTCCTTTCAATCCATGGCAGATGATGTGGCCGGATTGCTGAAACAACTCAAAGTGGACAGTGCAGATATTTTCGGTTACAGCATGGGTGGTGGCGTGGCTTACCAGCTAGCTATTCGTCATCCTAAACTGGTCAGAAGATTGATCATTACTTCTGCGGTGTATAAATATGAAGGCTGGTCGCAGGAAACAAGAAATATTCTGCCCATGCTCACCCCGGAAATGTTTGAAGCCACTCCCATCAAAACAGAATATGACCGGCTGGCGCCAGATCCCAAACATTGGAAAGAGTTTGTCAATAAAATGAAAACCTTTGTGACCACAGACTACGATTTTGGCGCGGGTCAAATCAAAGCGATCAAATCACCCACACTTATCATGGCAGGTGATGGCGATGGCGTAACCCCCGAACATAATGTAGAGATGTATCGCTTGCGGGGCGGTGGGTATATGATCGATTTTGGCCCTGTACCCCGTGCACAACTGGCCCTCATGCCCGGCACTTCCCATATTTCTGCCCTGATGAATACAGACTGGATCGTGTCGATGATCACCCCCTTCCTCGATGCATCGTTCTGAGTTAAATAAAAAAGTAAAACTATTGTTATGCAAAAGATCACTCCTTTTCTCTGGTTCGATGGGCAAGCAGAAGAAGCCATAAAATTTTACACCTCCCTCTTTAAAAATTCCAGGATCATTACTATTAATTATTGGGGAGAAGGAACCCCTTTTCCTAAAGACCAGGTCATGACGGGGATGTTTGAACTGGACGGGCAACAGTTCTATGCTTTTGATGCGGGGCCGCAATTCAAATTCACTGAAGCATTATCCTTATTCGTGCATTGCGAAACACAGGAAGAGATCGATCATTTCTGGAATGGCCTCACGGCCAATGGCGGCGAGGAAAGTATGTGCGGATGGCTGAAAGATAAATTCGGCGTATCCTGGCAGATCATTCCTGCCGTATTGCCGAACTTATTAGCTGATAAGGATAAGGCCAGGGCCGGCAGGGCCATGCAGGCGATGATGCAGATGAGAAAGATCATCATTGCAGATCTGGAAAAAGCAGCAGGGAAATAGATGACAGATAAAAGATGATAGATTATAGTGGGCTCAAAGAAAGACATATCACTCAGGAGCAGACGAGTCTGTTCTAATGGGCATGTGTACTATAAAAGCAGTGATTGTCCTGTGTGCCCTGTTTGTGAAAAAGAAAGGATATCGAAAGAAGAATTCCTGGCGGTGCTTTCTGCTCCTGCACGCCGGGCACTGGAAAATGCAGGGATAAAGTCCATCATCCAACTGTCGAAATGGAAGGAAAAAGAAATTTTGAAGCTGCATGGTATGGGTCCTGCATCCATGCCCGTACTTAAAAAGGCATTACAGGTAAAAGGGCTATCTTTTAGAAAATAAACCAAATGACTAAAACGGCAACGGCAAAAAAAACAGCAAAGCTGGTCAAACAAAAACCGGTTGTTGCAAGGGACCTTTCTGCCAGGGAGTTTGTGCGCCGCCTGAAATTGTTGCAGTCGGATGTGGAATTAAAAAAGATACAACGCTATTTTAAATCCGGCGAAGGACAATACGGGGAAGGCGATCAGTTTATGGGAGTAAAAATGGGCAGCCTGTTTGCATTAGCCAAAGAATTTTCGGGTATGCCGGTGGGTGAGATCGAGCAACTGCTGGAAAACCCAATACATGAAATAAGAGCGGGTGCCGTGAGCATCATGGATAAAGAATCGCGGGAGAAAAAAACCACGGCAGAGCGGAGAAAAGAATTCTTTGAACTGTATATGCGCCGGCACGACCAGATCAATAACTGGGACCTTGTTGATCTGGGATGTTTATATATGACAGGCAGCCATTTGTATGATAAATCCCGTACTATACTATATAAACTGGCGAAATCAAAAAATCTTTGGGAACGGAGGACCGCCATACTCAGCACCTGTTATTTTATCCGGCAGGGTGAAACAGATGATACATTTAAAATTGCAGAGATACTGGTAAAGGATAAAGAAGACCTGGTGCATAAAGCCACCGGCTGGATGCTCCGCTTTGCCGGTGATAAAGCACCCAAAAGACTAATTGCTTTCCTCGATAAATATGCGGCCACCATGCCCCGCAC
>CAZSGD010000056.1:3731-12884 GCA_964606155.1 uncultured Chitinophaga sp. | reverse complement strand
CACCCAAAAGACTAATTGCTTTCCTCGATAAATATGCGGCCACCATGCCCCGCACATTACTCCGCTATGCTATTGAAAAGCTGCCGAAGAAACAGAAAGATCACTACATGGGTTTGAAGAAAGGGTAAAGAACCTTGTAAAGCCCTCATGGAAGAATACAGGGACCACAATAAGGGAATGGATTTGGAGATTTGGGAATTGGGAAATTTGGAAATTGACTTCCTGGTTGAATATTCATTATGGGATTGGGATATTCTTAATATAGATGATCTCTTGTATGCGGTGAGAAGGTAGCCACAGAAGCACTGAAACACTGAAAAATACAGGTAACACAAAGAAAGCACGAAGCGCACAATGGCTGTACAACCTGTGAAAACTGTGGAACTACAAATGCTGACGCTTGCGGTCAGCATCCCGACAAAATCGTCGGGACCACAAACTATAAACTCCTTATCTCCTGTTCGCTGCGGGAAACCCTTACAGCAGTTCTGAAAATAAATTTTGCGTAACCAAAAGGTTTCCTATATTTGTAACCGATTGGTTACATAAATATCCGGTATGAGAAGAGATGTATTCCAGGCTATCGCTGACCCCACCCGGCGGCAGATCATCAATATGATCGCCCACCAGTCATTAAACCTGAACTCGGTGGCAGAAAAGTTCGACGTGAGCCGCCCGGCCATCTCCAAACACATTAAGATACTCACCGAATGTGGTTTGGTCGTGATCCGCCAGCAGGGAAGGGAAAGATATTGCGAAGCCAAATTGCAAAAATTGAATGAGGTATCCCACTGGGTGGAGCAATACCGCGAATTCTGGAACAAACGATTAGATGCCCTGGAGATCTACCTGGAACAATTGCAAAAACAAAAAACCAGGCAGCATGGCACCAAAAAAAGAAAGTAGCGCCACCTTATCGGCTACGGCTGACCGTGAGTTAACTCTCACCCGCCTGTTCGAGGCGCCACCCTGCAGGATATGTTCCGGGGCGCTTACTTCGGAAGCTGCACAGATAAATATGGCATCAACTGGATGGTGAACCGCGTGGAAGCTAAAAGCTGATGCCGGTCAATCAATTAAATTTTTTCTTATGGCAACACCTATCATTATCGAAAGAATTTTGAATGCTCCCGCCACAACCGTGTGGAAGGCCATTACCAGTAAAGAAGAGATGAAACAATGGTATTTTGATCTCTCTGCTTTTTCTCCCGAGCCGGGTTTCGAATTTCAATTTGCCGGCCAGGGCCGTAAGGGAGAAAAATATATACATCTCTGTAAAGTGCTGGAAGTCGTTCAGGGTAAAAAACTTTCCTATAGCTGGACCTATGAAGGTATGGAAGGATACTCGGTAGTCACCTTTGAACTATTTGAGGAAGGAAATAAAACAAGGATCAAACTGACACATGAGGGATTAGAAACCTTCCGCACCGACAACCCGGATTTTGCAATATCAAGCTTCCGGCAGGGCTGGACACATATCATCAACAAATCATTGGTCAATTATGTTGAAGGAACAAATCATCACTGATTATACAAAGAGCCTGCTGCTAACCCAAACAGCCGGCGAAGTGTTTACCTGCATTTCCGAACGCATTCAGGAATGGTGGACGGAAGTTTATAGCGGTTCCTCATCCGCCAGGGGCGATGAATTTACCGTGCGGTTTGATAAAAGCTTCAAAACATTCCGCATAGCAGACAGTATCGTTCCGGAGGTCATCGTATGGACCTGTAAAGATGCGTGGATCAATGTACCGGAGCTGACAGATAAAAGAGAATGGACAGGTACGAAAATAGTATGGGAAATTTCTTCAGTACAGGGCGGCACTAATTTGCAACTAACCCATGTGGGACTGACCCGTGAAATGGAATGTTATGACCTTTGCGAAAAAGGATGGGATTATTTTTTAGCCAGCCTGGAAAAATTGATCAGTACTGGTACAGGAAACCCATTTAAAAAAGACCATAGCGGATAGAAGTCCGTAAAGAAAAAACTCCTTCATCAAAAAGGAGTTTTTTTATACTGAACTTTTTTCGATCATTCGCCCCAGATATTATCTTTTCCGGCCAGCCACAATTTCACCAGGTCGGTAGTTACTGACTTCGGTCTTTCGAGCGGGAAGCCCAATGCCCTGTCCCAGCAAAGGCTGGCCAATACACCCAATGCACGGCTCACGGCAAACAACACCGTATAAAATTCATATTCTTTCATACCATAATGCACCAGCAAAGCCCCGCTGTGTGCATCCACATTCGGCCAGGGGTTTTTGATCTTGCCTAATGATTGCAAAATGGGCGGTACTGCTTCATAGATATTCCAAACGGTTTGCACCAGCTTATCATCCGGCATATGTTTTTTACCAAACTCCATTTGTGCTTCGAAGCGGGGATCTGTCTTTCTCAGTACCGCATGCCCATACCCCGGCACTACTTTACCTTCACTCAATGTTTTCTTTACATAATCGGCTATTTGCTGTTTCGTCGGAAGATCTGTACTCAACTCTTCCTGCATTTCAAAGATCCATTTGATCACTTCCTGGTTGGCTAATCCATGCAGCGGCCCTGCCAGTCCGTTCATACCTGAAGCATAACTTAAGTAAGGATCGGCCAATGCCGAACCCACCAGGTGTGTGGTGTGTGCGGACACATTGCCGCCTTCATGATCGGCATGAATGGTCATGTACAAACGCATCAGCTCTTTAAAGCTTTCGTCTTCATAACCCATCATGTGGGCAAAGTTGCCCGCCCAGTCCAGTAAGCCGTTGGGCTGAATATGATCCCCGAATTTATATTTCCGTCGATAGATATAGGCCGCCACCCGTGGCAAACGGGCGATCAGGTCCATGGTATCATCAAACACAGCTTCCCAATAATCTTTCTTGTTCAGACCGGCTGCATATTTTTTGGAAAACTGGCTTTCTGTTTGAAGGGCCATGACGGCCACCACAAATTGCGTCATGGGGTGTGTGCTCAGCGGTAATGCCTCGATAGTATTAAACACATGCGTGGGTACATGGCTCCTGCGCTGCCAAACGGAAGTAAGATGGTGTACATCATCTTCCGTGGGCAGGTCACCCACCAGCATTAAATAAAATAAACCCTCCGGTAAAGGTTCTGAACCACCGGGGGCCTTTGCCAGTTTCTCTCTCAACTCTGGAATAGAGTACCCCCTGAAGCGAATACCTTCCTGCGCATCCAATAAAGACGTTTCTGTAACCAGGCCGGTCATCCCTCTCATTCCCTGGTACACCTGCGACAGTTGTACCTCGCCGATCACTTTGTTGCCATGCTCTTTCAATAAGTCTTTTATTTCAGCAGAAACCTTTTCCGCCTTGGCTTTAAACCTGTCTTTAATTATTCCCATAATACCTGAGTTTATTGAGATTTTCCCGGCAAGAAGTCTGTGCGGGAGAGAACTATTTTTGAGGCCATAAAATTAGGCAAAGCCCCCTGCTGCAACAAATGTTTCTAGGGCTGATGTATAGAAGAAAATGACCTTTTTTAATAGACACAGTAATATAAAAGAGAATCCAAATGTGAAGGCCCAACCAGAAACCAGCAACCAGAAACCAGTAACCCGTTCTCCTATTTAGGCGTTTTCCTGTAAAGCCAATAAGCCACTGCGGCAAAAGCAATATTCGGCAGCCAGGCAGCCAGTAATGGCGGGAAATTTCCCTTGGTGGCAAAAACGGTGGAAAACCGGTCGGAGACGATAAAAAAAGCAGCGATAACGATGCCGAGGGCCAGGTGCAGGCCACTTCCTCCCCTTTGTTTACGGCTGGCCACCACCACCCCGATCATGGTAAGCAACAATACCGCTGCCGGAGTGGCTGTTCGCCGATATCGTTCCACTTTCAATGTATTGAGGCCTTCCGTGCCCCGCATTTCTTCTTTCCGGATATGTTCCACCAACTCAGGAGTGGTCAGCTTGTCTTTCAGGTAATCATCCTTTACCAGTTCCCCGGGCTTCAGGGAGAGTTTAAGGTCCATGGTGCCATGATGAGTGAGCCGCTCCCCCGCACTATCCACATATCTTTCTTCGGCATTATATAATTTCCACCCTTTGGTGGCCGTATCCCAGGCCATGGATTCTGCCCGCAGGTTATAGATGACTTTATTGTTCTTCACTTTCTCCATAAAAAAACCACGGGCCGTTTTACTGGCCGTATCAAAATCCTTAATGCCCACATAAGCGTTGGAATCCACCCGGCGATAAAAACAACGGTCACAATTACCCGTAAACCGGCTTTTAGTAGGATCATTCTTATCAATATAAGTACTCTGAAATTTACTGCGGATGATATTTGCTTTCGGGATCCAGTACCGGCTGCCCACCCACAGCACAGCTGCCAATAACAAGCCCCCTACCAAATAAGGGCGAAGAAAACGGTTATAACTGGTGCCGCTGGCCAGTATGGCAATGATCTCCGAACGGGTGGCCATCCGGCTGGTAAAAAAAATGACGGCGATAAAAACAAAAAGCGGGAACAACAGGCTCCAGATGAACGGTACAAACCCGAGATAGTATTTTGTAATGATCTGGGAGGTTGTGAGATTGGCTTTTACAAAATCATCTGTTTTTTCGCTGCTGTCAACCGCCACAGCAATGACAGTAAATAACAACATGCAAAACACAAAGGTGACCAGGAATTTTTTCAATATGTACCAGTCGATCTTCTGCATAAAGCGCCGTAAAAGTAGTTGAAAAACTGTTGCTGGAATGTGAAAGAAATGATGGTTTGTAGTTTGTTGTTTATGGTCCCGACGATTTTGTCGGGATGCTGACCGCAAGTGTCAGCATTTGTAGTTCCGCCTTCTTTACAGGTTGTAAAGCCATTGTACCCTTCGTGCCTTCTTTGTGTCCGTCGTGTTCCTGTATTTACTTTCCTTTTGCTCCACCACCAGGGTCTTTTACCACAGAGTTCTCAAAGAAAATACAGCACAAAGAGCACAATGTTCTCAACATTTAGAAGCCCTTCGTGCACTTTGTGTAATGCCTTTGTGTTCTTTGTGGTAAAATTGTATAAGCCCTCCCAGGCACTCTCTGCGAAACCTCCGCGTATCTCCTTATCTCTGCGGTGAATGTATTTCAATCCAAAATCAAAAACCAAAAATCTAAAATCTCCTACAGCTTCCTCTTCGTTCGCTCCACCATCTCCATCTTCCATGAATAAAAATCACCCGCTTGTATATGTTTTCTCGCTTCGGTTACCAGCCACAGGTAAAAAGCCAGGTTCTGTATACTGGCAATGGTATACCCCAAAAATTCTTTTGCCTTCATCAGGTGCCGCAGGTAAGCCTTGCTGTAAAAATTGCTCACTTCGCAATCCAACCCCTCATCAATCGGAGAAAGATCATGCTCCCATTTTTTATTATCAATATTGATTACACCTTTGGTGGTGAATAGCATCGCATTCCTTCCATTCCTGGTGGGCATCACACAGTCAAACATATCCACGCCCATGCCGATACATTCCAGGATATTCCAGGGGGTGCCCACTCCCATCAGGTACCTGGGTTTTTCTTTGGGCAAATGATCGCAGCACCAATCACAGATCTCATACATCACCGGCTCCGGTTCACCCACACTTAACCCGCCAATCGCATTTCCCGTTGCGTTTTTGGAACTAATATATTCGCAGGATTCTTTGCGCAAATCTTTAAAAGTACCTCCCTGTACAATGGGAAATAAATTCTGTGTGTACCCGTATTTATCTGTAGTGGAATTAAACCGGTCAAAACACCTGTCCAGCCAGCGATGCGTAAGCTGCATGGATGTTTTGGCATACTTGAATTCACTGCCGCCCGGCGGACATTCATCAAAAGCCATCATGATATCACCCCCGATGCTGCGCTGGATGTCCATTACATTTTCAGGGGTAAATAAATGTTTGGAGCCGTCGATATGCGATTGAAAAGTGACCCCCTCTTCCCGGATCTTGCGGGTACCTGCCAGCGAAAATACCTGGTAGCCACCACTGTCGGTCAGTATCGGCTTTGTCCATCCATTGAAGCGATGCAAGCCGCCGGCTTCTTCCAGCACAGACAAACCCGGTCTCAGGTACAAGTGATAGGTATTGCCCAAAATGATCTGTGCTTTTACATCATTCACCAACTGCTGCTGGGTCACGGCTTTTACACTACCCGCCGTTCCCACCGGCATAAAGATGGGTGTGAGTATCTCGCCATGATCTGTCGTTATCTTTCCCGCTCTAGCTTTGGAGCCTGTGTCTGTATGCTGTAATTCAAAATTCAATGCCGCCATAAGCATGCAAATTAAGGGAAGTTACGGGTTATGTGTTATGAGTTACGGGTATTCAAATGCGATAGGAACTACTCTTCTTTAATGAAACGTCCGTGGACTATGGTCTGTCGACTGCGGACTGCTGGCTTTCGGCTTGAAGCGTTCTGCATGCAGCTTTTGGTGTATCTTCGCGGCTATGCCACCGTTGAACTGGGAAGCGATTCTCTTCTATATTTTTATTGCCGTTACGGCTGCACAGGTATTCTACTACATTTTTTTCTTTAGCCGGGTTGCTTTTTTTAAACCGCGGATCAAAACACAGTCCCAGCAACATCCCGTCTCTGTTATTATTTGTGCCCGGGATGAGGATGAAAAACTGGCCCGTAATCTTCCCGGAAGCCTGGTGCAACAATACCCCAGCTCCTATGAAGTGGTGGTGGTCAATGATAATTCGGTGGACGACTCCAAGTACATTTTACAGGAGTTGAAAAAAACATTCAAATCACTGAATGTGGTGGAGCTTACACAGGAAGCCAAACTGATCTCCGGAAAAAAATATCCTTTATCCATCGGTATCCGTGAAGCCAAACATGAAGTGCTGCTGCTTACCGATGCGGATTGTGTCCCTTCCAGTGAACACTGGGTGCAAAAAATGCAAGATGGATATGATAATAATATTGAGATCGTACTGGGCTATGGTGCTTACCACAAAACCAAGGGCCTGCTGAATAAGCTGATCCGTTTTGAAACCTTTCATACCGCCCTGCAATACCTGTCCTATGCATTAGCCGGTTCTCCCTATATGGGTGTGGGCAGGAATTTGTCTTACAAAAAAGATATTTTCCTTCGTAACAAAGGCTTTTCTTCCATCAATCATATCCCCAGCGGCGATGATGACCTCTTCATTAATAAAGTAGCCACCAAAAACAATACAGCTGTAGTTATCGATCCTGAAGCGGTGACGCGTTCTATTCCCAAAACCACCTGGAGCGGATGGCTGAAACAAAAGTCAAGACATTATACCACGGCAAAATTTTACAAGCCTAAACATAAATTCTTATTAGGGCTTTACTTTTCCACGCAGTTCTTATTCTATCCGCTCTTTGCAGCTGCCATCATTTTTTATGACTGGCGATATGTATTGGGAGTATTTGGCCTTCGTTTATTAGTGCAGGCATTTATCTTATACAAGTCCATGAAAAAAATGGGAGAAAAGGACCTCTGGCCCTGGTTCCTCTTCCTGGATATGTGGATGTTCTTTTATTATATCATCTTTGCCCCGGCCCTGTGGAGAAAACCACGCAGGAACTGGAATTGAATATGGATGTCATCCTCAAATATTTTTCCGATTTCACCGATCATCAGATACATCAGTTCCGTCAACTGGAAGGGTTGTATAAAGAATGGAATGAGAAGATCAATGTCATTTCAAGGAAAGATATTGACGGCCTGTATGAAAAACATGTATTGCATTCCCTCAGCATCGCTGCTGCTTTTGAATTTACTCCCGGCAGTGAGATCGTGGACCTCGGCACCGGCGGCGGTTTTCCGGGTATCCCTCTCGCCATTTTTTTTCCGGAAGTTAAATTCCATCTCGTGGATAGTATCGCCAAAAAGCTAAAAGTAGTGGAAGCCGTGGCTGAAGGTATTGGCTTAAAAAATCTAACAACACAGCATAGCCGCATTGAAGAGATCAAGAACCGGAAATTCGATTATGTGGTATCCCGTGCCGTGGCACCATTAAAAGACCTTTGGAAATGGAGCAGGCCCCTGCTGCGCCCCTCCCGGCCTGAAGCTGAACAACACGGATTGATCTGCCTCAAAGGTGGCGACCTGGCCGCCGAGATACACGATAGCGGCACCCGGCCCCGGGTGATGGAGATCACTGAGATTTTCCCCGAAGAATATTTTAAGGAGAAATACTTGCTTTTCGTGGCCAAATAATTTTTCATGTGCCGAAAGCTTTACCACATAGGCACATAAGATACATAGGGCCACATAGATAAACCCCTATGTGGAGCTATGTTCCTATGTGACTATGTGGTGCAAATAAAAAATACCACTTTGTGGTATTGGTAAAAGTCAGCCGAAATAAGACCTTTGCCCCATGAGGCAAATTTCTGTATGCATAGTAGACGATAACCGGGAGTTGCGCTATGCACTGGAAGAGATATTGAGCATGTCGGAAGGTTATAAATGTGTGGCAACGATCAGTACGGCTGAGGATGCAGTAGCACAGATCCCCATCCTGAAGCCCGATGTTGTTTTAATGGATATTAACCTGGGCAGTATTGAAAGCGGCATCGACTGTGTCCGGGTGCTGAAACCCCGCATGCCGGATACCAATTTCATGATGTGTACCGTGTATGAAGAAGATGAAAAGATCTTCGAAGCGCTGAATGCCGGCGCCAGTGGTTATATATTAAAGAAAACGGCCCCGGCCAAACTATTGGAAGCCATCCGCGAATTATACGAAGGTGGTGCACCGATGAGCAGCCAGATAGCCCGCAAAGTGGTGGCCGCTTTTCAGCAGCAACAACAAATAGGGGTCAACACGGATAGTGAACAACAACTAGGTACATTATCCAGTCGTGAAAAAGAAATCCTCGAACTCCTTTCCAAAGGATTAATGTATAAAGAAATAGCGGCACAACTCTTCCTCAGTTCTGAAACCGTGCGTAAACATGTGTATCATATTTATGAAAAGCTCCATGTCAACAACCGGGTAGCTGCTGTTAACAAATACTATGGGAGATAGATTTTATTTTAGTTTGTAGTTTATGGTTTGTGGTTTATAGTTAAACAGCCCTTCAAAGTTGTAAAACCTTTGTGCGCTTAGTGGTTCATCGTGCTCTTTGTGTTCCCTGTATTTTTCAGGGGCTTCAATACATTCACCGCAGAGAACATGAGTT
>CAZSGD010000056.1:0-3631 GCA_964606155.1 uncultured Chitinophaga sp. | reverse complement strand
GTGTTCCCTGTATTTTTCAGGGGCTTCAATACATTCACCGCAGAGAACATGAGTTAATGAGTTTACGCAGAGACGTTGCGCCTTTGCGAGAAACCTCATTGTATTTTTCAGTGGCTTCAACACAGAGATACAGAGTTAAAGAGTTTACACAGAGTCTTTGTGTCCATCGTGTCCGCTGTGGTTCTGTATTGATTAAATACATTTTACAGTAGAAAATGCCGCGATTTGTGTGATCTAACATCCCATAGCGAATATTCAACCAGGAATTCAGTTTCCCAATTTCCAAATTCCCAAATTTCCAAATTGCACCCTATGTGCTTTGCGCCTTCTTTGTGTCCTTTGTGGTCCTGCCTTTTGCATTCCCTTTTGCCTTTTCTTGTGCCTTCCGGCCTATTATTTGCAGGTTTTTGCGGGTTTTTTGCAATTTCCCGACAAAAAATACCACGAAAAGGTTATTGTCTGGCTTTAAATCCGACTCTAATTTTGAATCGTAATTAAAAAGCAGTTTTTATACCAGTAACCATTAACCTTCCTAACAACGATTAAAGGGGCCCGACCCGAAAACCGTCAAAAAAAACCTCTGCAGGATCATCGGCAGAGGTTTTCGATTTTTAAAGGCAAATACAGTTCACCACATAGACACACTAGGTACATAGGGCCACATAGATAAACCGCTATGTGCAGCTATGTTTCTATGTGCCTATGTGGTATAAACTATCACCATTTGAGCTCCAATTTATTATTCTTTCTGTCCACATCTGCCATCCGCAGCGAAGGATCAATTTCAGCCACGGTAACATCCGTCAGTTTCCGGTTGGTTTCAAACACATAAGTTGGGTGTGTCCATTTCCACGCATCATATACTTTGCGGGGTACCGATGCATCTTCCGCAGCCTTTTCACCAAACATCAGGTACATCGGCGCATAATGCAATTCCTTACTGCCATCTTTAAACGTCAGTTGCAGATCAATCGGCATGGGCATCAGGCTGAGATTTTTCACCCGCAGTTTTGTTTTACCGCCTTCCTCCCATAAACTGTCAATACCGTAATCGATGGTACGGGTGGTATTGATCCAGTATTCTTTGTACCAGTCCAGTTTCATATTACTTACCTTCTCTGCAATGCGGATAAAATCATTGGCATTGGGATGTTTGAAACGCCATTGTTTATAATACTCCAGTAAAATTTTATCTCTTACTGGTGCACCCACAATATAGCCCAGCTGTTCTATAAACACCGCTCCTTTGGAATACACATTGAAGTGGGCGAAGTTGGTATTATAATGATCGTCGTGTGTGATCAGTGCTTCTTCCTTACCGCTTTTTTGTGTACCGTAATAACCACTATAATTATCTCCCTGTGTAAATCCTTCTTTGTTGTTCAGGAAGGCCATCACTCTTTCTTCGGCATAGGAAGTAAATCCTTCATCCATCCATGCGTACAGGGATTCGTTGGTGCCCAGCATGCCCTGGTACCAGCTATGCATCCACTCATGCAGCCAGGCGCCGGGGCTGATGATTAAAGTGGACATTGGGTATTCCATACCACCATCACCCCCATGCACAAACGAATATTGTTTGTAAGGATAGGCGCCGAATGTTTTTTCAATGAACGGCAATGCTTTGGCGGCATCATCCAGTATTTTTTCCCAGGAGGCGGCAGGTGAATTGGTGGGTTTGTACAATACATGCAGGGTAAGACTGTCCCTCACCTTCCTGCTTTTATGAATGAATTCCGGATCGGCGGCCCACATAAAATCGTGCACATTGGGGGCGAGGAAACGCCAGCTGAGTTTATCACCGGCAGGGCGGTTTACTTTGGCGCCTTCTGTTTCATAACCATAACCGACCTGGTTCGGGTTTTGCAAATATCCTGTGCCACCCAGTATATAGTTCTTATCGATCTTAATTGTTACATCATAATCACCCCACACGCCATAAAACTCACGGCCCACATAGGGAGTGGGGTGCCAGCCTTCATAATCATACTCGCAGAGTTTGGGGTACCACTGGCTCATGGAGTAGCGCACTTTCGACATGGGGTTATCCCTTCCGCTGCGGCGGATCTGGATGGGCACCTGTGCTTCAAATTCCATATCGAATGTTACTTTGCTTTTGGGCAGGATGGGTTTATCCAGTTTCACTTCCAGGATGGTTTCCAGCACTTTGAAGCTTTGTGCTTTGCCGTTCATTTTCAGCGACAGTATTTTTTGATAGCCGGTCTCATCGGGTTTCAGTTTGCTGATCCTGTCTTTCACTCTTGGGTCCCAGTCGGGGCGGCCACCGGGCATGGCGCCCTGGCGAAGGCTGCGGGTATCCATCATACTGCCGGGCTGAAAGGCATTGAAGTAAAGGTGGTAAAACACCCGGGTGATGGTATCGGGTGAGTTGTTCCAGTATTCCAGTTTTTGTTTGCCGGTAAACTGGTTGGTCTGCACATTCATATCGATGTCCATCACGTATTTCACCCGTTGCTGCCAGCGGTCGGGCTGGGCGGTGGAGAGCAGGCTGATGGTAAGGGCAAGTAAGAGCAATGCGTTGTATCTCTTCATGTTGGGAATTTGATAGTTAGACGCCCCGCCGACACAAAAGATGTGGCGGGGGAACCCAAAATTCGTTAAAGGAGGGCTTATAAAAAACAAAAAATGAGGAACGGGGGGTTGGTCCACGGTCGCCTGACAACGGCCCACAGAAAATATCCCACAGACCAGGCCGGTGCTTTCTGCTATAAGAACTCCGCCGTGGTCTGTCGACTGTGGACTGTGGTCCTTTCTCTGTCTACTGTCGTTTTTTAATCAAATAAATTAGTTTCACTTTAGTACAACTTTTCTTATCTTTGCCCGGTGAACAAGAAGAAATACCGTACCATCATCTTTTACAAGAACCATTTTGAGGAATTCTTTGTAAAACAGCGTGAAAAAGTAAAGGCCAAAATTATCTGGACGTTTGATCTTATCGAGGAAATAGAGAGAGTGCCTGAAGCATATCTCAAACACATAGAGAATACGGAGGGGCTTTACGAAATACGGGTTCAATCGGCCAATGACATTTTTCGCATCTTCTGTTTTTTTGACAAAGGGCAGCTGATTGTATTAGCGAATGGGTTTCAAAAGAAAACTCAAAAAACGCCGCAACAAGAAATTGAAAAAGCGAGGAAAATAAAAAATGCGTATGAAAACGAAAAAAAATAATACCCTGACACTTGACCAGTTCAAGGACAAACATTATGGCAAACGTGGCACATCAAAGCGTGAAAAACTGGAATCTGGCTACGAAAATTTTAAGATAGGTGCTTTGCTCCAGGAAGCCCGACTGGTAAAAGGTTTGACCCAGGAGGAATTGGCAGAAAAAGCCGGTACCACCAAATCCTATATTTCAAAAATAGAGAATGATGTAAAAGAGGTACGCATTTCCACCCTGCAAAAAATTGTTGAACTTGGGTTGGGCGGAAGGATACAATTATCCATCAAATTCTGATTAGCAGTAATTTATCAACGAAAATTCTCATTCCTCGGCCAAGGTCAACACATTACACCTCAGTCAGGCACCCTCAGCTTTAAGACTGGGCCGTGGACCGTCGACCGTGGGCTGTGGTCCTTTTCAAAAAATACCATAAAAATGGGATGGCAA
>CAZSGD010000055.1:12841-19823 GCA_964606155.1 uncultured Chitinophaga sp. | reverse complement strand
AATACGAGCTGAAGCAAAAACAGGTAAGCGAATACAGCATTAAAAAGGCGCTGAAACAGATTGGTGAAGAAGAATACCTGGCAGTGCTGAAGAAAATGGCTGCGGAAAAATATGCTTCTCTGAAAAGCGAACAGTACCTGGTGCGGAAGAAAAAGACAATGGATTATTTAGTCAACCGCGGATTTGAACGGGAATTGGTGAGAGGGCTGGAGCTGGGAATTAGTTGATTAGGAGTTGGGAAATTTGGAAGGGTTTCCACCTTTGAAAATTTCTATATAATCATCTGGTATTTTATATTATCAGTCAGGCTCCTGATCCGGAGGCTGTTTAGCTACAAATCCAATTATTACATTGCGCTCCCGGGTATAATTAATAGGCCTGTATTAAAACTTCGGTAGGAATATTTAACCCACTATGAAGTTGACGGATCATTTCAAGGGTAAGTTTTCTTTTTCTGTTTAAAATCTCGCTGGCCCTGCTTTTAAGGCCTACAACACGGGCCAGATCTGTCTGACTGTAACCCATTTGTTCCATTCGGAATTTGATCGCTTCTATGGGATCGGGCATGTGTATGGGGAAGTGGCCGGCCTCATATTTTTCAATTAAGATACCAAGAACTTCCAATTCATCTCCTTCTTTGGTTCCCGGACGGGCATCAAAAATTACCTCCAGGCGTGCGAGGGCCATCTGGTAATCTTTTTTTGTTTTTATGGGTTTAATGTTCATATATCTTAAATACTTGTTGCATCAATTCGGTCATACTGTGTATGCGTTCCAATAAATCGGATCCAAACCATTTTGTAAGCGTAATTGATCTTTACAATGAGTCTGTAATGATTGCCTTTGATATTAAAAACCACTCGATTATCTGCCAGAAAACTTGCACTTGGGAAATCTTTTTTAATATCACGGGGGCTTTTCCATACAGCAGATTCGGCTTCCTGATACCACGATTTTAATTGCTGCTCACAGTCCGGATGCCTGTTCCAAAAATCCCGAAGCGCCTTCTTTGCAATAACCCTCAAGTAAATGGCTTTGGTCAAAGATAGGGAAAAGTTCCCAATTTGGGAAATTTCAGTTTTCTCCCTGCATTTTTGAAAGCCGGGCTTTCAGTGCGGCCAGGCTTGTTGTTGATGAGGTCCTGTTTTCGCTGTCGATATCACCAGACACAGTTGCTTTTTCATAGTCGGCAGCCAGCCAGTATGCGCCGCATTTGGTTATTGAATAATCTGTTTCTTTTTCTCCTGTCGAGGAAACAAAACCGGCTTTGTCAAAAGCAATAACATAATATGCTCCTTTCTTAAATTCAGAAATATACGGACGACATAAATGACCATCGTCCCCCCAAACAGTTATTGTTTTCCTCGATTCTTTTCCTTTATAAATCTCAACGATCTCCACTTCCATAGATAAGGGAGTAGCATCCGGGTAGTCACTTTTGAAAATGAGATATTTGGTGACCTTTACCAGTGCTACTAAAGGGGTTCGTTCAGACATTTTAATAAAAGAACCATTGTAATCACAGTCGCATGCGATGACAGCAGGAGTGGTATAAATAGCGACTACAAAAAGTAACAGGATTTTTTCATATATATTTTTGAATCACCGGCTAAAAATTTCTATATAATCATCCAGTATTTTATAATATCCACCCGATACCTGGTCGTGAATGGCCTGTTTGGCAACAAACTCAATAATTTCATCCCGTTCTTCAGCCATACGGTTCGTTGCTTTAACCCATGCAGCCGGTGAAGGAATGAAAATGATCGCTACGCAATTACCGCCGCCGAACTCGAAATCAAATCTAATTTCAGAAGTATCGTCTTTGTAAAGAACAGTGCCGCCGCGGCCCTGGTTAAAATAATGTAATTGTTTATTGACCATCATCTGCGCCAGAAATTAATAAAATACTCTTGACCACAAAAAAATCATTGCCTGGTAATTGAACAAGCAAAGACTTGAACATATTGTTAAAGATAATTGGGTAAAATTCGGGTACTTCTTTTAAAAACCATCTAATTGCAAACAAATGGTTTGATTTCTTCATTTACCAGATTAAAACTAAGTATTATTAAAACAATTTTACTGAGCGTCAAAGTGCCTAAATCCAGGTAATTTAGCTACTCAAAAGATAATGGATGTCACTCACCCTCACCCTCATACAAACCAACCTCCACTGGGAAGACAAATCGGCCAACCTGCAAATGCTGGAACAAAAAATCAACAGCATTAAAGAAAAAACCGAGATCGTGGTGCTGCCTGAAATGTTCAGCACCGGTTTTAGTATGCGTCCCGAAGTACTGGCCGAAACTATGGAAGGTGAAACGGTGCAATGGATGAAGAGGGTGGCAGCACAAAAAAAGATCATTCTTACGGGGAGTGTAATCATTTCCGATCCGGGGCCGGGTCAACCGGAGACCGCCGGACCCTACTACAACCGCCTGGTATGGATGCTGCCCAACGGACAATACGGCTATTATGATAAGCGCCACCGCTTTGCGTATGCTGAAGAAGATGAACATTACACTGCGGGCATTAAACGATTCATTACTTCCGTAAAAGGATGGAAAATTCAACCGCTTGTATGCTATGACCTGCGCTTCCCGGTATGGGCCAGGCAACAACCGGGCCCCGAAGGGGAAACAGAATATGATGCGCTGATCTATGTGGCCAACTGGCCCGAAAGAAGGGTACATGCCTGGAAAACATTGTTACAAGCCCGGGCTATCGAAAATCAATGCTATGTGGTGGGCGTGAACAGGACCGGCGAGGACGGAAAAAATATTCATTACAGCGGCGAGAGCATGGTGGTGGACCCGCTGGGCGAAGTGCTGTACACCCAAAAAGATACAGAAGATATTTTTACGATTACATTAGACAAAGTTCATCTTGAAACAGTGAGAGAAAAATTGCCCTTCCTGAAAGACGCGGATAATTTTAAGATAATTGATAAAAGGGAATAAATAATCGGTGGTTCAAAGTTGAAGAGTGTTTAAAAGCGTCAGGGAGATTGGAGGCAGGCAAAAACTAGTATCTTTTATCTATTCGTTCTTATCTTTCTTTATCAACTCCATTGCCCTTTCCACTTTAAAATCCTTGTTATTCCGTATCGCCTCCACCGAGGGCAGCACTTCCACTTCCGGTTGCACTCCCCGGCCGATCCTGGGAGCATCTTTATTGATCACCAATCGAAATAGGGGAAGACGGAAACGAACACCGGTAACAGGCAAGGTAACATCAGGGATGAGCCAGGCAGAATTACCATAGGCGCCCCCGCCCGTTTCTTCACCCACCACCATCACATTCTCCTGTTTGATCAGCGCAGAAGTAAATAATGTAGTGGCAGAAAATGAATTACCACCTGTGAGAATGTACACTTTCCCGTTAAAATGGTTGTTCTTTTTGGGCTTGAAATAATGCTTTTCAAAATATCCGAAATGGTAAAAGCCATTCTTTCGCTTCCGGGTGAAAATGCCGATAAACATCCTGTTCCAGAAACGATTTTGAATATACTGCTGATAGTCGCTTTTCTTCCGCAAAGCATATAATGAGTCGGCGATCTTGAAAGGGGCCACTGCCAGGAAACGGGTGATAAGCGTGGAATTGGTAACGCTGCCGCCGCCATTGCTGCGCACATCAATGATCAGGTGGCCGATCTTATTCTTTCTCAATGCACGGAAAGAGGTTTTGAAAAAATGCCGCAAACCATAACCACGGCCAAAAGAACCCAGGTCCATCATGGCCGTTTTGTTGACAGAGTCAACACGCAACAACCGCACACTGTTTAATTCCTGTTGTCTTCTCTCTTTTTTGGAAGGTTGTGGCGAACGGATAAAGGGGCGGGTACCGCGGCGAACGGGTGTATCGGCGACAGGATTATACACGGGGATAACCACTGATTTAATTTCTTTGGCACTATCCAGGTACTCTACCGTATATTTTTCTGATAAACCGAACAAAGAAGTGTACAAAGAGCCAAAAAAACCACGGTTGCTGAGCGTCTGGTATTTGTGTGTATTGTTGTAACCGTCTGTGGATACATAACGGAACATCGTGTCAATGATATCCCCGGTGCGCCAGCCATTGATAGAGGTGATAACCGTACCTCTTTTCAGGATACTATCTCTTCGGTTAAGGTTCACCGTTACAGCCATGGTGTCGGGCCATGCTTTTACGCTCAGCGGGAACATTTTTCCCAGCCTCACGGTATCGCTGTATTTATTCCATTTTTTGGAAGGGCGTACAGAGGTGTGCCCGCAACCGATCTTCGAGGTAACATAGCTCAGCACCTTCCGGAATTCGGGCTCGGTCATGGAATCTTTCAGCTGTTCTTTCCCCCATTGAAAATATCCCTGCATACTGTCT
Source organism: uncultured Chitinophaga sp. (assembly GCA_964606155.1). Classification (GTDB taxonomy): domain Bacteria; phylum Bacteroidota; class Bacteroidia; order Chitinophagales; family Chitinophagaceae; genus JJ008. Next base: position 15,458 of record CAZSGD010000055.1, on the reverse strand, counting down.
TTGGAGATATACCAGTAGAGGCCGGGATGATGGGCTTCCAGTATTTCCTGGTAGAGTATATAGTCTTTTCGTAATTCATCAGGAGAGTATTTCCGCGTAGCAGAAAGCGAGGTTTTGCCGGCACTGCAGCTCCCCAACACAAAGGGTACAGACAACAAGATCAGTAATCTCCTCATAGGCCTCTTTAACGAATAACGCTCATTTAAGGTTTAAATGGTTCCATCCTTGTGCCGTGATGGCATGTTTTCCTCCCCCTTTGGTGATAATATGGGCCCCCTGTTCGGGTTCCGTCATATATCCCACCACACTAATTTCTTCATTTAATACCAATTTTTCATATTCAGTTGGAGGAATGGTAAATAATAATTCATAATCCTCGCCCCCGCTCAGGGCACAGGCCGTGGGGTCTATTTCAAATTTGAAAGCCGCTTTTTTCATGTCCTCTGCCACGGGGATCTTCTCTTCATACAGCACGCAGCCCAGGTTGCTTTCTTTGCAAATGTGCAATATCTCTGAGCTGAGCCCATCGCTGATATCCATCATAGAAGTGGGTATGATCTCCGACTTTGCAAAAAATTCGATAATGTCCTTTCTTGCTTCTGGTTTCAGCAGCCTGCCTATTACATACGACTCTCCTTCGAGATCGGGTTGTACACCGGGGCTTTCCATAAAGATCTTTTTCTCCCTTTCCAGGAACAGAAGGCCCACATAAGCGGCGCCCAGGTCACCGCTTACACAAAGCAGGTCGCCCTTTTGGGCCGTACTTCTTTTTATAAATTTGTCGGGCGCCACTTCGCCAATAGCTGTAACCGAAATAATAAATCCTTTTTGAGATGAAGTGGTGTCGCCGCCCACGAGATCAACGCCATAGCGACGGCAGGCAGCATATACGCCCTCATAAAATTCATCCAGCGCTTCCAGGCTAAAGCGATTACTAATGCCGATACTTAGGATGATCTGCGTGGGAATGGCGTTCATCGCATACACATCGCTCAGATTTACGATCACACTTTTGTAGCCCAAATGTTTTAACGGAGTATAGGTCAGGTCAAAATGAACCCCTTCCACGAGCAGGTCGGTGGTAACAACAGTTTGCTTGCCAAAATGATCGATCACGGCGGCATCATCACCCACACCGAGAACCGAAGATGCATTTTGCAGCTCGATATTTTTCGTGAGATGTTCTATCAGCCCAAACTCGCCCAACTGGTTTAATTCTGTCCGCTCACTCATTTTGAAATTTTTGGTTTTTGATTTTAGATTGCTCTATATTCGCATACTCGATCTTTTTCATGGAAGTTTTGATTGAGGCGACGATTATTTTCAATATGGTTTCTGTTTCCTGGTAGATTATTCTCATCTCCTCTCTGTGTTTTTCATTGAATGCTGCCAGCAACTCAAGAAAAAACAATGTTTCATCTGCTTCTTCCTCAACGATCTGCAATTTATAAACAAAATCACGGGTCGACTTAGCCCTGCAGGCTGCCCTGTAATTTGCACCAATTGAAGCAGAGCAGCGTAGTATTTGACCAATGTACACGTTATTGATCTTATTTGAAGGTAATTTTTCAGAAAGTTTTGCAACTGCAATTGCTACATTTTTAGTTTTCATCTTCAGTTCCATTTCATTCATAAAGCAGTGTTTTTATTCTTACTACAAATCAGGAATTAAATTGGTACTGTAGTACAGACACTGTTTATAGAAATATTTCGTCAATCAAAAACCTAAAACCGAAAATCAACAACTTCTATAGCGTTCCTCCATTAATCACTTTTACCATTTCATCATGGATCTTTCCGTTTGTAGCTAATAATTTATGCTGGTAAACGGAGAATTTGTTGCCCTGCAGGTCGGTTACTTTTCCACCAGCCTCTTCCACGATCAAATAACCGGCAGCACTATCCCAGGGCTCCAGTTTATGTTCATAAAAACCATCAAAGCGGCCGCATGCCACCCAACACAGATCAATAGCTGCAGAACCCAGCCTTCTCACCGGTACACCTTTGCGGATGAAGCGTTCAAATATTTCCAGTGGCCCATTCGGCATATTGATATAGGTATAAGGGAAGCCTGTAACCAGGCAGGCTTTGATAGTTTTATCCTCTTCGCTTACACGAATGGGTTTATCATTTAAAGTGGCTCCTTTTCCTTTTTCTGCAAAAAATAACTCATTCAAATGAGGGTTATATACAGCTCCCAGAATTACCTCCCCTTCTTTTTCAATAGCAATAGAAACACAGTTCAGCGGAATGCCGTGTGCAAAGTTTACCGTGCCATCAATAGGGTCAATGATCCATTTGTAGGTGGACTCCTGTTTGATCTCCCCCGTTTCTTCGGCCAGTATCTGGTGATCGGGGAATTTGGAGTTAATAACACCGATAATGGCTTTTTCTGAAGCATGATCGGCCTCCGTAACCAGGTTGTTCACACCTTCTTTATTACTGATCTTAAAATCACTATTAAAAAAACGAAGTATTTCGGCGGCGCCGGCCCTGGCAGCCTCTATCAGTGCGGGTTTGAGCATGCACAAAGATAAAGGCCAAAATTAGATTCAGTTCCGGAAATGTCGGGATTAGATTTTAGATTTGACCCTGTTTATCATGCAATTATCCGTTA
>CAZSGD010000055.1:0-12741 GCA_964606155.1 uncultured Chitinophaga sp. | reverse complement strand
AAATGTCGGGATTAGATTTTAGATTTGACCCTGTTTATCATGCAATTATCCGTTATCATAGTAAACTATAACGTCAAACACTTTTTAGAGCAATGCCTCTGGTCTGTTCAAAAAGCATGTGCAGGTATGGAAGCCGAAGTGATCGTGATCGATAATAATTCATCAGATGGCAGCCTGCAATATCTTGAGCCCCGCTTCCCGGGAATAAAATTTACCGGCAATGCCGATAACCTGGGTTTTGCCAAAGCCTGTAACCAGGGGTTGAAAAAGAGCAGCGGCGACTATGTTCTTTTCCTGAACCCGGATACGCTTATACCTGAGGATTGTTTTAAAAAATGCCTTGCTTTTTTTGCATCACATCCCGATGCGGGAGCGTTGGGGGTGAAAATGGTGGATGGAAGCGGCAAATTCCTGAAAGAGTCGAAACGGGCTTTTCCATCACCGCTAACATCATTGTACAAGCTCTTTGGTTTTTCCATCTTGTTTCCACGATCTCCGGTTTTCTCCAAATACCACCTGGGGCACCTGAATGAAAATGAGAATAATGAAGTGGATGTGCTGGCGGGCGCATTTATGATGATTAAACGAAAAGTGCTGGATGAAGTGGGAAGTTTTGATGAAACATTTTTTATGTATGGAGAAGACGTGGACCTGAGCTACCGGATACAAAAGGCGGGGTATAAGAATTATTATTTTGCCGAAAGCGAGATCATGCATTTTAAAGGAGAAAGCACCCGCAGGGGCACCATGAATTATGTGCGGATGTTCTATAATGCGATGAGCATTTTTGTAAAAAAACATTATGGTGGAAGCCGGGCAGGAGTATTTAATTTTTCTATTCACCTGGCTATCTGGTTCAGGGCCGGTCTTTCGGCTATTGCAAATTTTATCCGGTATATTGGTTTGCCGCTGATCGATGCAGGATTGATATTGTTAGCATTCTGGCTGATGAAGAATATATGGAGTGAATATGTAAGAAGAGACACATTGTATGAAAACAGGTTATTGTGGTTTGCCTTTCCGGCGTATACGATCTTCTTTTTGATCGCCGCTTATTATGCAGGTCTTTATGATCGATGGTATAAGCGATCAGAACTGGCCCGTTCTGTGATCATCGCTACTGTACTATTGCTGGCAGGATATTCGTTATTGCCGGAGCAATACCGGTTTTCAAGGGGCATCATTTTATTCGGGGCCATATTAGCCTTTATTTTTATCAGCATACTCCGCTGGATATTGGTGGCGGCAAATGTGCTTACCAGTAATAAAAACAAGGAAGAACAAACCAACACCCTGGTAGTGGCCTCTCCGGCAGAATATGAACAAACGGTGCAGCTTTTAAAAGAAGCAGGGCTTGAGGAAAGAGTATTGGGCCGTGTTGCCGTAACAGAAGGAGATGAAAGCGCGACTGGCCATTGGAAAAAGATCAAACCTCTTTCTTTAACCATTCCCTTCCGGGAGGTAATTTTTTGCCAGGGCACTTTATCCTTCGCGGATATCATTGAAAGTATCAAAACCCTTCCATCCCATATAGTGGCCAAAGTGCACAGTGCGGGCAGCAGCAGTATTGTGGGCAGTAGTCAAAAAGACAGTTCAGGTGAGGCAGTGTCAAAAGAAAACGGATATAAACTGGGGGACCCTTACAACCGGCGCCTGAAGCGCCTGATCGATGTGGTTGTTTCAGTTTTGGGACTGATCACATTTCCTGTGCATTTAGTTTTTGTGAAAGACCCATTTCAGTTTTTTGCAAATTGTATGACTGTACTTTTTGCACAAAAAACATGGGTGGGTTATGCGGTTGTGGAAACACATCTGCCCGCTTTACGCAGTCCTGTTATTGCCTGTAATGGCATGCCGGTTTCTGCCGGGCAAAAATTGCCTATCGAAAGTTTACGAATGATGGACCAATGGTATGCCAGGGATTATGAACCTGCAATAGATTTAAAGCTGATCCGGGCCACGTACCGTAAACTGGGAAGCTGATGCCATCATTTCTCCCCTTATATTCGCAAATATTACACATAAACATTGTGTAACTTTAATTACCGGTTTTTGATATCTCATGGCTACAATCATTGACATAAAACTTCCCAAGGCCATTGCAGCGGCGCTCCGTATACCTCCCAATGACCCCCGGCGGCAACAAATACGTGTGCTGAAAAAATTATTAAAGAAAGCCAGGTTCACTGAATTTGGCCAGGAATACCGCTTTGATGATATATTACTGAGCAAGCACCCGGCAAAAAAATTCCAGGAGCTGGTACCGGTACATGATTATAATAAGATCTACGATGAGTGGTGGAAGAAAACACTGGATGGGGTGCCCGATGTAACCTGGCCGGGCAAGATCAAATACTATGCATTAAGTTCCGGAACCTCAGAAGCGGCCAGTAAGTATATTCCTGTTACCAAAGAATTGTTGCGCAGCAATACGGTCAACTACCTGCGGCAACTACTCAGCCTGATGAAATATGAAGAAGCCAATAAAAGGGCCATGACAAAAGGATTCCTGATGATTGGCGGGGCTACAGACCTTAGGAAAGGAAAAGCAGGCTGGTATGCCGGCGACCTGAGCGGCATATTGGCCAAGAAAAGACCTTTCTGGTTCCAGAGTTTTTATAAACCGGGGGGGCGTATTGCGGCCATGTCCGACTGGAATCAGAAACTGAATGAGATCGTAGAGCATGCCAAAGAATGGGATATTGGCTACATAGTGGGTGTGCCGGCCTGGTGCCAGATGTGTATGGAAATGGTGATAGAGCATTATGGCGCAAAGAATATACATGAAGTATGGCCCAACTTCAGCTTTTTTGTGCATGGAGGTGTGGCATTTGAACCCTATAAAAAGGGATTCGAAAAACTACTGGGCAAACCCATTGTATATATTGAGAATTATCTTTCCAGCGAAGGTTTTATTGGGTATAAAACAAGAGAACACGCCAGGGGTATGCAGCTGATACTGAACAATAATATTTTCTTTGAGTTTGTTCCTTTTGATGACAAGAATTTCGACAGCGACGGAAAGATCGTGAGCAACCCAGAGGCGAAAATGATTCATGAAGTGGAGGAAGGAAAAGAATATGCCCTGCTCATGAGCACCAATGCGGGGTCCTGGAGGTATTTGATCGGGGATACTATCAAATTTGTGGACCTTGAAAAAAGCGAAGTGGTGATAACCGGGAGAACAAAACATTTCCTGAGCCTTACCGGCGAGCACCTGAGCGTGGAGAATATGAACAAAGCCATTGAAATGGTAAGTGAGGAGTTCAACATTAGCATACCCGAGTACACTGTGGTGGGCTTTCCTTATGATGGTTTTTTCGCTCACCGCTGGTATGTGGCTACCGACGATAAAGTAAATACACCATTATTACGGGAGCGAATAGATCAAAACCTGCGGGCGTTGAATGATGATTACGCCACAGAAAGAGACAGCGCCCTCAAAGAAGTATTCCTGGAAGTGCTGCCGGAAGAAAAATTCATGAAGTTCATGGAACTGAAAGGAAAACTGGGCAGCCAGCATAAATTTCCCAGGGTGATGAAAGGAAGAATGCTGGATGACTGGAACCGCTTCCTGGAAAACGGGAAACTATAAACTGTTTTATATTCTCTTGCCGTATATGATCAGCCCCCATATTAATGCGATACCAAACACGATCAGGATGATCCCGTTGATACGGTTAATGATATGAATATTGTGAGGGGTAAGGCGATTCCGGATCTTTCCTGCCAGTAAAACCTTTAAAACATCTGTTCCCAGCATCCATACCAGGCAGGTTATGAAAATAATGAGTTTGTCCTGCACTGTATGATTAATTACAGCTGTGGAAGTGGTGATCCAGAAAATAAATACGGCCGGGTTCAGCGTATTCATAAAATAGCCCGACAGAAATATTTTAGCAACATCTCTTTTCCGGAAAGCAAAGACCTGTTTCCCTTCTTCATTTACTTTTACTTTTTTAAAGAAAAGAAAATAAACACCCATCGATACCAGGAAAATACATCCGGCAACACCCACTTCCTGTTTATACACTTTCAGGCTGTTGAAGATCCCGGTAAATACATTGCTGACCAGTACCAGGGTTATATCACTGGCCGATACGCCGAAGATAAAAGCAAAACCGCCGCGATGCCCGTTATTCAGGCTTTGCTTGATGATGGAAAATAATACCGGCCCCACCGATATGCTCAGCAGTAATCCAAACGTCAGGCCCTTAAGCATCGCCTCAAGCATGCGCCAAAGTACTGAAACAAAGTAAGAAATACAAAGCAGGAAGTCTAGGGGGGTTAAATTTTCAGGCCAAACGCTTTTTGAGTAACTCTCTGCGGTGAAAAGCTTAGCCATGCAGGAGCCGAGTTTTAACAAAACATAGGCAGCACCACGTTGTATGTTTGAAATATGAACCGGCTGCCCCTGCTCCTTATTACATTACTCTGCTGTGTTGTATCTCACTCACAAACCGGTTACCTGTTCGTAAAAAAGGGAGGTAAGAAGAAAAAGACTTATACCGAAGGCGACAGGGTGCATCTTATTCTGCAAAGCGGGTATCACGAAAAAGGGGTTATCACGCTGTTGCGAAATGATACGATCTTTCTGAACGGCAGGGTTGTTCCCCGCACGATGGTAAGCGCTGTGGTTTTGGATGAAGTAAAGAAAAAGCCTTTTCCGGCCAATAAAGAAACCATGCTGCTGATAACCGGGGGTGTGGCGCTCACAACGGTGGGCCTGTCGCTGAATGATGTGAACAAGCCGGGCAAAGCGCTGTTCATTGCATCGGTTATCGGTTATGCGCCCTTGCTGGTTAAACATGCTTTCAACCGAACAGTGTATGCGATCCGGCGCAAGAAATTCAGGATCGGCAAAAAATTCAGATTGCAGGTACTTGATTTTTATCTTCCCCAAAGGCGAAGCTTTTAGCATAAGCTTACTATTTTTATCGCATCAACCAACAGCCACTCATGAAGGGAAGGGAAATTTTGTTACGCACATGGAAATGGATAAAAAAAATATTCCTGTTCCTGTTCATTGCACAATTTCTCTATATCATTTTGTTGAAATGGGTGGACCCTCCGATTACCGTAACCCAACTGGCAAGTTGGGCAAGTGGTCATGGATTGAAAAGGGATTATGTAGGAAGGAGTTCTATATCCCCCAATGCCAAACTGGCTGTGATTGCATCTGAAGATCAGTTGTTTCCTGATCATAGCGGGTTCGACTGGAAGAGTATCAAAAAAGCCCAGCGGTACAATGAAAGAAAGCCGGGAAGGATAAGGGGCGCCAGCACCATTAGTCAGCAGGTGGCCAAGAATGTTTTCCTGTGGCAGGGGCGCAGCTGGGTCCGGAAGGGACTGGAAGTCTATTTTACCTTCATGATTGAATTAGTATGGGGCAAGAAGAGAATTCTGGAAATGTACCTGAATGTGATCGAGACCGGCGATGGTGTATTTGGTGTGGAAGCGGCCTCGCAGGAATATTTTGGTAAGCCGGCCAAAAATCTTTCGCGGCAGGAAGCAGCTATCATAGCGGCCGTTTTACCCAGTCCCAAACGATACAGGGCCAAACCCCTTTCTTCCTATGTTGCGGCCCGCTCAAGGGCCATTGTGCAGCAAATGAATAACCTGCAAACAGACCCGGACATACAAAGGGTGATTGGCATGCAAGGGGATAAATAGATCACCTGATAATAAGTTTGATCTTATCGCTGTTATGCGTGGGCGAATGGGCGCCGCTGTTGATAGCAAAGCGGAGATAATACTCACCTATTGGAAGATCAGGCACAAATTTTACGGGGATCATTTTCTGATCTATCATTTGTTGAAGTGTAATGCCCGTAAAAATATCTTTTACCAACCCCTTTGCATTTAATATGCCGATCCGGGTGGTATCAGGAGGAATAGTATGCGTTTGAATGAACCGGGTATAATGTTCCGGTATTTCAAAAGAACAGTTTAGCGTAATAGCTGAATGGGATGAGGTGGTAATGCTTTTAACCCCCGGATCAATTTTTATTTTGGCAAAAGAAATGAACAGGGAATCATACTTATATCCCACCCATCCCAAAGGGGTGTGTATGGAATCCGGGAACCGCCACAGATCATATTTATCTGCGAGGTAAACGGGTTTTCCCAGCAGGGAATCTTCGATGGGCCAGTAGTTATAATTGTTCTTTCTTTCCTTATAATTATTCAGGGAATAAGATAACCGACCGGTATAAAACCAGTATTTAGATGCACGCTGGTAAGAGTTGCCGAAAACAACCGGAAGATCATGGGTGCGTTTATTCATCTCGGCAGGCCAGTTATCCCACTGGTGATAATATCGTTTAAGAAAGAGAAGGGGAATAAAATCGATTACCATGGCTATACGAAATATCAATACGAGGATTAGTGTGACCGGCAATAATTTAAAAAGCACCCTGTACCACCTGGGATGCTCTGCCAGGAACCAAAAGGATAGTAAAATAAATGGGATGATACCCGGGGCGGTCCAGTTGGCTTCCACTCTTCCCCGAAAGGAACTGACCAGGAAAAAAAGGTAGATGCCTATCAGCGTAAATTGCTGCGAACGCTCAAAAACTGTTTTGGGCTTATACAATAAGGCGGCCGGTAAAAGTATGACCCCGGCAACGGGGCCTGCCATTAATAACTGTCCCAGGACATAGTCTGTGGTATAAGAGAATTTATAATTGCTGCTGACATTGCTTTCAAATAAATGGTAGCGGAAACTGATCCAGTCGTGCTGGTATTGCCACCATAAATGAGGGCCAATCAGTATTAACGCAACAAATCCTGCCAGCCAGGCCTGGTATTTTACAAACAATTTCAGGTTGGATAGCCAGGTAAAAAACACGATCAGCACAGCATGGTATTTACTGTAAAACAATAATGCAATAGCCAGTCCGAGCAAAAAAGTATTTAATAAAGAAGCAGAGGACAGGAATTTTCTGTAACACAAAAAGAAAAGGGCTGTAAAAAAGATAAGCGGAATATCGGGAACCGACACAAACCCCATTACCTGCAAAACCGCAATGGATAAGGCAATGGTATAAAAAATAAAAGGATTCCTCCGGTCCATCAGCCGCTCCAGGATGAACAGTGAAAGGATATGCAATATCAAAGGGAAAAGGCGGACGCCAAGTTCATTGGGAAAAAGGGAATAGCCCATTTTAATGAGCAGGGCTGTGAGCGGGGGATGATCAAAATAACCCCAGTCGAGAAAACGGGAATAGGCCCAGTAATAACCTTCATCATCGATCAGCTCGGTCATGGAAGCCTGCATGATGCCGAGAATGATCCAGCAGGAATAAAAAAGGAAACGGTGATTTTTTACTACCCAGGATTGGATGCCCGTAATGTTCATGGCCTCAAAGATAAATGATGAAGTGCAGCAATAAGCTAAAGCGTGGCATTAACAGCATTCACCGCTCTTCTCAATCTTTCAGCATAATCACCACTGATATCCACCCAGGGAACAGACTGGTTCATCATGATGTCTTTGTACATGCTATACAGCTTTTGCCGGGAAACCAGGTCAGGATATTCGCGGAGCTCGTCCTTTACCCAGGGCAGGTCAATATTGCAGAGCAGGTACAGATCATACTGCCGTTGCACGATTTGCTCCAGGATAAAACGATGGCATTTGCCAAAAACAAATTCGCACCACACTTTCATCACATACATATCTGTATCAATAAACAATGGAAGATGCCCCCCCTTTTCCAGCAAGGGCAGGGATTGATTCTCCAGCATGGCAGTATATTCATCCTCCATGGCCAACTGGCCTTTGGCAATAGTGAGCAGGTCCTCATATTCATAATTAGTGCCATTGGTCAATAAATATTCCCGGGCAAATTCCGGGCACCAGGTGGATTCATAATGCTGGGCCAATTGCCCACACAGCATGCTTTTGCCTGTACTTTCCGGCCCTATAACGACGATCTTCTTTAGCATGACGGATTGAATTTTAATACGATAACAGGGTATTAAACTTTTGATGACAACTATCTGTTATTATCAGGGTATTCATTTTTTCACCTTAAATCTAAGAAACATGTACTACAATCAGTCATGTGTGCGCCCCGGCGATTGGCGGGGGCACGAGGCCGCAAAAGGCCAGAATGCAGGAAACAGGGGACGGCACCTGTTTATCCGTTCAGCACAAAGAGCTGCCGTAAACATTTACCGTACAGAAACCAGTTATGAAATGCTGGTCTTTGCACCGGGCCGTATTAAAGAAAACTTTCACCTGGAAGTAAAAGGAAATGAGTTAACTGTTTCCTACTCACCGCCTGAGGGTTTTCCCAAATTCAACTGGGTGGTAAGGGAGTACAGCCGCGGAGGCTTTGTGCGAACCTTTACGCTCAGCGACAGCATTGATGCCACGAAGATTTCGGCAAAATATGCTGACGGCGTGCTGCAGGTGAGCCTGCCCATTCTGGAGGGTGCGCCAACCAACAGCCAGGAAATCCCGATTCAGTAAAAGGTAGTAGTTGGTTTTGGTTAGATCAAAGGTGATGACCCTCCCGGGTTGTCACCTTTTTCGCTCTTTGCCGCCACTCCATTAGTCCAAAAACGGCCAGCACCAACAAGACAAGATAATATACACTGGTGACCACATATCCCTTTACAAAATAGAGCGGCATGGATGCGATATTCGTGACGATCCACCAATACCAGCTCTCCACCCTTTTCTTCGCCATCAACCACATACCGGTGAATGCAGTGGCAGAAGCAAAAGCATCCGCCCATGGAATAGCGCCGGAAGCAAAGGACTTTTTTAAATAGGTTAAAGAAAAAAAGATGGCCAGGTAAAAAGCGCTAAAAAAGAGAAATTGCTCTGCCCACTGTTTTTTATTGGAAAATTTAATGTTGATAACATGATGCTGCTGTCGGTCCTTCTTTGTCCATAAAATCCAGCCATAAATACTCATAACGGTGTAATAAAAATTAACGGCCGCTTCACCCAGGAGATGTCCTTTAAAGCTCAGCCAGATATAAATAATGGTATTGATAAGCCCAACGGGATACACCAGGATATTCTCTATGCGGCTGAACCAAACACTGGCAATACCCGCCACCACGGCAATATATTCAAGGGCAGTTGTTTGTTTAAGTCCGTAAATGAACTGCTGGAAAAACTCCTCCAAGGAAAAATAATTTAGCAAATGTAAACATATGAAAAGGTTTATAGTTTATGGTTTTGGGTTTATCGTTCACACAAAGCGGGTATGCTCCCAATTAATAGATAGGCAGGCTGAAAGATTATGATTGGCGGTTAGGTCGTTTATTATTGCAGACAACTTCTGAACTATAAAGAAGGATCGGTAAAGTATCGAATCTGCGGCCTTTAGAGAATATTCAGCAACCATAAACCACAAACCATAAACTATAAACTATCTCTTGGTTTCGTATATTTTTTCCAGCTGCGCAGGTATTTTACCCCGGTTGATGTTTGAAAACGGGTAGCTACTTGCTGCCATTGCCCATTGCGGGATGTCCATACCAAAAAATGGAGATGGGGTACAAATGCATAACCGGTTTTGCCGCTCAGGGCGATTACCTGCCCTTTTTTAACTGTATCGCCTACACTAACCAGTACACCATTATGTTTTATGTGCCAGTAGCCTGCCCTGGAGCCATCGGGGTGCTGGATAACTATATTATTACCATGCGAACGGAATTTTCTTTTCAGCCCGCCCCGGGTACCATCTTCTTTTACCCTTACCACCACCCCTTCCCTGGCCGCAGTGATCTTCGTTCCTTTTTTCATATTGAAATCAAGGGCGGCCCTTTCTTTATGGGTGAAACGACTAAAATAACCCTGTATCACCCGGAAACTTTTACGCTCCTCAAACGGGAGGGCATAAATATAACTGGTGTCTTCTTTTACCTCACCCTTTACCAGCATTTTCACTTCTTTTCGCAGGGGGTTTTTGCTGACAGAACAGGAAGCCAGTATGCACAAAACAATGACAGGCAGCAGGCGCATGATGAACATATTAATCATAACAGGAGAAGTAAAGCTAAGTTCATACCGGAAATTTCCGGCTTCATAATAATTTAATTTTTTGCCAATTTGAAAAGCTGTAGCTTGATTGTCCAATTTTTAACCTAAATCGATTGTTATGACAAGTACAGATGCTGCGGTGATGACTACACAGGAAGTAGCCAACCGGTTTCATGAGCTATCCCAGATGGGCCAATGGGACAAGATCCAGGAAGAATTGTTTGCCGAAAATGCAGTTAGTATCGAACCAGAACACTCTCCCGGATTAAAAACGGTGGAAGGCATGGATGCCATCAGGGAGAAAGGAAGACAATTTGCTGAAAGCGTGGAAGAAATGCATGGTGGCTATTCCGGGCAGCCCATTGTGGCAGGCAATCATTTTAGCCTGGCGATGGGATTGGATTGCACCTTTAAAGGCATGGGCCGGATGAAAATGGATGAGATCGCGGTTTACAAAGTGGAAGATGGAAAAATCGTAAAAGAACAGTTTTTCTATTAAACAACTAAAAAGGGTTAGTAAGTCCTGTCAACTGGTTGGCAGGACTTTTTTATTTTAGCCGCTCACAAATATCAGTATGCACAAAAAAATTCTTTTGCTGGGCAGTGGTGAGCTGGGAAAGGAGCTGGTGATCTCCCTGAAACGACTGGGGCAAACAGTGATCGCAGCAGATAGTTATGCCGGCGCTCCCGCCATGCAGGTGGCCGACGGGTTTGAAGTGATCGATATGCTGAACGGGGATCAGCTGGATGCTATTGTAGCCAAACACAAACCCGATCTCGTGGTACCTGAGATCGAAGCGATCCGTACCGAGCGGTTTTATGAATATGAAAAACAAAAAATACAAGTGGTGCCCAGCGCCAGGGCCGCCAACTTTACTATGAACCGTAAACTGATACGTGATTTAGCCAGCAAAGAATTGGGCTTGCGCACTGCCCGTTATTTTTACGCAACAACTTTCGAAGAATTTATAAAAGCAGTGGATGAAATTGGTTTGCCCTGTGTGGTAAAACCATTGATGTCCTCTTCCGGCAAAGGACAAAGCGTGTTGAAAAAGGAGGAGGAACGGCAACAGGTTTGGGATTATGCTATCAACAATTCAAGAGGTGATATCAAAGAAGTGATCATTGAAGAATTCATTTCTTTCCATACAGAGATTACTTTGCTGACCGTGACACAAAAGAATGGTAAAACATTATTCTGCCCGCCAATTGGTCACCGGCAGGAAAGAGGAGATTACCAGGAAAGCTGGCAACCAGTGGCTATCAGCGAAAAAGATTACCACGATGCTTGCGAGATGGCTGAGAAAGTAACAAAAGCGCTGACAGGCGCCGGTATCTGGGGTGTTGAGTTTTTTTTGACGGATAAGGGAGTTTATTTTTCTGAGCTAAGCCCCCGGCCACATGATACGGGAATGGTTACCCTGGCCGGCACGCAGAACCTTTCAGAATTTGAATTACACGCAAGGGCGATACTGGGCTTGCCTATCCCCGAAATAAAATTAGAACGGGCAGGGGCCAGCGCCGTGGTATTAGCCGGCAAATCAGCTACAGAATTTTCAATACATGGAATAGAGAAAGCATTAGAACAAACCAATGCTGATGTAAGAATATTTGGCAAACCTTCTACGAGGCCCTATCGGAGAATGGCTGTGGCCCTGACCTATGGTACGGTAAATACAGACACCACATTACTGAGAAAAAAAGCGAAAGAAATTGCAGATAACATTTCAATTGAATGATATGAACATTGAAAAAGTAAATATCGCAGAAAAACTTTCCGCGTTCAGCGATTATTTCAACCCGCGTATTGCCGGGGAGCTAAACGGGCAACAAGTGAAGCTGGTCAAATTCCAGGGAGAATTTGTGTGGCATCATCATGATCAGGAAGACGAACTGTTCTATGTGATAAAAGGAAGTTTTGATATGCATATGCGGGATAAGGTCGTTACGGTTAATGCAGGAGAGTTTCTGATCATGCCCCGGGGCGTGGAGCATAAGCCGGTGGCAGAGGAAGAAGTAGAGATCATGCTGTTTGAACCAGCCGGCACGCTGAACACAGGAAATATAACAAACAGCGAATTAACAGTGACCGATCTCAAAAGAATATAGTAACCCAGAGCGATGGATGAGACGGAGGATACGAAAGATCAATTTAGCCAGTTACGGTCTTTTCATTCCTCACTCATTTTTTTCAGGTTCTCCAGTCCCACACCAAATTGGTGATAGAGGTTCTTATTGATCATGGGCCCCATTAATCTTGCTATAGGCCAGGGCAGTTCTCCGCTGTTTTGCCAGGTCACTTTGGTCTGGCTTCCATCGCCCCAGGGTTCAAATAACCAATTATCTTTTGCTTTGGTCTTCCATGGTTTGATGAATTCAAAGAGAATATGAATGTGTTTATCATCCAGGTTAATAAGCGTTAAACTTCCCGCACCAATTTTTTTACCCACCCATTCATATTTATGCCCAGCGGTATTGGGAGCACCGGTGATCGTCCGTGTTGATTTTGGTTCCATTTTATGCCAGGGGTTCCATTCGGCATAATCATTAAAATCACCCACATGTTTCATCACTTCTCTCACGGGCTTATGAATGATGATAGTTCTTTCGATATTGTACATTTTGGGTAACAGCGCAGCGCCTATTAACAGGATAATAATGAGCCCTAATAAAATATACACCACGATCATGCTACCAGAAATTTAGAAAGAGTAAGGTACAATATTAAAGCCAGA
>CAZSGD010000054.1:0-20283 GCA_964606155.1 uncultured Chitinophaga sp. | reverse complement strand
CAGTAAAAAAAGTTACCTGCTTTTTGGTGTATTGGATGAAAAAACAAAGAACAGGGCATTATGGTACAACAGCAGGTATTTCGATGATGCCTTACCGGCAGCACCTTCTTTTTTAAATATGAGTTTTGGGGCTGTTACCAAAGCAAAAAATGCACACAATTTTATTTATACAAAGGAAAATTTTTCGTCAAACCCTGACCTGTATATTCAAAGCTACCTGGGGGCCACCGGTGCTGGTGGTCTGAAGCTCTCCTCCATCAATCCCCAGCAGGCCAATTATCTCTGGGGTACCGCAGAATTGTTTAAATGGAAAGCCTACAATGGTAAAGAAGCCACAGGTATTGTGTATAAGCCGGAAAATTTTGATGCCTCCAAAAAATATCCCACTATTATTTATTTCTATGAAAAACTCAGCAATGAGTTGCATGATTATAAAGAACCTGCTCCCATCAGAAGTGCCGTTAATGTTCCCTTTTTTGTGAGCCGGGGTTACATGGTCTTTATGCCGGATATTGAATATAAGATCGGGTATCCCGGGCAAAGCGCTTATGACTATATCGTGAGCGGGGCAAGGGCTTTGGTAAAAAAAGGCTGGGCCGATAGTGCGAACATGGCTTTGCAAGGTCATAGCTGGGGAGGCTACCAGGCCGCACAAGTAGCTACCATGACAAAATTATTTAAAGCTATTTGGGCAGGTGCACCTGTGGCTAATATGACCAGTGCGTATGGGGGTATTCGCTGGGAAAGTGGTGTGAACAGGCAGTTCCAGTATGAAAAAACACAGAGCCGTATAGGCGCTACTTTATGGGAAAAACCGGAATTGTATTTGCTCAACTCGCCTTTATTTAGTCTCAATAAGGTAACAGCCCCGATGGTGATTATGGCCAATGATGCAGATGGGGCCGTACCGTGGTACCAGGGAATTGAATTGTTTACCGGTTTGCGAAGATTAGGGAAGAAAGTGTGGATGTTCAACTATAACGGCCAGGGGCATGGGCTTACACAGCGACAGGATATGATGGATTACCAGGTGAGGATGCAGCAATTTTTCGACTGGATATTAAAAGGAGAGAAACCGGCCAAATGGATCTCCGACGGATTACCTGCAGTGAAAAAAGGAAAGGACTGGGGTTTGGAAACAGTGTATTAGAATGTTGGTTAATTAGTTTATTAGCATAAGCCTGCTGCCTGGAAGGCCTTTCCGGTTTTAGAACTGCCACCAATTGACTAATAAACCTACATACTGCTTTTTTATGCTGCAGCTGAAATGAATTTTACCAGGCTTCTTTTGGCGATAGGTAATAATGTTTCATCAACCGGGAAGGCCAGCTCTGTTTCAATAGCATATACGGCAGGATTGGGGAGATCTTTCCGGTGACGGATGAGCTCCGATTTGATATGCTCATAGGTGGTGCTGATGCTTCGCAGCCGGTTATCTAAAAATAAAGTCCGGATGCTCCGGTATTTTTCATCATGCTTTTCAAAAATGGAAAGGCGGTAGTGATATACCTGGGTGCTTTTAATATTACCGCTGCTCAGGAAAAAATAGCCTTCCTGGGTATCTAAAGGAACGATCCCCACCGGGGCGATATTTATTTTTTCTTCCACAAATTCATATATCTCGGTGCCATTGGTGATGGTGGTTTTTATTTTGTCAGCTGAGTAATGAATGATGCTCTCCAGTTCCTGCATCAGTTCATCATCACTGATCATTTGTTCATAGAGCAATTGCAGTTTTTCCAGCTGCATACCGGTCAGTTTTTTGGGAAAGTGCTCCTGCAGGTATTTTTTGTTTTCCCTGAATGCCACAATATTATTGTAATGGAAAATAATATCTGCCAGCAAGGGGTAGAGCTTGCTTTCGGTAAAGTACCGGTTTACTTCCTGCAGGTAGGCCAGCAGGGTGTATTTTTTTAACTCAAAATCGATACGGCCTTCGGCAAACCAGGTCTCAGATAATTGCTTCATAGCTGTAGGGGTTAAAAATGATACTCCTAATTTAATAAAAAGACGGTAAAAAGTAAAGAGAGATTATCTTTATTCTGTTAAAACCATTAAAATGAAATTTGTTTTTAGCTCCCTGGTCGCTGCGATGTTCCTTATTTCCTGTGGCAACACTTTTTATATCGTGCGGCATGCCGAAAAAGCAGCCGTGGAACCCGGGGCAGATAAAATGATGGCCAGCAACCCCCCTTTGTCAGAAGCAGGACAGTTGAGGTCCCTGCAGCTCAGGGACCAGCTCAGGGCTAAGAACATTCAGTACATTTTTTCCACCAATACCACGAGGACCATCAGCACGGCACAGCCGCTGAATGAACTACGGGGTTCCACCCGCATTGAAACATACAATACCCGGGATTCGCTGAATCAGTTCATCGAAAAAGTGAAGGGGATTAAAAAAGGGAATGTATTGATCGTGGGCCATTCAAATACTGTTGATGATATTGCCAACAAACTATGCGGGTCAACGGTAGTACCCGGCGACCTGAAAGAAACCCAATACGATAATTTGTTCATCGTAAAAAGAAAGGGGAGCAGGTTTGTTTTTTCCCGAAAAAAATACGGCACTCCTACGGAATGAAAACATGACTGAATCATAGCACGCTTCGACAGTCCCGAAAATCCGGGACAGCGTGGCATTCAACTTTAATAATCCCTGTCAGCATTAAAATTCTCCAGCTCTTTTGCCACTGCTGTAAGGAAGGTAGCGCCCAGGCTTCCGTCCACAATGCGGTGATCGTAGCTCATGCTCAGGTACATCATGTGCCGGATGGCAATGCTGTCGCCTGCCGGAGTTTCCACCACCACTGGTCTTTTCTTGATGGCCCCCACTGCTAAAATGGCCACCTGTGGCTGGTTGATGATAGGTGTTCCCATGAGGCTGCCAAATGTACCCACATTGGTAAGGGTGAAAGTGCCACCCTGTGTATCATCGGCTTTCAATTTTCCATTACGGGCACTATCTGCCAGGGCATTTACCTGTTTGGTGAGTCCCACCAGGTTCAGCTGGTCGGCATTTTTAATAACGGGAACGATCAGGTTACCACTGGGCAATGCGGTGGCCATACCGATATTGATGTCTTTTTTCACAATGATCTTGTCGCCGTCCAGCGAACAGTTGATCAGCGGAAATTTTTTAATACAGCGAACAATGGCTTCAATAAAGAGAGGGGTAAAAGTTATCTTACTGCCTTCCCTTTTTTCAAATTCCTTTTTTACTTTATCACGCCACAGCACCAGGTTGGTTACATCTGCTTCGGTAAAGCTGGTTACATGCGGACTGGTATGTTTGCTTCTCACCATGTGATCAGCAATCAGTTTACGCATCCTGTCCATTTCAATGATCTCTACATTGCCGGTATAGGTAGTGGGCAGTTGTTGCTGTTGGGCCGATGTTTGTTCCACCCTGGATACCGGTATTACCATATCCTGTTTTATACCAGGGCTTACATGTCCTGATCTCTTATTGCTAACGTATTGCAGTATGTCCTTCTTGGTTACCCTTCCTTCATTGCCGGTGCCGGGTATTTTTTCCAGTTCTGTCATGCTCATCCCCTCACTGGCGGCAATATTTAAAACCAGCGGGGAGTAAAAGCGGTTACTGGTACCGTTAGTTTGTGGCCGGTAAGCCGGAGTGGCAGTTTGTTGGGTTTCCACCAGCACAGCTTCCTGTACAACTTCTCTTACTGGGGTGGCTACCACGGGTGCTGATGAGGTGGTTTCTGCGGCACCTGTTCTTATTTTGGCGATTACGGTCCCTATGGGAACTACATCGTTTACATTGAATAATATCTGTTCGATCACCCCGGCAGCAGTGCTGGGCACTTCGCTATCCACTTTATCGGTGGCGATCTCGAGCACCGTTTCATCCATTTTTACTTCATCACCGGGTTGTTTGTGCCATTTCAGCACGGTGGCTTCCATGATACTTTCGCCCAGTTTTGGCATCACCAGATCAACAATTGCCATAATAATTTTATTTGTAGGTAAGCGATCGTCTTTTATTGTCGCGCCAAAGGTAATGAATTGAGAATAATCAGGCTATCAACTGTTAGTCAAAATGAATTTCCGAAGGAAATTCAGGGCATTGGCGGCTGTCATGTGAATGTTACGCATCCGGTCAAAACGAAGGTTCAGCTGTAAGGTTTCGATCCGGTCCCGGTTGCCTGCAGCGATCCAGACGGTGCCCACCGGTTTTTCCGGGGTACCACCATCGGGGCCCATGATACCGGAAGTGGCCAGGGCAAAATCAACGTTCAGTTTTTCGAGTGTTCCCTTCACCATTTCTCTCACCGTTTCTTCACTTACGGCACCTAAACTGTCTAACGTGGATGCCTGTACGCCCAGTATCTTTATTTTTATTTCGTTGGAGTAACTCACAATGGTGCCTTTGTAATAAACAGATGAGCCGGGAATGGAAGTCAGCAGGTGTGCAATATAGCCGCCGGTACAGCTTTCAGCGGTTCCCAGTGTTTTATTTTTCTCTTTTAATATTTTCCCGATCACTACTTCCAGTCCTTCATCTTCATCAGATACGAGGTATTCTTTTACCAGTACCAATAATTTTTGGAAATAAGGGTCCAGTTCCTTTTCCACTTCTTCTTTTTTATTACCCTGCGAAGTGAGCCGCAATTTCACCATGCCATAATTAGGCAGATAAGCCAGCTTGATATGAGGAGGGAGGGAAGGTTCAAAGTCTTTCAGTAATTCAGCGATCATGGACTCACCCTGCCCGGCGGTAAATGCGGTACGGTGAACGATGCCGGGCATTTCGAATTCATTCAGTAATACTGGTATCACTTCATCGGTTATAAGGCCTTTCATTTCGTGCGGAACGCCGGGAAGAGAGATAAAAATAGCCTCCCTGCCCTCCAAAGGAGGGTTCCCGGAATCCGCGATATTCAGATGAGTTATTATTTCATTCAACACAGCATCGGGTTCATGTAGCACCTGGTTATTTGTGAACCGTATTACTTTATATCCCAGCCTGTTTAATTCTGCAGTTCTCTCCTCATCACTTATCACATTTTCCGGAAGATTATGGATGGACCCATCAATCTCAATGATCAATTTTTTTGGCAGGCAAATAAAATCAGCAATATAAGACTTGATGATGTGCTGCCGCCTGAACTTATACCCGCTCAATTTTCTCCCTTTAAGTAACTCCCAAACAACTTTTTCTGCTTCTGTGGGATTACTTCTGTGTTTTGACACATATTCCTTTAGCAAGCCATAAAGAGCAGGGTCTGCAGTTATATAATTATAGTTTTCCACCAGGTCGGGTGCTAAAGTCCCCCCTTGCGGGGGATTTAGGGGGGCTTGAATTACTTTCCTGAACAACATACCCGGTGCGGTACCTCTTTTATTAAACAGCACGGTACAAACATCCGGTACTTCAGCCTGTTTAAGATTTCGTTCAAGTATGGGTCCCGGGCGGCGAAAAACTTTTTCAAAAAGATAGCGGACATGATCCTCTACTTTTTTGTTGACTACTAATTTACCGCCGAAATATTTACAAAGCAGGGGTTTGGTAATATCATCTGCCGTTGGGCCCAGTCCGCCGGTAATAATAATAATGCTGGACTGGCGGCCTTCTTCGTCCAGTGCATTCCAGATAGCATCGTAGTCGTCGCCAACGGCCACTCTTCGTTTTACCCACACACCGATCTTGTTTAATTCCTGTGCAATAAAGGCGCTGTTGGTATCAATGGTTTGCCCGATTAACAGTTCATCGCCGATGGTGATGATGGAAGCGTAGATGGGTTTCAAATAAAAAAATTTGAGTGTAAAAATCGTTTATTCTTTGACGTTCACATTCTCATATATTTCTATCAAGGAAATAGTAAATCCAATGGTGGTTATAACAAAACTATCCGTTAGTTGTTTAAATTCAGAAAGCATCCACTGGCTATTTTCAGTTTTGGTAAAAATTTCAACTGATATTTTAGTTGAGTCAATAAGAATATATTCCCTTAAAGTGGGGATAGCCCTGTAAAGATTGAACTTGGTGCCCCGGTCATAATCACGTGTTTTTTTTGAAAGTATTTCAATAATTACTACTGGATTAGTAAGGTTATTGGTATATACCTGGTGCGTTTCGGTTTTTCCGCATACAATTGTAAAATCAGGGTAAGTAAAAAGCGTATTTGCCGGAATATGTATCCTGAAATCACTATTATATAGTTTGCAACCTTTGCCATGCAAAAAAGGGGCTACTAGCCTGTTAATATTGTACGTAATGTCATTATGCTCATTGGATGCAACTGACATGGCGTAAACATGCCCTTCAAAATACGCATGTTTTTGGCTGGAAATTCTCTCCATTTCCAAATACTCTTCCGGGGAAAGAAAATTATACTTAGGCGCTGGTTCTTTAACTTCATTTTCCATACTTCAAAATTAATTCTTTTTAGTTTTGGGAAAAATAATACCAATGAGGCGTTTCCTGTCCTTCGCTTTTTTGCTTTTACCTGTTGCTTTACTCTGCCAGACAATCACACAGCGTTTGCAAAAAGCCTGGCAACAGTTTGAAAGCGACAGCCAGCTAAAACATGCCATCAGCTCCCTTTACGTGATCGATGCAAAGACAGGACAGGTGGTATTTGACAAGAATTCACAAACAGGATTGGCGCCGGCTTCCACGCAAAAGATCATTACAAGTGTAACGGCGTTTGAGTTGCTGGGAAAAAATTACAGGTATAAGACCGAATTAGGTTACAGGGGAAAAATAGAGGGTAATACACTTTTCGGAGATTTACTAATCAGTGGCAGTGGCGATCCGACATTGGGTAGTGGGCGATACTATTCTAATAGTGAACAAGTGATTATAGATACATGGTTGAAGAGTATTCAAAAACTTAAGATCAAATTAATCGTTGGAAGAATTGGAATTAATGGTGAACCTGGTTGGTCAAATCAATTCGTACCGGATGGCTGGATATGGCAAGATATAGGTAATTATTATGGAGCGGGTGCCAATATGATCAACTGGAGAGAAAATCAATACGATATGTACCTGAAGTCAGGCAACAATGAAGGTGATAGTGTAAGAGTAATAAGCACCAGTCCAAAGATGAGGCAGGTACGTTTTGAAAGTGAAGCCAAAACCGGAAAGAAGGGTAGTGGTGATAATGCGTATATATTCCTGGCACCCTATTCAGATTTTGGAATTGTAACAGGAACTATTCCACCTGGTGAGTCAGCGTTCAGGATTTCGGGGTCTGTACCAGCACCGGGACCAGCAGTAATTGCCAGCCTTGAAGATGAGTTAATTGGCCATGGTATTACAATTTCCTCAAAATACGATACTGCAAAAATGTTAAACTACTTCAGTGAGATAACCAATCTGGCAACTAGCTATTCCCCCTCCCTCGACTCCATCATCTACTGGTTCAATAAAAAAAGCATCAATCTATATGGAGAGGCATTAATAAAAACTTTTGCCTACAAAAAACAGGGGTTTGGCTCCACGGACAGCGGCGTGGCTATTCTCAAAAAATTCTGGAAAGGAAAAGGGGTCGATGAAGAGGAACTGAATATGTATGATGGTTCGGGCCTTTCACCGCTCAACCGGGTAACCACCCATGCACAGGTGGAAATTCTGAAATATGCCAAAACCAAAGACTGGTTTCCTGCTTTCTATCATTCTCTGCCGGAATACAACGGGATGAAGATCAAAAGCGGCACCATCAGTGATGTAAAAGGATTTTGCGGATATCATAAAGCAAAGGATGGGAGGGAGTATATTTTTTCTTTTTTGGTTAATAATTATAGTGAAAAAGCTTCTGTTCTGGTACCCAAAATGTACAAAGTACTGGATGTTTTGAAATGAGGGGGAAGTTAGCTGACAGGGGTATGGAAAATTTCATACTTTCAGACTGTCAACCCAAAACCATCAACCCAAAACCATAAACTAACCACCATGTCTGATCAGAACCTAAAAAACCACGGCCGCTATATTCCACTCTGGCATTTTATTATGCCTCTTTTATTATTAGCAATACTTGGGGGAAGTATCGTCAACCTAATCCATGCAGACGCACATGCGCATTATTCTGCAGCACTTATTTGCATCATTGCCTTTGTACTCATCGTTCTTTGGTGGTATGCCAGGTGGTTTGCGCTCCGGGCACAGGACAGGGCCATCCGTGCTGAGGAGAATTTACGTCATTTTGTACTCACCGGAAAACCATTGGATAAGCAGATCAGAATGCGGCAGATCATTGCGCTCCGGTTTGCCAGCGATGGCGAATTTCCTGCATTGGCCCAAAAAGCAGTGGAAGAAAAACTTTCAGCCAGCCAGATCAAACAGGCCATTCAGCAATGGAAAGAAGATCATAACAGGGTGTAAGCCTTTATTACCTGGGCCCCCACATCGACCATACCTGGAGATTAAGCAGCCAGGGGGAGGCCAGCGCTGCCACCCAGATAAGAAAGATCAATATTTTACCGGCAATGGACACATCCTGAATCAAATGGCGATGCAGGAGACTTTGTATAACGGTCATGACTTTTTCTTCCTTGTGACTGAACTCGAATGGCGGCGCCTGCGGAACATCTTTTAAAAGAGGATATTCCCGGACCACGATGTTCCTGATCTTCCAGTAATCTTCATCCGGCAGATCTTCATAATCGATATCTGTATGAATACCTGCTTCTTCCACCTTTTTTTCAACATGGTGCATTTTGGTTTCACCAAAGCGGCGAAACAACATCATGACAGGAAATAGAAAGAAAATGAAATAAAAACTGCTGCCAGTTTTGTTATACATCGACCATGCAAACCAAACCATCATTCCTGCGGAAAGAAAAACAAAGATCCTGCTCCAAAATCCTTCTTCGTCTAAAAACACACGGTTGAGCAACTGTCCACCGTCAAGCGGGTAAACCGGCAGCAGATTGATCAGGTTCAGGATGATAAAGATGAGACCTATCCGGGAGAGTGAAATGTCAAGAAATTCATAAGTGTGAGCTGGCTGATCCAGCAGATAAAGAATGATACCGAAGAGTACACCCGGTAACGGGCCTGCCAATAGAATAACGGCCGACTGGCTTTGTGAAACTTCTCTTTTGGTGCCGGATACATAAGCTCCCAATAAGGGAATAAAGAAAATCCCCAGGTCATTATAGCGAAAATAACGCATGGCCAGGAAATGTCCCAGTTCATGGATCATTACAATACCGGTGATGATCAGCAAAACCTTATAATTAGGGAAAATATAATAGCCCAGTAACAGGTAAGCAGCCAGGCTCATCATAGAGCGAAGCCATACATTGGAGCTTTCTGCTGATCTTTCATATTTCGGCGGGTATACAAGGGTATCGCCGGAGGATGACGGCTGCTCTTCATTTCCCATTCCGTTATTTACTTCTGATACAGGGTCCATCGGGTAAAATTAATCATTGATAAGGTATGTGTAGTATAAGTGTAATGGCTTAGTGGATGCCATAGTAAGGTTTTAATTTTTCCATCAACTGATCAGGCATGACTGCTTTCTTCATGGTGCCGGCTTCCATAAAATATAAAATGATCTTACCAACAACCAGTAATTCATCTTTTTCATTATACACTTCATGGTGGAATTCGATCTTATGATGGACCGGCAATTCCCTGAGCATGGTTTTGATGGTCAGCAGATCATCATATCGGGCAGGGCGCAGATAGCGGCAATGAATATCCACCACCGGCATAATGATACCCATTTTTTCCATATCGGCATAAGTAAAGCCTAATGCACGGATGGATTCGGCCCTCGCTGTTTCGAAATAGGGGAAATAATTGCTGTGATAGACCACACCCATCTGGTCAGTTTCGGCATAACGAACTCTTACCTGCGTTTCGGTTGCAAACATGTAACAAGATATTTTTTATTTACCGATCAGTTTGTCTGCACTGGCTTTCCCGGGACCTATCAGGAAAATGGCGATAAAACCAGCCAGGAACAATGCTGCATCTTCGCCATCACTAAATACACGGCCTTTATGCGCAAAAATAAGCGCAACAGACATATTGATTATGAGAGGAATGCAGGCCAGCCTTGTCATCAGCCCGAGGATAATAAGACCGGCGCAGAAAAACTCTGCAAAAATGGATAATCCCATCGATAATGGGCTGCCAATATGAAAAGGGTCCGAAAAAGTAGCGGATTTGGCCGCAAAATTCATCAGCTTCTTATAGCCATGCGGGATCATCATCAATGAACCCAGGGAAACACGAAGCAAAAGGGCGGCAATGGTAATGGAGGTATCGGTGTATTTGGTACTAAATAGTTTTCTCATAATGTTTGGAGTTTCGGGTGCAATAATACTAAAAAATAAATGAGAGAGGATTGTTGCAATAACACGCATGTCCTGGCGTAAATCATCCCGGGAATCACGCTTTTCTCCAATAAAATGTTAAACCATTTTCGATTTCAAACTTATCCACACCTGTTTGGAATGATGTTTGGTCTTACTTGAAATAATTTGAATATTCGCAACGTTTAGAAAATTAGCCCGATAGCTCCCGAAATTTCGGGACGGGAACCGGTTTAAAGGACATTCCATGAAGCATCACCATTTTCTTGCACTGGCCATCTTGTTCAGCAGTTCCGTAATCGCACAACAGACCCGTTTTTATTCCGATCCGGAAGAAAAATTCAAGGAAGCCAAAGAGTATTTTCAAAAGGAGCAATACAGCCTGGCCTATCCCTTATTAAAAGAATTGAAACAATCTGTACGGGAAACAGATATGGCCAATGCCACGATCACGGTGCAGGAAATAAATTACTACCACACCGTTTGTGCCCTCAAACAAAATGAAGGTACTGCTGAAGATTTCGCTAAAGAATATATTGACGTGGAGAAGAATACCGCCCGGGTGCAGATGATTAGCTATCATTTAGGTGAGTATTATTTCCGCCAGGAAAAATTTGGGGATGCAGCCAGCCAGTACGAACAAACCAATATTGCCAATCTCAGCAACCGGGAGATCGCGGATATGAAATTTCACCAGGGTTATGCTTATTTCAACCTGCAGCGTTTTGCACAGGCCAGGCCATTGTTCAACAGCATCCGCATCATGAAGGACGACCCGAATTATATCGATGCAAATTATTATTATGGTTTCCTGGCTTTCCGCGACCGGGAGTACAACGAAGCACTGCCATCCTTTAAGATCGTAGAGAATGATAAGAACTATGGCACAGTAGTACCTTATTATATCGCACAGATCTATTATATACAGGGTAAAAAAGAAGAATCGATCAGCTATATACAAAATAAGTTGCAATCCGGCAGCAGTTCTCAATATTATGACCTGGAACTGAAGCAGCTGATCGGGCATGCTTATTTTGAAAAGAAAGAATATGCTAAAGCGCTTCCCTACCTGGAAGATTATGTGGGCCGGTCTAAGAAAGTGAGAAGGGAAGACCTGTACGAATTATCCTATTGTTATTACCAGGCCAGTAATTATTCAAAAGCCATAGATGGATTCAAACAGCTGAGTGGAAAAGATGATTCCCTGAGCCAGCATGCCATGTATATGCTGGGGGATGCTTACCTGAAAACAGGGCAGAGGTCCAATGCAAGAAATGCTTTCCTGTTTTGTTCCTCCAATATCAGCAACCCTTCCCTGAAGGAAATTTCCAAGTACCAGTATGCCAAACTTTCTTACGAACTGGGTTACCAGGATGAGGCCCTGAACAGCCTTAGTTCCTTTGTCAATGACTATCCTAACTCTGTTTATAATGAGGAGGCAAAAGAGTTGCTGGTAGGGGCGCTGGCCAATACCAATAATTTTAAGGATGCACAGGCATTACTGGAAAGCCTGGATAAACCCACAGAGCATTCAAAAAGATTATACCCCCGTATATTATTTGGCCGTGCTTCCGAACTGATCAATGATGGAAGCCTGGCTGAGGCGGAAGCTTTGCTGGATAAGGCCCTGGATGATCCCAACAATGCATCGGTACTTCCCCTGCTCAATTTCTGGAAAGGAGAGCTGGCATACCGGAATAATAAACTGGATGATGCTATCAGATATTATAATGCGTATGTTAGTGGCGGTTCGCCCACCAGCGGTGAAGCCAACCTGAATACAGCCCGATACAACCTGGGCTATTGTTATTTAAGAAAAGAGAATTACCCGGTAGCGCAAACATTTTTTGAACCTTTCAGTAAAAACCCGGCACTGAATTCAGATGCTTTTTCACAGGACTCTTATATACGTACTGCTGACTGCTATTATATGCAGAAGAATTACAGCAAGGCTCAGGCCATGTATGACCAGGTGATCAAACTGTCGTGGCCGGCTGAAGATTATGCCACTTTTCAGAATGCTATGCTGGCAGGTGTAAAAAGCTCTTCCGAAAAGATATCGCTGATGAATACCATGACGAGGAAGTTCCCCAATTCCTCCCTGGTTACAGATGCCAATATGGAGATCGCCACCACTTATATGGGAAATGAGAAATTCCGGGAAGCGATCCCTTACCTGAATAGCGTAATAAAAAGTACTGCCGGTTCAAATCAAAAGCCGAGGGCCATCCTGCGCCTGGGAACAGCTTATTATAACATTGATAATAATGCAGAGGCATTGAAACAATATAAGTTGCTGATCGATCAGTACCCTAATACCCAGGAGGCCGAAGATGCCCTGGATAATATCAAAACGATCTATGTGGCAGAGGGTAAGCCGGACGAATACATTGCATTCATGCGTGAGGCCGGTCGCCCGCTGAGTGTGAGCACGGAAGATTCCTTAACCTACGGAGCTGCCGAAAAACTATACGATGATCAAAAGATCAACGAAGCGCTGGCTGCCTTTAATAATTACATCCAGCGTTTCCCCGGCGGGGCTTATGCATTGGATGCGAATTTTAACCGGGCAGAAATATATAATACAAAGAAAGACTGGAATAACGCCCTTGGCGCCTACCAGTCCATTGCTGATAATGCCCCTAACAGGTATGCAGAAAGATCGGTGCTGACAGCAGCCCGTATATCTTTCTTTGAATTAAAGGACTATACAAAAGCGGAAACTTTCTATAAGCAACTGAAAGACCTTGCAGCCGGCCAGGAAAATAAACTGGAAGCCATGCGTGGATTACTGCGTTGCCAGTACCAGTTACAGAAATGGACCGAAGCGGTGGATAATGCCAAAGAACTGACTGCAGCCAAAGGAAGCAGTGCAGATGACAAGGCACTGGCCAATATGGCCATTGCTAAATCACACCAGGTCAACGGGGAGTTTGACCAGGCGATCAATAACTTCAAATCGGTGGTGCAGACCAATAAATCTGCGCTGGCAGCCGAGGCAAGATATGAGATAGCGAATAGCTGGTTCCAGTTAAACAAGCTCTCCGAGGCGGAGAAAGCCGGTTTTGAAACGATCAATAAATCCGGTTCCTATGACTACTGGATCACCAAGGCCTACATCCTGCTCGGTGATATTTATTTCAGGCAGAAAGATTATTTCAACGCTAAAGCCACTTTCCAGAGCGTGGTGGATAATACGGTGAATGCCGAGCTGAAAGGTGAAGCACAGGCAAAATTGGATAAAGTGGCAGATGAGGAAAGCAAATCAAGTAAAGTAAGCGGAGAAAACTAAAATAAAGCATAACAGAAAGGAACAATGAAACGAATCCTGTATATATCATTTTTCATCACACCGGGTATCCTGGTGGCCAGTCATGCACAGGCACAGAAGGACACCAGCAATAAAGGTATTGACATTATTTCCAGTTTTAAGCCCGTCCTTCGTGAAGCGGCCAAGATCAATTTCAACGCCTCACCACCCGCTGCAGATACGGCAAAGCCGAAATTGAAATATGATATTCCTAACCAGAATTTATTATTTGCTTATCAGCCCGGTACATTGAAACCGCTGGCCCTTTCCATCGATACAGGAGGCCGGTTTGATAATAACAGCTATGTTAAAGCAGGTTTTGGCAGTTTAAGAACACCTTATATACAGGCCGGTATATCTTTTGGCGATGGCAAAACAGCCGGGCTGAATATCTATGCGAAACATGTGGGATCGGATGGGAAAAGGGATTTTCAGAAATTTTCAAGCACTAATATAAAGCTCAGTGGCTTTTTCAGAAGTGGAAATAACCTGGAATGGAATGCGGGTATCGGTATGAAGCAGGATAAGACCTACAAGTATGGTTATGTTCCCTCCTCGCTGGTTTTCTCCAACGATTCACTGAAACAAAGTTTTCAGACCATCGCCGGGAGGGTGTCATTCCATAATATCAATAAAACCGAATTTGGGTTGTTATATGCACCGGAAGTAAAGATCGATGTGTTCAGCGATAACCGCGACAATTCCGAGAGCAACACCGTGGTGAACCTGCCTTTGGAAAAAGCGATCAATAAAGAGATTGCTATTAAACTTGGCGTAACCTTCGACCTGACAAGGGTTTCGCCAAAAAATAAATCAGCTATCAATAACACCATGTATTATATCTCTCCATCGGTGTTATATAAAACACATAATATAAATATACAGGGGGGTATCCGTCCTTCCTGGGATAATAAGACCTTTAAGATGTTCCCGAATATCCTGGCCGATGTAAGTACCAGCGACAGCCGTTTTACGTTCCAGGCCGGGTGGACAGGATATATCCGGAAAACGACCTATCAATACCTCGCTTCACAAAACCCCTGGTTATGGATACCAGCAGAATTCAGGAATACGTGGATTGAAGAGAGATTTGCGGGATTCAAAGGTTCTGTAGGTGATCATTTCACGTATTCGGCTAAAATAGCTTTTAATAAACTCACCAATCAGCCATTGTTTGTCAATGACACTACTACCAACCTGGGGGGCAAATCCTTCCGTGTAATAAATGAAAGAAGGATCAACGTGGTGAATTTCGGCGGCGAGCTGGGTTATAATATTCATGAGAAATTCTCTGTGATCGCCGGGCTTAGTTATAACCAGTACACCGGTTTAAAAGACAATGCAAAGGCATGGGGACTGATACCGCTGGAACTAAAAGCGGGTATGCGTTTCCAGATCATCAAGGACCTGTGGCTGAAATCGGACCTTTTTGCCTGGTCGGGTCCCCAGTACATGAAGAAAGATGGCTCGGCAGGCAGGCTGGACGGGGCTTTTGATCTGAATGCCGGATTAGAGTTCAGGATCACAAAAAACATCAACCTGTGGACACAGTTCAATAACATTTTCAACAAAGAATACCAGCGCTGGAACCAATACCCGGTGTATGGATTCAACTTTGTCGGCGGAATTGTATTTTCGTTCGATCAAAAGAACTGATGATGTACGCAGCCCTGTATAAATACCTGATACAATACAAAGAATTATCACTGCCCGGCATAGGTACGTTTATGCTTCACCGTAAGCCGGCTACGATCGATTTTCCGAATAAAATGATCAACCCGGCTGCTTATGCGATCACCCTGCAATTTCCGGCCAGTGCACCTTCTACCGGGTTTTTTGCCTGGATGGCCGGGGCGCTGAACATTTCCGACAGGGAAGCTGTAATGCGGTTCAATGATTTTGCCTTTGACCTGAAAAGAAAGATCAGTGAGGGCGACAGCATTGAATGGAATGGGGTGGGCACGCTGAACAGGGGGCTGGCTGGCGAAGTAAAATTTGTCCCGGCAGCAAAAGAATATGTTTTTGAAAAACCTGTGAAAGCTGAGAAAGTGATCCGTGAAAAATCGGACCACATGGTAAGGGTGGGCGAAGATGAGAGAACTTCAGCCGAAATGACCGAGCTGTTGCATGGACAGCATGAAAAAAAATCCTACTGGTGGGCATGGGCCCTGGTGGCAGGCCTTGTGGCCATTATGTTTTTGGGATGGTATTTTTCAGAACATGGTATTAGTGTTGAGGCCACCGGCAATAACAGTAAGCTGGCAACTCAACCATCCCCCGACTCCCAGTATCAATTGATCCCCTGATCCCGTTTGAATAAATTGAGTTTACTTTGCCACTCTTTATGGCAAATACAAGGCATTATACGCATTGCCCGGTTTGTGGCTCAGCAGCTATTCATCCCGTACTGAAGGCAAAAGATCATACCGTAAGCCAGGAAGTGTTTGAGATACTTAGCTGCGATACCTGTACGGTGAGATTTACACAGGATGTACCCGACGCATCTTCTATCGGGCCTTATTACAAGTCTGAAGAATATATCTCCCATACCAATACTTCAAAGGGGTTGGTGAACCGACTGTACCAGTGGGTGCGCAAAAGGACATTACAGCAAAAAAGAAAGCTGATCGAAAAGCAAACCGGTATAAAGAATGGCAACGTACTGGACCTCGGTTGCGGTACCGGTGCATTTGTGTATGAAATGAAAACACATGGCTGGCAGGTAACCGGTCTGGAACCGGATGCAGATGCCAGGGCAGTGGGGAAGCAGGTATACGGGATAGAACTGGGCGATATTACACAATTCCATAAACTGCCCCAGGGAACTTATGATGCCATTACCCTGTGGCATGTGCTGGAGCATGTGCATGAATTGCAGGATTATGTGGCGCAGTTGAAAAAATTATTGAGAAAGGAAGGCCAATTATTCATAGCAGTACCTAATTATACCTCCAAAGATGCCAGTCTGTATAGAGAATACTGGGCTGCCTATGATGTGCCGCGGCATCTTTATCATTTTTCTCCGGCATCCATGCAAAGGCTCATGGAGCAAAATGGGCTGAAAGTAATTGCCTTTAAACCCATGTGGTACGATAGCTTTTATGTATCCCTTCTCAGCAGCAAATACCGCTATGGTAAAACAAAACTGGTCCATTCCTTTTTAAATGGGTTGCGCTCCAACCTGGGAGCGATGGGAGATGTAAAAAAATGCAGTTCGGTGATCTATGTGGTGAAGCGGGATGAATAATGCTTTGCATTGGATATAAACCTGGGGTAAAGCAAATACATCATTGCCCAAAAGTTACCTGGTATAATTCAGGCCACCATTTCCCTGTGATATAAATTTTTTTGGAAGCTGAATCGTAAGCAATGCCGTTGGGGACATCGGCTTTGGGGTTGATAGATTTTGCCCTTTCCCAAAGGGCATTGATATTGGCCCTGGCCACCACCACACCGGTGTTGGGGTCTATTTTCAGTACGTACTCGTACTCATAACGGTTAGCATATATAAACCCGTTGATATATTCGAGCTCATTGATATTGTTGACAGGTGAACCGGCCTCTGTAATACCCTGTGTTTTTACCAGCCGGAAGGTGGAAGGATCGTAGAAGCGCAATTCATCGGAACCGGTGCTCACGATCAGGTGTGTGCCATCATTGGTGAGGCCCCAGCCTTCAAAATCCACATCGTATTCTTTTATCTTTTTGAAATCAGGTAACGTATATACAAACACCTTTTTTTCCTTATAGGTAAGCTGGTAAACGGTATCCCGCACAATGGTAACCCCTTCTCCAAAGTATTTTTTATCAAGGGATATCTCTTTTTCGGCTTTACCGGTTTTCAGGTTCACCTTCATCAGTTTGGAAAACCCCCAGTTGCCGGTTCCTTCATAGAGGTCACCTTTATAGATCAGCAGCCCCTGGGTATAAGAAGATGTATCGTGGGGGAACGTATCGACAATAGAATAAGACATATTATCAGGGCCCTTCGGTTTGTTTCCATTCTCTCCGTTCTCCGATCCGCCGGAATTGCAACTGGCCAGCCATGTAAGGGATGCGATAATCAGGGTTAGTCTCATATGGGAGTGTATTGTCTGCAAAAATAAGCTGCGACTGATTATAAGCCTGTTAAAGCTTTGCCGCTATTCGGTATTAATAGGAAAAATACGATACAAAATCTTCTTGCACAATTGATTAAAATGGTTATATTTGAATTCTCAATACAAACGAACCTAATCCGCCCTCGCTAAATCTGATTCCTTTCCGAGACACCTCAGCAGTCTAATTAAGTTTCTGACGCATTTCCAATTTCTGATGAACCGCCCATGACAGGCCGGTTGTTTGTCATGCCCTAATTAATCGTCATTTGGAAACTATTATGAAGGCGGGTTTGTTCCTTGTACTCATCACATTTCTGTATGCCCATCCCGGCATGACACAATTGCAATGCCGCAGTTTTGAATACTCAGGCGAGCAGCTCCGTAAGCAACCCGGACTTTCTTCTTCTGTCAGCAGTATTGAAAAATTCATCAGGCAAAATATAGATGTCTCAGCAGCCCGGATCGAGGGTATGGTCATTAAGATACCGGTAGTGGTACATGTATTATACCATTACCCGGCGGAAAAGATCAGCGATGAACTGGTCCATTCCCAGCTTGCTATACTGAATGAATGTTTTCGTAAGCAGAACAAGGATACCAGCGATATACCAGAAGCATTCAGGTCACTGGCCGCAGATTGTGAAATAGAATTCCAACTGGCCACTTCAGATCCCCGGAAACGTAATACCTCAGGCATCGTAAAAAAATATACACCCATTACCAAATGGGTCATGGATGATAAAATGAAATTCTCCGAGGAGATGGGGGATGATGCCTGGGACCCCAAAAGCTACCTGAATATCTGGGTTTGTAACCTCGACAAGTTTGCCGGCTATTCCAGTGTGGTGGGCGGGCCGGAAAATGTGGATGGTATTGTGCTGGGCCTGGCGGCATTTGGCAGTGAAAATAAAACAGCCGTACATGAAGCAGGGCACTGGCTTGGCCTGAAACATTTGTGGGGGGATGAGTATTGCGGCAGCGATGAAGTAAATGATACGCCAAAACAGGCCAGTTATACCCTTGGCTGTCCTGCAAATATCCGGGTAACCTGCGGTAACGGGCCGCACGGCGATATGTACATGAATTATATGGATTTTACCAGCGATAAGTGTACCCACTTGTTTACGCAGGGCCAAAAGGCAAGAATGAGGTCCTTGTTTGCAACAGGCGGCCCCCGTTACTCATTCTTGAGTTCAGCCGGATTGAATCCGCCACTGGTATTTGAAATTCCTGTTGAAGAGGAGGATCCGAAATGGCTGGAACCCAGGGTGTATCCTAATCCGGCCAGCCAGGAAATTACGGTTGACCTGAACTATGATGTGCGATGGATAGGCAAAGCGATCCAGGTAAGTAATGTGCAGGGCCAGGTGCTGATGTCGGTAACGATCACGGCCAAACTGCAAAAAATAAATGTGAGCAAATTGGCCCCCGGTCTTTATTTCCTTGCAGCGAAAAAGGAGGATGGGGTGTCTATGAAACAGAAATTCCTCAAGCTTTAAGTCGCAACCAAAAGATATATGCTAACGGCAAGCGGGGGTCGCTGAGAAGCGGCCCCTTTTTATTGTCAGGTGTGAAATATTGGTGATAAAAGCATCCTGTTTTAAGCCTTTTAGTTAAACTTTATGCAGCTTAGATACCTGGTTGTCCTGTTTGTGTTTTTTGCTTCCTGTTCAAAACAGCTTCTTCCAGGAAAGTACGTCCATGACAGGGCTTATTTTTTGATCGATAACAATGGGGGCTATGAATTCCACACAATCCTTCGTTCTCCGGCTGATCAATACGCATTTTCAAAAGGTATATACCATGTAAAAAATAACGTAGTGACATTCCAGGAAGACAGTAGTATGTATTTTTCAATCAAAGCAGATAGCTCATATTTCGATTCTACAATTGGGGATAGCTATAGAATATTTCTCCGAGGAGATAAAACAGAGATAGACTTATTTGATTTTTGGTTTATAAACGGGGAAACTAAGGGCAGTTTTGATGCTAATGGGCGGGCCATATTTACTTCACAATACAAAGGGGCAATTAAGTTATCAGCTGCCATAAAAGATAATATTGTTCTGTCACCAAATCCAATTACAAGAAAAGTTTATAGTAACAGTATTTACCCGGATGAGATATATGCAGGCAGTTCTCAATGGAATTGCCTGATCCTTCATGTGAATATCAACAGTTTAGTATTTTCATTTACGAATGTCGCTCCTTATAATATTAAAAAGGGAAACTTAGTGAAGAAGTATTGGCCTGTTTTTAGAAAAGAGCGGCCTGTTTTTAAAAGAGAGCAACTATAAAATGATCGATCCATGCTTTTTTCAATAGTTTAAAAGAAAAGGACCATCGTTACTGATAGTCCTTTTTTATGATTTGTTTTTTTTAATTAAATATGTAACTATTTGATATTCAGTATTCATAATTTACAGTTTACTGTAAACTGTAAATTATGATATTTTATTGCAAACTAAAAAAGACCGCCTGTGCCGGCGATCTTTTTTAGTTTATGATTTTCTCTTTGGAGTTTAAATATGTATCGCCTCCCCATACGCCACTTCAATCGCATCTTTGATGCTCTCA
>CAZSGD010000053.1:0-20505 GCA_964606155.1 uncultured Chitinophaga sp. | reverse complement strand
TAAAATTTATCAATCATGGATGAGTATATCTTGGTTTTCAGGCACGAAGACGGACAGAAAGTGGCTTCGCCCGAACAAATACAGGAGTGGATGAAACAAACGATGGATTGGATCGGCGGCATTGCCGCTCAAAATAAATTTGTAAGTGGAACAGGGCTCCCCTTCGCAGATGCCAGGGTGGTAAGGCATAACAATGTGGTGACCAACGGGCCTTTTGGGGATATCAAGGAAACCATCGGCGGATTTATCATTGTAAAAGCGGAATCGGTGGAAGAAGCTGTTGAGTTTGCCAAAGGAAGTCCGGTGCTGATGGGAGAAGGCAATAGTGTGGAAGTGAGAAAGATTGCGAAGAATGATGGGGTGCATTAATATTTTGTACCACAAAGTACACGATGGGTTTCTCGCGGCGTTCGCAGCGGTGCGGCGGCGCTGCGGGAAAATTTCACCGCGGAGAACAGGAGAGGCAGAGTTTACGCCGAGGCGTTGCGATCGTTGCTCCGTAGCGATCACTGCGTGAAACTTTTTTTGGTCGTTTGTAAACCTTAGAATACACAAAGAGTTCCTGGCAAAGGAAACACTCTTAAAGATCACTTACTGTACAATGGAGCAGCAGGAACTGATACCACATTTATTCAGAACAGAGTTCAGCAAGATCGTTGCTGTACTGTGTAAACGCTTTGGGTTTGATCAAATAGAAATAGCTGAAGATATTGCCAGCGATACCTTCCTGTCGGCCGCACAAACCTGGCCGATGAACGGGATTCCTCCCCATCCCACCGCCTGGCTGTACCATGTGGCTAAGAATAAAGCAAAGAACCAGTTGCAACGGCATATTCTTTTTGAGAATAAGATATTGCCGGATATCAAAAAAAATTCTATTCCCGGCGATGAAATGGAAATAGATCTTTCCCTGCAAAATATCAGGGACAGCCAGTTGCAAATGATGTTTGCGGTCTGCCATCCCTCCATTCCACCCGAAGCGCAGATCGGCCTCTCGTTGCGGGTTCTCTGCGGGTTTGGTATTGAAGAAATTGCCGACGCCTTTCTTTCCAATAAGGAAGCGATCAACAAGCGACTATACCGTGCTAAAGAAAAATTGCGGGAAGAGAAAATCAGTATCGAACCGGTTAGTCCGCCTGCCATGGATGAGCGCCTGGAATCCGTACTCCGCACCATCTATCTTTTATTCAGTGAAGGATATTATTCTGTCAGTCAAAACCAGGTCATCCGGAAAGATCTTTGTTGGGAAGCCATGCGACTGTGCCAGATGCTGATCGACAATGATTCCACCAACAAGCCAGCTGTTAATGCCCTGATGGCATTAATGTGTTTCCACTCTTCCCGGTTCGACGCAAGGATCAACAAAAGCGGTGAGATAATATTATATGACGAACAGGACACAAATCTGTGGAACCAGGAACTCATCAGCCGTGGCGCTTATTATCTCCATGCAGCGAGCACCGGTACAACGCTTTCTAAATATCATTTGGAAGCCATGATCGCCTGGTGGCATACACAGAAGAATGATGCGAAAGAGAAATGGGAGAATATTTTGCAACTATATAATCGCTTGCTGCAAATAGAATATTCACCGGTAGCTGCACTCAACCGCACTTTTGCATTGTCTAAGGTAAAAGGAAAACAAATCGCCATAACAGAGGCCGAAAAATTAAGGCTGGAAAACGATCATTTTTATTTTGTGCTGCTGGGGGAGTTATATACCGGCGTGGATGACAAAAAAGCAAAGGCATATTTGCAAAAAGCGCTCTCCCTCGCCAAAACGGAAACCGATCAGCATACCATCCGGAAAAGACTTGAAAGTTTTTAGCTTACAATGAGTATTTTCAAGTATTGATTACCGATGAACTATCAGCACCCTACCATAGAGAATTTACTGCTTCAATTTAAATCCCAAACAGGTAAAGACCATACCCGCTACCGGAACCATGTGTATCGTGTGTTCCTGAATTGTCTTTTACTGGATTCTCAAAAAGAGAACGAGGAAAAATATGCCCTGGCAGCTGTATTTCATGATATCGGCATCTGGACCCATCACACAGTGGATTACCTGCCGCCTTCGATGGAAGGAGCTGCAAAATTTTTAACCGAAACCGGCAGACAGGAATGGACCGAAGAGATATCTTCCATGATCCTCTGGCATCATAAGATTGGAAAGTATAAAGGTGCTTACGAAACCACTGTGGGGAATTTCAGGAAAGCCGACTGGATAGATGTGTCGCTGGGGCTGAGAACATTTGGCGTAAACAGGAAAAAAATAAAAGAAGGGAAAAAAATGTTTCCCAATGCAGGGTTTCATCTTTTCCTGCTGCGTATCACATCAATGAACTTTCTGAAGCACCCGCTCCGCCCTTTGCCAATGTTTAAAAGATAAAATAGTTCGGTTAACTCCATGCAGTTCGCAGGAAGCGCAACCAGTTTTCGTGCATCATGTTTGAAATATCCTTATCAGAATACCCTCTGTCTTTCAATAAGGGTATAAGCTTCTGCAAATCCGCAATTGTTTCAAGGTCATACGGGCATTGTTCTTTACCAAAAGCCCCGTCAAGGTCTGTGCCGATACCCACATGAAGGGTATTGCCCGCTATTTTACAAATATGATCGATATGGTCCATGATCTTTTCAAGATTGCATTGCATGGCTTCCGGGGTTGAAACACCTCTTTCCCAATTGGGCACCATCATCCAGGCATCCAGTGCAACGCCGATCACTGCACCCCGATCGATCAACGCCTTTATCATTTCATCGCTGTACTGACGGTTATGGTCAACAAGTGCACGACAGTTATTATGGCTGGCCCATACAGGTCCCCTGAAGTTATCCAGCGCCTGCCAGAAAGCATCATCACATAAATGAGTGGCATCTAAGATCAAATGCAGCTCATCCATTTTTTTCAGCAATGCCAGGCCATTTGCCCCCATCTTACCGGTTGCATCTGTTCCGTTGGCATAGCGGCCCGGCCCATAGTGAGCAGGACCCACAGCACGAAGACCATACTGACAGGCCACCTCGAGGTAATCAAGCGTCACCAGTGAATCGGCCCCCTCGAGGCTGAGAATATAACCTATAGGCTTTCTATCAGGTGTGCCACTCCCTTTCCATAATGATATATGTTTCTCCAGCCCCTCCTTGTCTTTTATCATAATCATTTCACCTGCCTGCTCCATTGTTTTATACCATGCCAGTTGCGCCTGCGTTTGCGCCCATGCCTGCTCTGCAGAATGCCACCCGGGAAAAGGATGGCCCGGCGCTGCATACCTTGCGATCTGTGTGGCTACCACTAAGCCGATGTTTCCCTTTCTTAATTCGGGTAACCCAACTGTTGCATTACCGCGATCGGGTTTATCTGTCATTCCCTTTTCTCTTTCGCGGATAGCTGGAACCGGTTGGCGAAGGTCACGGTTCCACTCCGTGGCATTCATAGCGAGATCGAGATGAGCGTCAATGATGAACATCGGAGATGTATAGTTTTAAGTGATGGCTTGTCTAAATGCTGATCTTTCTTTTTCTCGCAATAACCTCCCACTCAGTGATCGCCCTTTTATTTTCCACAACAATGGCTTTATCGTATAATGCCACCGTAGGACAAATATGAACAGGCACAGCATATAAAACATCACCCGTTGTATATATTGTGCTGTCGGGTACTTTTAATACCAGGTGTTCTTCACTCTGCGATACGGGCATTGCATCCGGCGCATTTAAAAAATGGACCCTTGG
This sequence comes from uncultured Chitinophaga sp., assembly GCA_964606155.1. Classification (GTDB taxonomy): domain Bacteria; phylum Bacteroidota; class Bacteroidia; order Chitinophagales; family Chitinophagaceae; genus JJ008. The sequence goes on along the minus strand of CAZSGD010000053.1, from coordinate 16,767 downwards.
CAAAGGGTTTTCCGCTGCCACTGATTTATGTCCCAGGTCTGTAGTGATCGTTTTGTCATCCACCACAGAAACCACCCTGGTGATCACCAATGCAGCATATTCAAAAGGTTCGTCGGGCAACTGATGCTTATAACCCCAGTCCCAAAAAACAAAAGTGCCGGGGCTGCATTCCACTTTCCGTTTGATATGAACGGGATAAGTGGGCGAACCACCCATTACGATGGTCAATGCGGTACCGGTTACTTTCTCTATTTTTTCAGCAAGCTGCTGGACTTCTTCAAAAGCTGAATCACTTTTTTGCTGACGCTGCTGAAGATCGGTATCACTTACATGTCCATCGTAGCCATGCAAGCCTCTTACCCTCAACCCGGGTAATTGTCTCAATTGTTCAAACAAGGTATATGCGTTCAAAGGCTTAATGCCACTCCTGTTCATGCCTGTGTTCAGGTCTATAAATACAGATGCATTTTTATTTGCAGCTGAAAAAATATCCGACAGGTAATTTGCTGTAGGGAAATTATCTATGAAACAACTAAAACCTGTTTCGGGGTACTGTTGTACTAACGACAAAAATCTTTTTGCATTGGGACCAACAGGCTGGTAGGCCAGCAGCACATCTTTTGCATGGACCATGGCCAGCATTTCCGCTTCGGCAATGGTGGCGCATTTAAATTTCGAAATCCCGGCATCCATCATCATTGAACATACTTCGGCGATTTTATTGGTTTTTGCATGCGGACGCAGCCGATTAACATCACCGATCATTTCAACTGCCCGGCTGATATTTTGCTGTACCCGTTCTTTATACAATACCAGTGCCGGGGAGGCCAGTTCATCAATATTTTCCAGGGTAAACCAACTCATGATCGATTTATTTCATTCCATACAATTCAAACAGGGCTTCTATTTCCACCGGTATATTATCCGGCAGCGATCCCATCCCTACTGCGCTGCGAACACCCACCCCATTATCTTCTCCCCAAACAGCCGCAAATAATTCACTGCAGCCATTGATAATATAGGGGTGACGTTCAAAATCGGGGGTACAATTGACCATTCCCAGTACTTTGATGACCCGCTTTATTTTGTCGAAAGATCCAATATGGGCCCGGATGGTGGCCAGCATAGTTAATCCGACCTGTTGTGCCGCCAGTTTTCCTTCTTCCATATTCATATCCTCTCCAATGCGGCCAATGACCAGGCTCTTATCCTCACGAAAAGGGCCATGTCCAGACAGATAAAGATATTTGCCATCCACCAGGCAGGGTTTATATACACCCAATGGTTTGGGTGCCGGTGGCAGATTCAGTTGCAATAACTCAAATCGCTGATCAGCACTCATTGTCTGCATATTTCGTTTTATTATTTTTTTATCCTCCCAATAAGACCGTTTACCCTAACAATGCATTCCATAACAGCCGGAACCTGCATCATCAACAGGAAAGAACTTTACACCCGCTGGCAGGGCGGATAATAGTACCAGGAAGGGTTGATCGTGGCGGGTGTTCACCAGGCTTCGTTTAATCCGGCAGCACCTTCACCATGATATTTTTAAAATACACTTTGCTTCCCGGATCATGGCCCTGCAGGGCAAAGGTTCCGCTGGATAATACACGTCCTTTCATGCCCTGCGGTCGTTCCACATTATCAGGTTCTGTATAATCCACCACCACTTTATCATTGATCTTCACGATGATTTGCTTTCCCTGTACTTTGATGTATTCCGTGAACCATTCATTGTCCTTTACATACACTTCTTTTACATCTTGTACGGCATAGAGGCTGCCCGTTCTGCGCCAGTCGGATTGAGAATTATTCACCTGTGCCTCATACCCTTTTTGCGGCCAGGAGCTTTCCTGGTATTGTGTATGAAAATAAATCCCGGAATTGGAGCCCGGTGTGGTCATGACTTCAGCTTTGAATTCAAAATTTTTAAAAGAATGATTATTCACCGGGCCGTCATAAAAGAGATGCGCTACGTCCCCATTTGCAACGATGGCCCCGTCCTGAACAGAAAAAGTTCCTGCATTCCTGCCAACTTTCCAGCCATCCAGTGATGTACCGTTGAACAAACTAACCCATTTCTTTTTTTCACCCGGATGAATAGCCGAAATAGTAAAAAGTGCAAGGGACACCAGTGATATAAGTTTTCGCATACGACTATTTTAAATTGTGCCAATGAAACTACATTATTTTTAAACAGGTCCGGATAAATTATTTTAAATTCAATCTACAAGCACTCCTCATGAAAATGCTAACCGGTTTTTATAATTCGATCTCTCCATTAAAAGAAGAAACATGGGAAGCTTTGTTACCACTTTTCCGGGAAGAGCGGCTGAAAGCCAATCAATATTTCCTGAGAGAAAACGAAGTGGCCAGAAAGATCGCTTTCCTGGAATCGGGTGTGGTGAGGGCTTTTTTCATCAACCAGGAAGGACAGGAATACAACAAACAATTCTTCGTGGGGCCCGGCAGTATCGGCGGTTATACATCCCTGTTAACCGGTAAAGTAAATTTGATCCCGCAGCAGGCACTTACCGACTGCATCATTCATACCTGTGATTTCAGGTCGCTTACGGACCGTTATAACGACTATCCCGACCTGGAAAGACTGGCCCGAAGAATGGCAGAGTATTATTTTCTGGAAAAAGAAAAAAAGGAATTAGAAATCGTATTATTAGATGCTTCACAACGGTATAGAATATTTCAGCAGGAGTTCCCCACGCTGGAACAGCTTATTCCCCAATACCATATAGCTTCCTATTTAGGCATTTCAGCTACGCAATTGAGCCGCATACGGCACCAGTTTGCCGCTAAATAAGCCGCGTCCCCATTTCTTTACATATGTAAACGTGGCCGCCGTGGCCGCAACATTTCTTTGTGTTATCAAATTAAAAACACAAGAAATGAAACCTATTACAAAAGCAATGATCGGGGCGGTGGCAGGGATCATCATCATCCCGGTAGCCTTTAAAGCATGCAGCCTCCAACCCCTGGCCTGGAAACCCGGAAAGCAGGCTGCTTTTTCAGGTACCACAGAACGGAATGAAAAATTAACCGCTGCCACCACTATCCCGCTTAATGGTCATTACGGCCCGGAGGATATTGTATTTGACAGCAGCGGCAATATGTACTTTGGTGTGCATACCGGAAAGACTGATTTTAGCAATGGGAAAATTTTAAAGACAGATCCATCGGGCAACACAGAAGTTTTTTATGAAGCAGGTTCCTGGGTGGCCGGTTTGCATTTTGATGGGAAAGGGAACCTGATCGCATTAAGTCACCGCGAAGGTTTGATCAGTATCAGCCCGGCTAAACAAGTAACAGTATTAGCAAATAAGGATGAAAATGGAAAAGCATTTTTAATACCCAATGGCCTGGACATTGCCAGCGATGGCAAAATATACTTTACCAACACTTCTGAAAAGTCTGCTTACACTATCAATTATGGCAAGAAAATAATATTAGAGATGAAGCCGCTGGGTGGTTTGTATGGCTATGATCCTGCCACGAAAAAAATTACCATGCTTATCAACGGAACATATTTTGGCAATGGTGTGGTTATATCAAAAGATGAATCCCACCTGCTGATGGTGGAAACTTCGAAATACAGGATACTGCGCTACTGGCTGCATGGTGAAAAGAAAGGACAAACAGAGATATTTATGGATAATCTTCCCGGCTTCCCCAATGGAATGTCTATAAGAGAAGATGGTAGTTACTGGCTGGGCTTTTCCACCAAACGGAGCAGCGCATTGGACGATATGCATAACCAGCCCTTCCTAAAAAGGCTGGTATATGGCCTTCCTTCTTTTATTCAGCCGGCTGCTGAAAAATTCGGAATGGTGATGCGTATATCAGCCGAAGGCCAGGTACTCGAAACCTTATTTGACACAAAGGGTATTGTGCTGCCCGAGGCAGGAGCGGTAAAAGAATACAAAGGCCACCTGTACATCGGCGGCGATCTGTTACCCCATATCGGTAAATACAAATTGAATTAATTCATTTAAAAAAAATATATCATGATCAGGCAGGGCGACCATATTATCAATCAAAGAACAGGGCAACGAATGATCTTTCTAAAAACCTGGGCAGAAACAAACGGCACTCAATTACAAATTGAATGCTTCAGTCCTTCTACAACGGCAAGGGAGCCGGAGCATCTTCATCCTTACCAGGAAAACAGGTTTCACGTTATTTCAGGTGTGCTTTGGTTTTCTATCCATGGTAAAACGACCATTGCGACAGCAGGTGACACTGTATCCGTTCCTAAAAATGTTCCGCACCGCTTTTGGAATGCAGGCAACAAAGAAGCACACTATATACAGGAATTTTTCCCGGCATTACGGACCGACCGTTTATTTGAAACCTTTTTCGCCCTGGCAAAGAATGGACAGCTAAACAAAAAAGGGATACCAAATATTTTCCGGTTATCGCTGATCATGCTGGAACATGAAAAAGAAATAAGGCCGGTAAAACCTTCCTGGGAGATTCAAAAAATGCTTTTCAGAATATTTGCTCCTGTTGGCAGACTATTAGGCTACCGGGAAGCTTATGAATACGCTATCAATAGCCGTTAGTATGATTTACCTTTTTTTGAAATGATCCATTTCCTACTTTCGCCGGATCATGCAACAGACGATCACACAAGCCGCATTGCTGGTGGCAGATTATGATGAAGCCATCCATTTTTATACCAAGCAACTCCGGTTTACTTTAGTAGAAGACACAAAACTGTCTGACACAAAAAGGTGGGTGCTGGTGGCACCGCCCGGATCTACTGGTTTCAAATTATTATTGGCCAAAGCAGCCAATGAAGAACAATTATCCAGGGTGGGTAATCAAACCGGTGGCCGGGTTTTTCTCTTTTTGCATACCGACGATTTCCCGCGTGATTATACTGACATGTTACAAAAGGGTATCGAGTTTGTAAGAGGCCCCGTAACGGAACCTTATGGTATGGTGGCTGTATTCAAAGACCTCTATGGCAACCTCTGGGACCTTATCGGTCCTGCCAGCAAGTAAGCTAAACTATTCATTGCCAGTTCAATATTACTGACAAAGTTCATGTGCTGCAAAAGCCTGAAAACCTTATCTTTGCGCCACTTATTAACCCCCATAACAATTAGATAATATGGCAGATATTTTTGAAAGATTATTGAAGCATTACGGACCTATCGGTCAGCACCGCGAAAGAGCGCATGGATATTTTGCATTTCCCAAACTGGAAGGAGATATTGGCAGCCGCATGAAATTCCGCGGAAAAGAAATGATTGTATGGAGCCTGAATAATTATCTCGGGCTGGCCAACCATCCCGAAGTGAGAAAAGCGGATGCAGAAGGTGCGGCACAATACGGGCTGGCATTGCCGATGGGGGCTCGTATGATGAGTGGTAACTCTAATCTGCATGAACAACTGGAAGCAGAGCTGGCCGCTTTTGAAATGAAGGAAGATGCTGCTTTATTGAATTACGGATACCAGGGAATGGTGAGCATCATAGATCTGCTGTGCGGCCGTCATGATGTGATCGTATACGATGCCGAAAGCCATGCCTGTATCATTGATGGATTACGGTTACACCCCGGTCATCGTTATGTTTTCAAACATAACGATATTGATGATTGCGAAAAACAATTGCAAAGGGCCACTGCTCTTATTGAAAAGCAAAAAGCAGGTGGTATACTGGTGATTACAGAAGGCGTGTTTGGTATGGCAGGCGACCAGGGTAAACTGAAGGAGATCGCTGCCCTTAAAAACAAATATGAATTTCGTTTACTGGTAGATGATGCACATGGTTTTGGTACATTAGGAAAAACCGGCGCCGGTGCCGGTGAGGAACAGGGATGCCAGGACCAGATCGACCTGTACTTCTCCACTTTTGCCAAATCGATGGCTTCTATCGGCGCCTTTATTGCAGGCGACAGGAATATCATCGATTATATCCGTTATAATATCCGCAGCCAGATCTTTGCGAAGAGCTTACCGATGCCATTGGTAGTGGGCAACCTGAAAAGACTGGAATTACTAAAGACAAGACCTGAACTGAAAGATAAATTGTGGGAGAACGCCCTGAAACTACAGAAAGGCTTAAAAGAAAGAGGTTTTGATATTGGTAAAACAGATTCGGTAGTTACGCCGGTGTATATGAAAGGAGGTGTGGAAGAAGCCACGGCCATGGTGATGGATATCAGGGAAAACTATCATATTTTCTGTTCTATTGTTGTTTACCCTGTAATTCCCAAAGGGCATATCATTTACCGCCTGATCCCTACCTCCGTACATACGGAAGAGGATATTCAGCGCACTTTAGAAGCATTCTCAGCCACCAAGAAAAAGCTGGATGCAGGGGAGTATAAAGCAGATGCCATACCGGATATGGCGGAAGTGACCGGTAAACGCTTCGATTATATGACCGAAAGGCCCAAGAACAAGTAAATTTCCCGGATCACGGGATAAATGGATAGATAAGAGGCTGTCAAAAGAATGTCACGCTGAGCTTGACGAAGCGTTGTTGAAGACGATCAGATTGATTGTCAATATTTCGACAAGCTCAATATGACAATCAATTCTGGCTTTTGACAGGCTCTTTTTTATTTGTATGGCGGCTTGTTTTGACCTGATTCCTTTACATTTACCACCTCAAAAAACTACATAGTATGCGAAAGCTCTTATTGCTGTTATTCCTGCTGCCATTGATGGTTGTGGCGCAGAAAAAGGAGATCACACTAGAAGATATTTATAAAAAAGGGACTTTCAGGGGCGAGCCGGTGCATGCCGATTTCGGGCAAACCAGTAAAGATCCTGATATAAAATTTGATGAATTAAAAGATGAGACCGGGAAAAAATTCGGTAACCCGGATGATGCTATTTACAGCAGCACTTATCCCAATACGGTGATCCTGAAAAAAGGAACTGAACAGATCTATCGCCGTTCTTCCAAATCATTTGTCTATATCTACGACGCTGTATCTAAAAGCCTTACCAAACTGTCTGACGAAAAACTGATGCACCCCACCCTCTCACCGGATGGCAGCAAGATCGCTTTTGTAAAAAACAATAACCTGATGCTGTATGATCTCGCCACCAAGAGCACCCGGTCCATCACCACCGATGGGAAATGGAACTATGTCATCAATGGCAACTGCGACTGGGTGTATGAAGAGGAATTTGAATTTACCCGTGCCTATGAATGGAGCGAAAAAGGGAATTATATCGCTTATTACCGTTTTGATGAAAGCAAGGTGAAGGAGTACCAGTTTACCCAGTATGATAATTCCTACAACAAGCAATACACGTATAAATATCCCAAGGCCGGCGAAGAAAATTCGAAAGTGGAAATACATATTTATGATATAGCTAATAATAAAGATGTAAAAGCACAGTACGAGCAGGGAGATATCTATATTCCCCGCATCAAGTGGACAAAGGATGATAATAACCTGGTGGTATATTGGATGAACCGTCACCAGGACGACCTGAAATTATTACTCACGAATGCACAAACCGGCGCCGCCACCACCCTTTACCAGGAGAAAAATAAATATTTTGTGGAGATCAACGATGACTGGTGGTTTTTGAAAGATGGAAAAAACTTCCTGTTCACCAGCGAGATGAATGGTTTTCGTCATTTGTATCTCTATGGCCTGGATGGCAAAACAAAGACCCAGCTGACCAATGGCAAATTTGAAGTAACGGAAGTAAATGGCGTGGATGAAGTGAATAAAAGGATATTCTATACGATGGCCTATCCCCGGCCCATGGACAGGAATTTGTTTGTCACCGATTTTGCCGGCAAGAAAACATTCCAGCTTACTTCCGGCGAAGGCTGGCACAGAACAGAACTCAATGATTCCTTCTCCCGTTTCTATGACTTCAGATCGGATATCAATAATCCGCAGGTAACCACTCTCAACGAAATCGTGGTGGACAAGAAGAAAAACATTACGGTAAAGACGGTAAGAACCGTTGGCGAGAATGCAAAACTGAAAGGCAAGATCGATGAATATGGTTATGGTAAAGCAGAATTCATCCGTGTACCCAACAGCAAGGGTGATACGCTGAACGGATGGATGCTGAAACCGGCAGGTTTTGATCCCACTAAAAAATATCCTGTACTGTTCTGCAATTACGGTGGCCCCGGCTCACAACAGGTGGCCAATCGTTTTGGCGCCGTTAGCTCCTGGCACCAGTTACTGGCGCAAAAAGGGTTTATCGTTGTAAGTATAGACAATACCGGCACGGGTTTTCGGGGTGAAGAATTTAAAAAGAAAACTTATCTGCAGCTGGGTAAGTTTGAGATCGAAGACCAGATCGATGCGGCCAAATACCTGGGTAATATGTCTTTTGTTGATAAAAACAATATCGGTCACTGGGGATGGAGCTATGGCGGGTTTATGAGCTCATTGGCCATCACCAAGGGTAATGAAGTGTTCAGCGCTGCCGTGGCCGTGGCCCCGGTAACCAACTGGCGCTTCTATGATAATATTTATACAGAAAGGTATATGCGTACGCCGCAGGAAAATGCCAGCGGGTACGATGACAACTCCCCCATTAATTTTACGGACAAGATCAAAGGCAAATACCTGATCGTTCATGGTACGGCTGATGATAATGTGCATTTTCAGAATGCCACACAGATGATCTCTGCACTGGTAAAAAGCAATATCGATTTTGAAAGCGCTTATTACCCCAATAAGAATCATGGCATCGGTGGCAGCGTGGACAATACTACATTCCATCTCTGGAGTAAAATGACAAACTGGATACTGGAGAATATGGGTAACAGCAATACCAGGACCCTCCAGCCGCCGGCCAAACAACCCAGGGGCTTTTAATAACCAGGAAAACTCTTTCAATAAGAAAACCCTCTCCGGCGAGAGGGTTTTTTTAATATGCTGAACAGGATAAGAACAGAAAAAAAGAACCCCCGACGTAAATCGGGGGGCCCTAATCAAAAACCATTAACCATTAAACCTTATCCTATGAAAATTCATTGCTAATATCGTTAATAAAATAATAACTCAAAACATTTGAGGGTCATTTTTGCCCCTTTAGGCGAAAAAATTCCACTTTTTGATTTTGCTCAACTCATTCACAATGAAGCTTGTAGTCGTTATTCTACAAAATCTGCTTGCAATCGTTTGCGTACTTTGAACCTACCTATTAACTAGCGATCTTCGCCATGGAAAAATCTTTATGAGAAAAATTGTTGTTGCGATAACCGGGGCCAGCGGCTCTGTTTATGCAGAAGATCTGCTAAAAAAATTATCGGCCATCTCATCGCAGTGGAATGAGCTGGCGGTGGTAATGACCGATAATGCAAAAGAAGTTTGGAAAACAGAATTAGGCAACGATACCTGGAAAAATCTGCCCCTAAAGTTCCACTCCACTACCGATTTCTCCGCCCCCTTTGCATCCGGTTCGGGACAGTTTGATACCATGATCATCATTCCCTGTTCTATGGGCACCCTGGGAAGGATCGCATCCGGTATTTCCAATGACCTGATCAGCCGGGCTGCTGATGTGGTATTAAAAGAAAGAAGAAAACTGATCTGCGTGATACGTGATACGCCTTATAATCTTATTCATATCCGCAATATGGAGACCGTAACACTGGCCGGAGGCGTTATTTGCCCGGCCACCCCTTCTTTTTATAGCCGTCCCCAAACCATTGCAGAAGTGGCCGCCACCGTGGTGGACAGGGTGCTGGACCTGGCCGGTTTTGACATTAAAACATTCCGCTGGGGTAAATAATCTTTAGTCGGAAAATTTTCCTCCTGCATTGATCCAGTCAATGATCTTTTGTCTTTCTGCCGCCGGTAACAGGCCTGTCTGGGGCATGGGAGAAGGATTCCCATCCACGGCCCTTGCTTTTACCCTTTGCTTACCCGTCACGATATTGCAATCATCGGCATAGCTTACACCACCACTGGCCACTAATGTACCGTGACAGTACAAACAGTTATTCCTGATCAGTGTTCTTACTTGTGTGAACAAGGGCCCTGCCACCGCATTGCCAACAGTGATGGAGCCGGTGCCTGAGCAGCCATTGGCATCTTTTGCTGTGATCGTATGCCCGGCCGATGTCACATCATAAAAGGTGTTGCCGGCCTGGAAAGATCCACCATCCATACTATATGTATAAGGGGCCACTCCACCCGATGCAGTAACGCTAATGGAGGCTGTATTGGTGGCTTCGCAGGGGATATTACTGGTGGAGGTCAGGGCAAGTATCACGTTTACCCCGGCACATACATACACAGGATCTAATAAAGTAAAAGAAAAAGAACTGATACACCCTTCCGAGTTTTTGGCTGTTACAGAATAGACGCCTGCCAGCAGGTTTTTAAAATAGCCGGTGGATTGCCAGGTGCCGTTGTTGACACAGTATGTAAAGCCCGTACCTCCTGTGGCGGAAGCATTGATGCTGCCATCGGCGGCACCGGTTGCAGAAGGGTTGGTGATCGTTCCTGTTATAGTCAGGTTCAACGATATGCAGGGGTCGGGAGGTGGTGGCGGGGGGATGCCACCGGTCTTGCTGCAGGCGAGCGGTAAAAAAATGATGGTCAACAGTCCAATAAAAACCGCAGTTAGTTTCATGATCGTACCGGCAGGGCAAACCATACTACAAGTGCCGGACTGCCGTTCCGGGTTTAAAATACTTTTATCCCTACTGAGAACAATACACCTCCGCTATTCAATTTCACTTTGCCATAACCCACGCCCCCAAAAGGTACTTTGAGATAAGGTTCAGCCATAAAGCTCACCCGCTTACCAAAATTGCGTTTATATCCCGCCGATAGAGTACCCACGGAGAAGAAGTGAGCATTTTCATTTTTGATCGTCCAGCGGTTAGTATATGTATTACCAGTGGGTGTGTATTTATAAAAATAATTGTAAGACTCCTCGTTCATCAGGAAAGTGGATAATCCCGCCGTAACAAACCAGTTTGACTGCTTTCCAAAGTTGTAGGAAAGCAATACCGGTATCTCATACACTTTACAATCAGCATCCACTTTTTCCAGGTAGGGATAGAACTGGTAGAATTCAGGTGGCGCTTTGTAGTCAGATGGTTTGGCGGAATAGATTTTACGGGCAGAATAAAAACCGGTGCGGATGGTGAACCTGTCCCGGATGGTATAGCCCAGGCCCAGCCCGGTCACTATTTTCAGTTTGCTTGAATTTCCTGTTCCCACAAAACTAATATCAGGTCCGGTGCTAACACTAAAAAATAAAGAGTTTGGTTTCTTAGATGTTTCTTTCTTCTTGTTTGTCTCTTCCTTTTTACCCGCCGCCAGGTCCTCCTTCTTTGGCTCCTTGTTCACCTGTTCATCTGTTCTATTGTTCTTCTGTTCCTCCGTTCTATTGTTCACCTGTTCCTCTGTTCTTCTGTTCACCTGTTCCTCTGTTCTATTGTTCTTCTGTTCGTCTGTTCCAATGTTCTTGTGTTCTTCCTTCACCAATTCCTCCTTCTTCGGTTCCTTGTTCGTCTGTTCATTTGTTCTATTGTTCTTCTGTTCATCCGTTCTTCTGTTCACCTGTTCCTCCGTTCTATTGTTCTTCTGTTCCTCCGTTCTCCTGTTCCTCTTTCCTTTTGCTCCCGCTACAGAACTGGCATTAAAATCACCCGCCTGAACATTTTTTTCCGAACTTCTGTTTTGCTGGTCAGCAACAGGTTTTTTATCCTGGTTATCGGATGTTGCTTTATTCACCGGTGTTACAGGAGTCGTTTTTGCCGGGATATTGAGAGGGGTAACATTATCCGTATGGGTATTGTTTTCCCCCGATGCTTTATCAGCATTCGTTGCAGTTGGGGTAATTCCGTCTGAAGAGCCTGTCCCTTTTCGCTGCTGGTCCTTACGGCTATCGTTACCTGCAGGCAATGTTTGATTCGCTGCCACCGGTTCTTTGTCTTTCCATGGTTTGGACAGCATTAACCAGGCGCCGCTGCCCCCTAGTAGTAGTAAGAACAGCAATATGAAAAGGAAACGCCTCTTCCGCTCCTCCTTTTGGGGAAGGTGTTTATCCAGCAGCTTTTCCATGTTATCCCACGCCTTCTCGTTGTAGGAGGGATGGTGATGTTCGGCTGCTTCCCTGATCTTCTTATCAAACTTATCAGACTGCATTTTTGGCGACTTCTATTTCGTTTTGTTTAAATAAGATCTTTTGTAACTGCCTCCTTGCCTTTGATAAATTAGACTTGGAGGTACCTGTGGAAATTCCCAGGTGTTGTGATATCTCCTCATGACTCAATCCCTCAATGATAAAAAGGTTGAACACTGTTCTGTATCCGGGCGATAATTCCTGCACAGCCCGGATGATCTCCTCGTAGGATAATTTATCAATAGCATCCTCACTTACGGTGGCCACCTGGTACACCACGTTGTCCAATTGCGTGACCACCTGGTGTTTTTGATTTTTGCGGAAATGATCAATGGCTGTATAGACCATTATTTTTCTCAGCCATCCCTTGAAGGAGCTGATCACATCTGCATAAGCTGGTTGGTAGTGGTGTATCTCCCTGAAGACCTTCAGGAATCCGTCGTTCAGGATCTCGAGTGCATCATCCTGCTTGCTGGTGTAGCGGTCACAGATAGCCATAGCATACCCATAGAAAGAGGTGTACAGCACACGCTGGCTCTCTCTTTTGTTTCGGGCACAACCCTCCACGTGATAGGTAAGTTCCTCTGCTGATAACAAATCGATGTGTTCTTTCACTGGCTTAATCGGTTTATTAAGACCAAAAGTTGCCTTAATAAGCCCCGCCATACAAGTTAGTTTTATTTTTTATCAAAGAGATGGCGAGGCAGGTAAACCTACTAAATATCGCTTATACCGTACTGTTATACAATGATTTACAAAAATCACCACTTTCGGTTATTGCTGGATAAAAAGAATCGTAAATAGCTTCGCCCGGATCTCTTTGATCGGTTGGGGAAAATTGCAAAGTAAAACGTAGAAGATCCCTTGTTCCGGCAGTCAGCAGTAATCGCTGATAAACCCTCCCTGCGACCCTGTATGTCCGATCATGGTCTGCCCCATTTCGCTGGTCAAAAACCAGCTCAGGCCGAGCCTTTGAGGCAGTTCATCTTTCCATCCGGGAAAGAGGTAAGATGTTCTTGATCTTTGGATATCCGGCATCTTTAAGAAAACAGCTTTTTGGATCGCCTGTTCGTATTTCCAAAGTTCCTCCACACTGCTCCATACGCCTCCGTTACCCGCAGCCGCAAAAGTGGGCTCTTCGCCATAGTCTAATTCTTCGAATTCACCGTTCCTGTTCTTTATATATGCATGTGAAACACCGTTTGCCGGATGCGGGCCATCGGTGATCGTAGATGTTGTCATCCCTGCCGGCTGAAAAATATTATCCCGGATATACCGCTGCCATTTATCCCCGGTTACTTTCTCAATGATCAAGGCAAGGCCATTGAAAGCCGGGTTGGAGTATTTATATTTTGTTCCCGGCTCAAATAACAGGGTATCCGTTTGTTTCAGGGGTGCAAAATTCTCCTCATCCTTAGCCGTTAAATAAAATTCCTTTTCTTCACCTACTTTCCTCAAATCAGGTATGCCCGAAGTATGCGTGAGCAGGTGATACAGCTTCACTTTTCGGGCGATATCCTTATTCTTAAAGTCGGGAAAATATTTCAGCAGATCATCGTCCAGTGACAGTTTCCCCTCCTCCAGTTTTAATATTCCATAAGCCACAAAGGTTTTGCTGATGGAACCGGTATTGAATAAGGTTTGGGTGCTGATCGGTTCCTTTGTATGAATATCCGCCACACCAAATGCATTTTGATAAATGACCCTGTTATCTTTTACTACCAGCACGGCACCACCCGGTTCTTTCTCATTGAAATAGCTGCTGAATAATGAGTCGAGCTCTGTTTTCATTTTATTACTTGTTTGAGCAACGATACAGACCGGGAATACAACCATCAGGATAAAAAAATACGGGCGCATGAATAACAAGTTAGCGAATTGTTATGAGTTACGGGTATCACCGCGGACCTGCCTGCCGGAAGGCAGGGAACGGGAGGACAGGGAGGTTACGCAGAGAGGTCGATTCAATACAATTTACCACAGAGTGCACAAAGATTTTACACAGAGAGCACAAAGAATGTACCTGCTTTATGCGACCCAACTACAAACCACAAACCTGCCTACCGGCAGGCAGGCTATAAACTACTCCATGTTTCAATAGCTACAAACACAGGAACACCACGTACAGAAAGGAGGCGCAAAGTATAAGAAGCAATTGCCTGCTTTAGGCGGCCAACTATTATCTATTATCTTTTATCTATTATCTGTATCTGTTATCTGATTTTCTGCGTTACATCAAGCCCAAACCCCCGGTCGTCAAAGGAATTTTTAAGGGCCTGTCCGGCAACCAATATTTGTGTTGTAAAAGCAGTCAGCAACTGCAAGATATTATCAACCAAAAAATAAAAGACCATGAAAGCAACAATCATTAAGTCAGTCGCCTGTGTATTGGTTTGCACAGCCTTGTTCTCTTTCTCTGCCCCTTCCAAACCCGGTGGTGAAGGCTACGAGGTTTACCTGAATAACAAACTGGTGGTGCAACAATATGGCAGCAAAATGAGCGATGTACAAAGCATCACCCTGGCCCCTTCAGCACTGAGCAGCCAGCTGACAGTGAGGTATCATCATTGTGGCCGGGCCGGCAAAGCCCGTACGATCGTGGTGAAGAATGAGAAGAATACTGCGGTAAAGACATGGAATTACGGGGATGCCTCTAAACCCGATGCCCTGATGGCCTGTAATGTAAAAGAATTATTTGCCCTGCATAAAAATAACAGCGGGTCGCTGGGGCTTTACTATTCTGCGTCAGAATTGCCCCAGGGCCGTCTCATCGTTAAGATCGACATCAGCAATAAAGATGTGACATCTAAATAAAATAAGCCATGAAAATACGAGGCTGTCTCAAAGTATGCCAGGTTTCGCCAGGCTCCGTGTGACATACTTTGAGATGGCCTTTTATTTCAGTATCCTTGCAAATTTTTGCAGCTCCGCTTTCTCTGTTGCCGACAGCACTTCATTATTGTCATATTTTGCTTTCAGGAATAACACCCGTTTATGCTCCGGGTATTTTTCCAGGATAGCCTGGATAATGGCCCCTGATCCCTCGTCTTTTTCATATAATGGCGAAGTGGTGGGCAGGTCTGAACGTTGTTTGGTGGGTTTTTTCAGGATGATCGCTTCCAGGGTGGCCAGTTTACTGAGGGGGATGCTTTTTAGTTTCGATGCTTTACCATGCAGCCCCTGTAATTGTTTTTTGCTGAGCCCTCCCCTTTCCTGGTATTGGTGGTGGAGACTTTTTATAAATGTAGATTCGGGCTGTGCGGCCAGCACTGCTTCCAGAATGTCTTTGATAATATCCACATCGGGTTTGATCCTGCGCATAACAAACTATAAAAGGTGAAAATAGGGAATTCGCTTCTTATGTTTCTTTGGAACCTGGGTAGTGCATCAGTTTCAGTGTTTAAGTATCAAAATATATAGCCACTGATACACTGAGACACAGAAAATTATTCTTTTTAAGCCTTGTATTGCATTCAAACTGATGCACTACCGGAACCTGACAGTAAAAAAATACAGGAATACAAACAGCCATAAAAACATTTCACGTAGCGGGCGCAAAGGAGCTACGATCGCAGCGCCGCCGGTTCGTTGCGGTTTTGTGATAATCCTTTTTTTTCGTTGTGGCCCCAACCTTTTGATTAAAAAACTGGTAGCTCCGCCGGCTTTTATTTATTTTTATGGATTCTGTACAAAGCAACTCCGCCCTTTAAAAATGCCTCTAACTATCATCTTATCGATCAAAAAGTTCATGAAGACAGCGGTATTCATAACTGTGGCCAGCCTGTTTTTCCTGGATTGCCAGAAGGAAACAGAGCAACCCGGCACCGGCCTGCCCTTTGAAATGACACCGGATACCACGGCTATTACACCCGGTCTGATCGATGAAGCATCCGGCATTTCCGACAGTAAGAAAAATCCAGGCTTTATTTGGGTACAGGAAGACAGCGGCAATCCCCCGGAACTGACCCTTCTTTCGTACGCCGGCGCCGTGCAAAAAAAGATCCATATTAAAGGCGCGGTGAACAGGGACTGGGAAGATATTGTTTTAGCTGCAGGCCCCGCTGCAGGAGACAACTATCTCTATATTGCTGAGACAGGAGATAACACTGCCACTTATCCCGACTATGGCATCTATCGTTTCAAAGAGCCTGATGCCGGCACGGATACTGTTTTTGCCTGGGACGAGATCAGTTTCAAATACCCTGATCAGGCACACGACTGCGAAGCCATCATCGTGGATAATGCCACAAAAGATATCTATCTCCTTAGCAAGAGAGACAGTACCTCCAAAATATTCAAGTTGGCATACCCGCAAAGCACCAGCAGCACTATTACTGCCACCGCAGCCGGAACCATGACCATCACCGGCGTGTGCAGTGCGGCTATATCACCAGACGGAACAGAGATACTGGTGAAGACCTATACAAATGTGTACTACTGGAAAAGAAATACGGGAGAGTCCATTGCAGCAGCTCTGCAACGGGTACCTGTAACGTTGGGTTATGTGCTGGAACCACAGGGTGAAGCCATCTGCTTCCGAAACGATAACAGCGGTTTTTACACGTTAAGTGAAAGACCTTTTTTTGCCGGTTTTGTAACGCTCAACCTGTATAAACGAAAATAAGATTGTGTCAAAAGATCATTCTATCGTTCCTCCGTTCTTC
>CAZSGD010000052.1:0-20534 GCA_964606155.1 uncultured Chitinophaga sp. | reverse complement strand
TTTCACGACTATACCCTTTGTGTTCGACTATCCTTTGGATACGCTGCTGGAACCACTGCTCTTGATATCCCTGATCACACCACTTCCTATATAATGGATATCACTGGCCCCACTGGCTTCGGCCGTTAATTCCTTGTTCACCTTGATCTTGATATCACTGGCACCCGAAGCCCTGGCATCACAACTTTCTGTTTCAAGATCATAACCCTTAAAACTGCTGGCGCCGCTGGCCTCTATAGATAACTGAGCAGCCCTTCCCTTGATCCGCATATCGGATGCACCACTCAGGTCAAGGCTCAGTTTATTTACATCCAGCGTCCCCTCTTTCAGATCACTGGCCCCACTCAGGTCCACTTTCAGTTCATCCGCTTTTAATGTACCGGTGATCTTCACATCACAGGCGCCACTAACCGTTAGTTTATCAATATTCTTAAAAGAAATATAGGCCTTCAATTTTTTATTACCACTCCCCCATTTCAAACCTTTATTATCCCAACCCACATAGAGGATGCCGTTCTTCACTTCTACTTTGATCCTTTCTTTATCTTTATCTGTTGCGGCACTCACCGCCACAGCTTCTTCATTGCTTTGCGTGAGATACACATCAAAGGCATGGGATAAATGAATGCCATGGAAATTCTTCGCTTCCCTTACTTCGGCATTGGGGTCATTTACTTTTTGGGCAAAAACAACCGCTGTCAATAAAAGCCCTGTGGCAAACAATACTAACTTTTTCATACTAAGATTTTATAGATTCAATAACTTATATTCTGGATACCGTTCCGCCGGTACTGGTCTTGATTTCACGAACAGATGCATTGCCTTTATACTTCACCACTCCGCCTGTATTGGCCCTTACCTGTAATTCTTTTTCTGCCTGTACAGAAACAATAGCACCTGTACTAACGGTAATGTTGCAGGTGGAAGTCTTCATATCTTCTCCTTTAAATTTGGCGCCTGTATCCCCATCGATCTCCAGGTTATCGGCCCTGCCGGATAAAGTGATCTTTGCACCTGTGTTCTGGTCCACTTTCAAAGAAGTAACATTCACTTCACCATCCACTTCGCCACCGGTATTGGCTTTCAATTCCAGGGAGCTGGCCTGCAAAACACCGTCAATATCCACTTCAGCTCCGGTGTTCACCTGTAATTTATCGATCTCTTTGTATGAAACATAAGCACGCAGGTCTTTAGTTTCATTCTTTTTATTGATCGATCCCAGTTTTGTATCGTAATGGATCTTGAGTATGCCATTCACCACTTCCGTCACGATCTTATCCCGGTGTTCTTCTTTGGCAGCACTTACGGCCACTTCTTCCGTATTTCCTTTGGTCAATACCAGTTTGATGCCTGTGGATACTTCAATGCCATGAAAACTGCTTACATTTCTTTTTTGGGCATTGGCATCATTCAGTGTTTTTTGGGCCATGGATGCAAGACCAAGGACCGCTATGAATAAAAAAGAGAGAAATAACTTCTTCATAAACTATGGTTTAGGAGTGGTACGAAGAACGGCGTAGAAATGTTACAGCAGAGGAAAAATAATTTATCCCTTACCTTTGCGATTGCCTGGATACAGACAGGCCAGTTCTTAATCGCTCATTTTCAGTGTCCCGCCATTGGCGGGGCAGGTTTCCCGGGGTGTTTGTCCCGCTGGCAGTACGGCCAGGCGGTTCATTCTGAGATCATACCCGTAGAACCTGGTCAGGGTAATGCCTGCGAAGGGAAGGTAGTTTGATTAGATCCTTTCTCAACAGCATTCCCTCTTATTTTTTAACCGTCCGCCTCCGGCGGGCACAAAACTTAAAAAATGAAGAGGATGTTTATGCTCGGTTGTTCCCTTGTAACAACCTGCACCATCTTTGCTCAGCAAAAAGAAGTAAAAGACAGCTTTTATGTGCTGTCGCCGGTAGAAGTCCGGGCCATCCGGGCCGGTGAAAATTCACCTTTCACCAAGACCAATCTTTCCCGGCAGCAAATCGCCAAAAACAACCTCGGGCAGGATATTCCCTTCCTGCTCAACCAGACCCCCTCCGTGGTGGTGAATTCGGATGCAGGTAACGGTGTGGGATACACTGGAATTCGCATCCGGGGAACCGATGCCACCCGCATCAATGTGACACTGAATGGTATTCCTTACAACGATGCCGAAAGCCAGGGCACTTTTTTTGTGGACCTTCCTGACTTTTCCTCCTCCACCGGCAGTATACAAATACAACGTGGGGTGGGTACTTCCTCCAACGGGGCAGGCGCATTTGGCGGCAGCATTAATTTCAGCACCAATGAGGTGATCAAAGATGCTTATGCTGAAATCAATAACAGCTTCGGTTCTTTTAACACCTGGAAGAATACTATCAAGGCAGGCACGGGTTTACGAAACGGCTTTACCACGGATGTACGGTTCTCCCGCATCAGCAGTGATGGTTATATTGACCGTGCCACCAGCAACCTCCGGTCACTTTATTTCTCACAGGCCTATACCAACGAAAAAACATCAGTACGCCTGAATATATTTACAGGCAAAGAAAAAACCTACCAGGCCTGGAATGGTGTTTCCGAAGCGGACCTGGAAGCCGGTAACAGAAGGGTGAACTATGCCGGTACAGAAAAACCCGGTGAGCCCTACCATAATGAAGTAGATAACTACACACAAACACATTACCAGCTATTCTTTAATCAGAAAATCAGTCAGCGTATTCATTTCAATACCGCCCTTTTCCTCACCCGCGGTAAAGGTTATTACGAACAATACAAAGCAGAGGAAGATTACGCAAAGTATCATCTTCCTTACCCGGTAAACGGACCTGACACAACTTTTACATCGGATTTTATCCGGCAATTGTGGCTTGACAATTATTTCTACGGGAATATCTTCTCCTTCCAATATAAGGACAACAGAACGCAGGCCACACTGGGAGGCGGATATACGCGTTATGATGGCGACCACTATGGTAAAGTGTTATGGGCTTCCAACGGGCTCACCGGTATAGATACCTGGTATAACCTGGATGCCCTTAAAACCGATTTTAATATTTACCTGAAAGAACAAACGGAGTTTGCCAGGAGCTGGTATCTATTTTATGATCTTCAGTACAGGCATGTACAACATCATATCAATGGTTTCCGGGATAACCCGGCATTGATCACCCGCAACAGTTTCCATTTCTTCAATCCTAAAGCCGGTATCAGCTACAACAAAAATGCATGGAAAGGTTATATCTCTTACAGCATCGCCAATAAAGAACCCAACCGCGATGATTTTGAAGCGGGGCTTTCACAACAACCGAAACCGGAGCGTCTGCATGATATCGAAGCAGGAGTTGAACAAGCCACCCAAAAATATTCCTGGGGAGCGACACTCTATTACATGCGCTATAAAAACCAGCTGGTATTAACAGGCAAAATAAACGATGTGGGGGCTTATACCCGCACCAATATCCCTAAAAGCCACCGGGCCGGTATAGAATTACAGGGGAGGACAAAGATCAGGTCGTGGATGGATGTATCCGGCAGTATTTCTTTCAGCCAAAATAAGGTGAACAATTTTAACGAGTACATCGATGACTATGATAATGGCGGGCAAAAACTGAACCAATACAAAGAAACTGATATTGCTTTCTCTCCTGCCGTGGTGAGTGCTGCCACGATCAGTTTTTTACCCGTAAAAGACCTTGAGCTGGCATTGCTCAGCAAATATGTGGGCAAACAATATCTCGACAATACACAGAACGGGAGCAGAAAGCTGGATGCATTTTATACACAGGACCTGCGCATCCACTATACGATCAAAAGAAAATGCCCGAAAGAGATCACTATTATCGGGCAGGTCAACAATCTGCTTAATGCAAAATATGAGCCGAATGGTTATACATTCAGTTATATATATGGAGGGGCTTTAACAACAGAGAATTATTATTTCCCGATGGCGGGTGTGAATTTTATGCTGGGATTGAATATTAGTTTGTAGTTAGAAAACCCGGAAAGTCAGTAACATCAGAAAGTCCGAAAGAAGGCTGGAGGCATTCGAAACTCCTTCCCTCTCCCGGACTTTTTGATTTTAGTACTATTTCTTCCGGACTCTCTGGTTTTATTTATTCTTCTCCTGCCAGGCCAGCATACCTCCTACCAGGTTTTTGGTGTTCTTGAATCCTAACATATCGAGAAACATACAGGCTTGTCCGCTGCGGTTGCCGCTGCGGCAATAGATGATCAGCTCCTGCTCTTTGAGATCTTCAATCTCATCGATCTGCATACCCTGCACCCTGCCCAGGGGTATCAGTTGCCCGCCTATATTAAATTCAGCATGCTCATGTGGTTCTCTTACATCCACGATGTTCAGTTTTTCCCCGGCGTCTATCCGGCGTTTCAGTTCTTCAACGGTGATCGTCTGCATAGCTTAATTATTATCGGGCAAATTTACTGTTGTTTTTGTTGTGTCCTTCACCGGTTTTTCACTTTGCAACCACACATCCATGGTCTGACCTGACCGAATACGCTGTATTCTTTTCTCAGGGCCAAAACGTTCAGGATTTTGCCGGTATATCCAGGCACTGCAGGTGTCAGAAACATCCGGGTTGGCCACCACTGCTCCAATAATAACACCATGATCTTCCAGCATCTGCTTTGCTTCGCAAAAACTCATCCCCGTAATATCCGGTACCACAAACTCCAGGTTACCTACTCCATCTCCCAAAACTAATGATATGATGCTGCCTTTTCTGATCTTAGTGCCCGGAGCAATGGCCCTCCCTTTATAAGTTTGTTCCAGTACAGCATTCTTGGCAAAATCCGGTTTGAAAGTGGTATCCCCGAGTTTCAGATCCATATTCTTCAGTACCATTTCTGCATTCCGAAAACTGAAACCAATAAGATTGGGCATTTCAATGACCGGTGGCTCTGAGCGGTTGATGATCAGGTAAACCGTGCGGTTCGATTTAACCACTTCATCTGCATCCGGGAATTGTTTGATCACTGCCATCGGTTTTAGCGTATCCACATATACTGAATCCATGATCTCCACGTCGAAGCCTGCTTTTTCCAGGATGGTTGCGGCTTCTTCATAATTCTTACCGGCCACAGCAGGAACATTAGATGCCCGGCCATGATGGGTGATCCAGTTGAGCGACAAAAGAAATAAAGCAAAAATGCCTATGGCCAGCAGGATACCTGTCAGTATATTCAGCCATAAAGGGCGATGGGTGATAAATTTCATTATTACTGCAAATACGTTTAACCGTTAAAACATTCCTGTACCAATTTAGTATAAAATTCCCTCAGGCTCCATCCCATCGCTTTCACTTGCTGGGGTACAATACTCGCCTCGCTCTGCCCGGGAATAGTGTTTACTTCCAGCATAAAGGGATGACCGGCTTCTTCATTATAAATAAAATCGATCCTCACCACTCCCCTGCAGTTAAACACGGTGTATACCCTCCTTGCCGCTTCTCTTATTTTATTAGCGATATTTTCATCTACTACTGCCGGTGTTGTCTCAGTTGATTTTCCCTGGTATTTCGCCTCAAAATCAAAGAAGGCCTTATCATCATGCGCCCTTACTTCCGTAAGCGGCAATACAATGATATTTCCTTTTGATTTGAACACACCTACTGTAAATTCCCTTCCCCTGATCATCTCTTCCACCAGCACCTGGTCATCTTCTTTAAATGCTTTTTCAATAGCAACACCCAGCTCATCAGTGGCTTTATTGACTTTTGACATGCCGATGCTGGACCCCCCGTTATTAGGTTTCACAAAAACAGGGAATTTCAACTGGTCCACTATCTCGTCCGGGCTGGTAAAATTATTCCTGATCAGTAATACGGACTTTGCAACAGGTATGCCACCCGCACCCGCAACCGCCGTGGCGTATCTTTTATTGAAGGTAATGGCAGAAGTGGCGGCATCGCAGCCCGTGTAAGGAATACCCAGTGTATCAAAGTAGCCCTGCAGTTTTCCATCCTCCCCCGGCGTACCGTGCATGCCGATAAACACTGCATCGAATCTGATCTTTTGGCCGTCAGCTGTAATGGTAAAATCATTTTTGTTTACTTCACCCAAACGGCCATTGCCCGGGTCATAAAACCAGCCTTCTTTATTGATATCGATCCGGAAAACGTTGAAATGGTCCCTGTCGAGGTTATTATCGATGGTAACAGCGCTTTTATAGGATATTACTGCCTCGCCTGAAAAACCACCTGTTACGAGGGCTATGTTTTTCTTCATTGGTTTTATAGTGGGTTATGCACTGCAAATATTGCAGAAAAAATCAAGATGCGCAAAGATGAACACTATATATAAAGGCCAATTAACAAATAATAAGAATCTGCCGGGAAAATAAACCCGTTTTGGCCGGCCTGCAACAGTTAAAAAATAATGGATGGGCGGCCTTCGCTAAAGTTACGGCCAATAAGCAAGAAAGGTGAAGGCCGTTTCTCCTTCACCTTTTTACGACGGGACATATCACCCGCCACTCATTCAGCAGCTTTTACTGCCTTGATTTGTGAGATATATTACTAAGTTACTTAAAAAACGAGCTGAAATCAATTTTTTCATCTTGAACTTATGCACAGCATCTGCAAAGTTCAGATATGCAGTTTGTCTTTTTTAGCGAGTAATTGTTCCACCGTTTCCTGGTACATTTCATCGGGCACACAACAATCTACCGGGCATACCGCAGCACATTGGGGCTCTTCATGAAAACCCTGGCATTCTGTGCATTTATTAGGGGTAATATAGTAGATATCCGTTGCTACAGGTGCATTCTTTTGTTCAGCATCCACCACTGAACCATCCAACAAAGTGAAGGAGCCTTTTACAGTAGTGCCGTCCGCGACAGCCCATTCCACCCCTCCTTCATAAATTGCATTATTAGGACATTCGGGCTCGCAGGCGCCGCAGTTGATACATTCTTCTGTTATCTTGATTGCCATAAAATTATAATTAACGGGTTGAGGGTTACTTTTGCAACAAATTTAATTATCAGGAATGAATTTACAATATCGGGTTGATTTATTAAAAAGGCTGGGCGAATATATTTTATCCGATGCCTCTCAATGGAATGAAGCCAAAGAAAGGGCTGGCCTGGAAAATGGCTGGTTCATACCCGGGTTTGTTGAACTTTCCACTACCACTATCGCCCGGTCATTCCTGCAACCTTCCATGCTGGAGCAATGGTTATCGAAATATTCCATTGACGACGGTCCTGCGAAGCCCCGTACAATCGGGGTTGTAATGGCAGGCAATATCCCGCTGGTGGGCTTTCACGACTGGCTTTGCGTATTTATGAGCGGGCATAAGGCGATGATCAAACCTTCTTCCAAAGACAAAGTACTGATCGAACACCTTATCTCCAGAATAGCTGAATGGGGCGCAACAGACAGGACTGTATTGGCAGAGAGGCTGAACGGTTGCGATGCCTATATTGCCACCGGCAGCAATAATTCATCCAGGTATTTTGAATATTACTTTGGGAAATATCCACATATCATCCGGAAGAACAGGACTTCTGTTGCTATTCTTTCCGGCCGGGAAAAATATGAAGACCTGGAAAAGCTGGCAGATGATGTATATACCTACTTTGGGCTTGGCTGCCGTAATGTGACAAAGATCTTTGTTCCCCGCCACTTTGACTTCGTGCCCCTGCTGGCAGCATTTAAAAAATATAACTACCTGGCTGACCATCATAAATACAAGAACAACTACGACTATAACCTGGCCATCCACCTGCTGAATAAGGTGGAGTATATGACCAACGGGTCCATCCTGCTGGTGGAAAACCCATCCTTTTTTTCTCCCATCAGCCAGCTCCATTATGAATACTATGATGACTTGCCAACCCTGGAGCAAAATCTCAATAAATCTGATGAAATTCAGTGCATTACCGGATCCGGGCACCTGCCTTTAGGGCTGGCTCAAAGCCCTGCACTGACTGATTATGCAGACGGTGTGGATACGATGCAATTCCTCACTACCTTGTAGTTATTCTGCTATTCCTTGTCACGGCAATTCGTATTAATTTTGTCATGAAGTACGAAGGATTTAGTAAACTAATTGTTAAACTGAATATACGGTACGACAAACCGGACTGACAGTTTGTTATTTTGTACGTCAAAGGCATGTGATTTGAGAAAGTGTGCTGAAAATTATTAACCTGTTTTAAAAATAGAAAGCGCTATGAAACTTAAACAGATTTTATTGGTAATGGCCATCAGTGCGGTGTCGGCGGTGGGTAGTGTGTGGGTGTATGGTAAACTGGTGGATAAGAAAACCCCTGCCTATGTGCAGGTGGGTGAAGGCAAGACCCCGGCCAACTACGCTGGTTTTTTTGATAACGTGGCAGGCGTGGGTGAGCCTATAGATTTTACAAAAGCGGCCAGCGCGGCCGTACCTGCGGTAGTGCATATCAAAACAAAGATCCCGGCAAAAAAAATAAGTAATGGATTACCCCGTAACAGAAACGGGGGGATAGAAGATCTTTTTGACCAGTTCTTCAACCAGAATTTTGGGCCCCAGATACAACCCGAGCAACGGGCCTCCGGCAGTGGGGTGATCATCAGCGATGACGGGTATATCATTACCAACAATCACGTGGTATCAGATGGCGGCGAGGGTGTGGCGGATGAAATTACCGTTACCCTCAATAACAAGAAAACATACAAGGCCCGTGTGATCGGCCGTGACCCCAGCAGTGACCTGGCTGTGCTGAAAATAGATGGTAAAGGATTTCCTTTCCTGCTTTATGGCAATTCCGATAATGTGAAACTGGGCCAGTGGGTGCTGGCAATCGGCTACCCGCTGACATTAGAAACAACGGTTACAGCCGGTATCGTAAGTGCCAAAGGAAGAAATATCGGTATCAACAGCCGTCAGAGCAATACACCGATCGAATCCTTTATTCAAACAGACGCTGCCGTAAACCAGGGTAATAGTGGTGGCGCCCTTATCAGCACCGATGGTCAGTTGGTGGGCATCAACTCTGCTATTTATGCTCCTACCGGAACGTATGCAGGTTATTCTTTTGCCATCCCGGTGAACCTGGTGAAAAAGATCGTGAGCGATCTCATCGAATTCGGTGATGTAAAAAGAGGTTTCCTCGGCATCAGCTATCCTTCTAATGAAAATGAAAACGAAAGGCTGGTAAAAGAAAGTGTGCCGGATGCGCAGGGTGTATATGTTTCAGCGGTGCCCAATGATGGTGCTGCGTCCAAAGCCGGTATTAAAAAAGGTGATGTTATCACAAAAGTAAATGGCAGCCCTGTAAGTTCCGGTGCTGAGATGAGTGCACAGGTAGCCGTTTTTAAACCCGGTGATAAGCTGGCAGTTACCTATTTCAGGGGCGGAAAAGAATACAATACCTCTGTGGTGCTGAAAGAAACCGCAGGACAACTGGATATAGCGACTGCAGCAAATCTTGATGCCATTTTTGGAGCTGAGCTGGAAACACTCGACAAGAAAAAAGCCGCCCAATACAATTTGGAAGGTGGTGTGATCGTAAAGAAGATACGTGCCGGGGGCCCCATCAGCCGCACCCGCATGGAAGATGGTTTTATCATTACCAGCATCAATGGTCTTGACGTAAACAACATTGAAGCATTAGGTAAAGCGCTTTCCGGTCTTCGTGGTGAAAGTGTGTACGTGGAAGGGATTTATCCCGACGCAGATGGTGTTTATCGTTACCCGCTGAATTTGGATTAATTCATCAGCTAATTATAGTAAAGGCCCTGCGATCGCAGGGCTTTTATTTTGCATATACCAGGTAATCCCATGCTTTCATGACCACATTCCTGGTGGTAGTAAAATCTTTGGTCTCATGGTGGAAGACTTCGGTGTATTTACTGCCGATCTGGCTATCCCGTATTTCCACCCGGAGATCATGCTCCGGTGAAAGATTTAATAAAACCAATACTTCCCGTTCATTTCTACGGCGCAGGTAAGCAAAAACATGCTGTGGCTGGTCTGTTTTTATTGTAAAAGTTTGTACCCCCGGATCACCGCCCCGCAAAGCCGGATGATCTGTATGCAGGTCGAGTAAAGTTTTATAAAAAGACGCCAATTCGTTGGTACCATTCCAATCGATAACATCTTTTTCAAAAAACTCCAGCCTTTTTTTATTCGGCAGCTCTTGGCCTGAATACAGCAACGGCACACCATTCCAGGTGGCACTGAAAACCGCTAATGCCCGGGCCATGTCACCATACTTTTCATATTCGCTGCCGTTCCAGCTGTTCTCGTCATGGTTGCTGGTAAACCATGCACGCATGGTACTATCGCCCAGATCATCATATCGTTTAAGCACGGTCAGCAGGCTTTCAAGTGAAAGCCCTTTTTTATAAAACTCCTCCGTTTTGTGCATCCATGTCCATGAATAACTGGCATCAAACACTTCGCCGTACTCCGGTTTATCCAGCTCATCATATTCGCCTAACCAGAAAAGAGGCTTCACAGCATCTAACACCGGCCTGGCTTCTTTCCAGAAATCCAGCTCCACCCAAAAAGCCAGGTCACAGCGAAAGCCGTCGATATCACATTCAGTGATCCAAAATTTCATGGCATCGATCATGGCTAACCGTAATGAGGGATTGGTAAAATCCAGTTCAATGATATCGTCCATGCCTGAAGCGATCTTAAAATCGTTAGTGACTTCATCTCTTTCAAAGAAATCAGGATTCGATGTAGTCCACACATGGTCCCAGCCGGTATGATTGGCCACCCAATCGATGATGACCCTGAAACCCATTTGGTGGGCATCCTTCACCAGTCTCTTAAAATCATCAAGGGTGCCGAACTCAGGATCGACAGAGGTATAATCGGAACAGGCATAATAGCTACCCAGGGTACCTTTCCTGTTCTTCATTGCAATAGGGGTAAGCGGCATAAACCAGAGTGTATGCACGCCCATTTCTTTTAAAGCGGGTAAATATTGTGCAAATGCATTCAATGTGCCTTCGGGTGTGTACTGCCGAATATTTACTTCATAGATATTTGAGGTATGCGCCCAATCAACGATCCTGCTTCGGTTCATGGAGGAACTTTGCCGGAAGATACCGAAGAATTTGGATGTGTGGGATCAAAATAAAGAGTTTGAAAAGGAGGTTATAGAATGGAAACCGGTGAACACCTGTCCTTCCCGGTCTTCGTATCTTTGCAGGATGAAGAGCTTCGATGTTCCGATCATTTATCGCAGTCCGCTGATTACCGCCGTAAAGAAAAAACGGAAGGAGATGGACAAGATGAAGAAGGACTTTACACCCACCCGGCTGGACCTCGGGCCGTTGCAGGTATATCTTGCCAGGCATTTTGGCTTTTGTTATGGAGTGGAAAATGCGATCGAAATTGCATTCAGGACGGTGGAAGAAAATCCCGGCAAAAGGATCTTCCTGCTCAGCGAGATGATCCATAACCCGCAGGTAAATGCCGATCTTCAATCGCATGGAATCATTTTTTTACAGGATACTTATGGCCAACAGCTGATTTCATTTGATCAGCTCACCGCCCATGATGTGGTGATCATCCCGGCTTTTGGCACCACCCTGGAGATTGAACAACAACTGAATGATATTGGCATTCAAACAGAAAAATACAATACCACCTGCCCCTTTGTTGAAAAAGTATGGAACCGCAGCGAAGCGATCGCCAAAAAAGATTACACGATCATTATTCATGGTAAACCCAAGCATGAAGAAACCAGGGCTACTTTTTCGCATGCGGCTGCCAATGCCCCTTCGGTAGTGGTAAAAGACATGAAGGAAGCAGAAGAACTGTCGAAATATATTCTTGGAGAAAAACCAGCTGAAGAATTTTACAAAGAGTTCAGCGGACAATATTCAGCCGGTTTTAAGGTGGAGAAAGATCTGCAGCGCATCGGTGTGGTGAATCAAACCACCATGCTGGCCAGCGATACACAGGCCATTGCTGATTTTTTGAAACAAGTGATGGCCCAGAAATATAACCCTGCGAATATAGAAGACCATTTTGCCGATACCCGGGATACCTTATGTTATGCCACCCTGGAGAATCAAATGGCCGTAACAGGTATGCTGCAAACCGATGCCGATCTGGCCATGGTGGTGGGCGGTTACAATTCGTCCAATACTTCTCACCTGGTGGAGCTTTGTGAAGAAAAATTACCTGCTTATTTTATCAGTAATGAAGAGAAGATACTTTCTGATAAAGAGATCCTGCACTATAATTTTCATACCAAACAGGAAATACTGACTAACGGTTACCTGCCAGCGAAGAGACCTGTAAAAATATTAGTAACGAGTGGGGCGTCTTGTCCTGATGCGATCGTGGAAAATGTGATACGCAAGCTTTCTACGAGTTTCGGCGCTGAAAAATCCTTTGATCACCTTATTCAACAATTTCAATAAGATTTTGGAATTTTGAAAAGTGAAATTGGGAAATTGGTTGCAGAGCGATCTTTCCCTTTTTTTCTCACCACAGTTCTTAAAGATTCTAAAAATTGAGCGCTACTTTCTTTTGTTTTGTTTGGCCGTTTTGCAGGCTGCGGTGAATATCGCAGTTAGTTCTCTTGCTTCTTTCAATAACGGGTCGACTTGTTCCTGTTTGGCATTCTTTGTATCGGGTATGATATCCAGCCAAAACACTGATTCATCGGCCTCTTCTTCTACAATACCTAATTTGGCAACAAACTCTGCGTGTGATCTGCCTCTGCAAGCAGCCCTGTAATTCGCTGCGACAGAAGAAGCACTTCGCCCCAGTTGGTTACCAATGATATTTGCACTTCTCCTGTTTGGCAGGGCATCAACAAAGTTGAGTATGTAAATTGCAAACTTGCGGGTCCTGATTTTTAGTTCCTTCTCCGTCATAACATTGCGATTTGTAAAAATCGAGTAACAAGGAACTATCTGTATAACAGTCAGAGAAATTAATAAAGTTTCATGCCGGGAGGGAAATTTCTTCGTTAAGTCCAATTTCAAAATTTCCCAATTTCACTTTTCAAAATTCACAAACTCCAACCCAGGTACTATTTATACAGCAACTCATAATATTCATGTGCCATGCGGTTGCTGTCGAACTGGAAGCGAACGTCCTGCATACCATTTTTCATCACCTGTCTCCAGGTATTGTAATTGCTATAGTATAACGGCAGTATCTCTTTTTCGAGGATGTCATATAGTTTGTTGAGGTCATACTCGTCCTGCTCATGTGTGGCCATTTTTTCATAGTCCGCTTTGGGAACCACAAAGCCATTATGCCCATGATTGATGAACTCCGGTATCCAGCCATCATCGGTAGAGAAATTGATAGCGCCATTCATAGCGGCGGTCATCCCGCTGGTGCCGGATGCTTCTCTTGGTACACGGGGATTATTCAACCAGCAATCGGCGGCCTGTTTCAAACGTTTGGACAGGCCCAGTTCATAACCGATCAGCACAGAAACATTTTTATAGCGCTTACTCAGGTGCACCAATTGATTGAACTCACTGATAGCCGGATGATCGACCGGGTAAGGTTTCCCTGCCCAGATGATCTGTACCGGGAATTTCGGGTTGTTCAATAATTTTTCAAACCTGTCTTCATCGGAAGCAATCAATCCGGCACGTTTATACCCGGCAAATCTCCTGGCCCATACAATCGTGAACACATCCGGGTTAAAGATCTTGCCGGTTTGGTCTGCCACGATCTCAAAAGCCCTTTTCTTTAAATATTTCTTCCTGTCGTCAATGCCATAGTCGTCACCGGCTTCCATAAAGCGATACAATTGTTTATCGGCCCAGTATCTCCAGTTCTGTGCGTTGGTAATGGATATAATGGGACAGATCTTTTCATGTTTGCCCCACATGGCCCTGGATACATGTCCGTGTAACTGGGATACTCCATTGGCCAGTCTTGCAAAACGTAAGGCGGCTAAGGAGTGATTGAACTGGTCGCTGTCATTACCATACAATTTCTTGACCTGGTCAACCGTAAGGCCGCAGAAATAACTCATTTTATGACAGAGATAGATATCATGCTTCTCATTTCCGGCTTCTTCGGGTGTATGTGTGGTGAAGACGAGTCTTTTCCTGACCTCCTCTATATTATTCTTGAACTTGTTGTATAAGTAAAAAGCAGCTGACAAACCATGTGCTTCATTCAAATGATAGAGTTCCGGATTAAAACCGAGCATATCCACCAGTTTGGCGCCACCCACACCCAGTAAAATGAACTGGGCCACTTTGGTAGCTACGTTTGCATCATAAAGACGATGTGTGATAGTCTGTGAAACATAATCGTTCTCCGGCACATCAGTCGATAACAGGAATAAGGGAGCTGTTTTAAATGTTTCGGGGTTCAGGTACAAAGCTTTTACCCAAACGGGGTGTTCATGAATGGTGATCTGGAATTTGATCCCGGTATCTTCTAAAAAACTGTATTGTTTCTCATTCCAGGCCACATCCAGGGTTTGGTCCTGGTTACGCTCCTGGTCGTAGTACCCGTATTTCCACAGAATACCAACCCCGATCAGGTTTTGTCTTAACTCATAAGCACTGCGTAAATGTGATCCGGCCAGGAAACCCAGGCCGCCACTGTATATCTTCAGTGGCTGGTGGGTGGCAAACTCCATAGAGAAGTAAGCGACCTTCTTAGAATAGCGTTGTTCAATAGGATACGGAACGGAAAATTGTGAAAAATTCATACTGTGTCTGTTTTACACGAAGCTGCAATATAGTTTGAAATAATTAAATGTATGATTTACAAACAGTAGTTAACCCGTATTATACACAGGCTGTTGAAAAAAATCTATTGATTTTGAATGATTATGAGAAAATCAGCCCTTCTTTTTAGGGGCTTTACTGGCGGCGGGCGGCTTTGGATTCTTCTTGCGGGCAAAACTTCCATCGAAGGAGCAGTTCAGGCCCCGTCTTGAACCGCAACCCTCCTGTTCTTTTAAGGTAACGGCAGAAGAGGAGAAAATAAATTTCAAAATACAGGGATCACCGGCCGTACGATACTCTGCAGTATTGGCGGTGCGGAACATGGCTTCCCCCTTCAATTCCCCCGTACACTCCCCGTTGTTCTTCTCAAAGTGTATGAAGAAAGTGATGCGATCCGCTTTTCGTCCATCGCGGATCGAAACGAGATTCATTTTCCCGTTGCTATAATCCGCTGCATATTTTGTTTTCCGTGAAAATGTGTCGATGGGATTAATAAGTTCTTTTTTATCCTCCAGTGCATCTGTCATAGCCAATGAGAATTTCCGGTCGGTAAGGCTCAGGTCATACACATCTTTTCCTTCACTGGTAGTGCCATCCGGGTTTTTGCGGGTAACAGTTTTGGTGATGCCCAGTCTTTTGTCGATGGTCAAAGTTTGTGAGGTATTAGCTAATTGGTCGGGTTGCAGGGCCGTCAGCGCATCTATGAAGGTGTTCTTCCTATCAAAGCCGATCGCCAATAGTATTTTTTTGGCGGTGGTGATCATTTTCACCAGCAACAGGGTCTTGTCGGCAGTGGCAGCCGCTTTACCCAGCGGGTATATTTTGAGTTTTACGTTCTTGCCAAATATTTTACTGATCACAGAATCGGGTACAAACTGTGTCAGCACTTTATAACTGATCAGCAGGGAGTCCTTGTCTTTTTTCTGGAAAACCGTGTCGCCAACCTGGTAAGGAAGTGGTAATGGCGCAAAAAACTCCACAAAATCTTTTACCTCCACTGGCTCTTCTCCGGCCAGGGAAGGTTTCTTTTTGGATGAACAGCCGGTGAACAGCAGGAGGGCTGTCATCCCCACTAAATACTTCCGCAACAAGGGCATATACGAATATTAACAATCCGAAAATAAGCGTTTCCTGTCTTTCCGTCAACTGTTTGTTTTGAGCTTCGGCTAAAATATTTTAGATTTGTCTAAAAATATTTTTAGTCATGTTGAATTATTCGACCAGCGAAGAGAATTATATCAAGGCGATCTTTCACCTGCAGGAAGTAAATGGTACCGTGACTACGAATGAGCTGGCCCATGAACTCCATACCAAACCCGCCTCCGTGACTGACATGATGAAAAAACTGAAGGCCAAAAAGCTCCTTCACTATAAGCCCTATCGTGGTTTCCGCCTCAGCAGCGATGGTAATAAAGTGGCGCTGGGCATTATCCGGCGGCACCGGTTGTGGGAGTTCTTTTTAGCTGAGAAATTAAAATTCAGCTGGGAAGAAGTACATGCTGTGGCTGAGGACCTGGAGCATGTGAGCAGCAAGAAGCTCATCGATAAACTGGATGAATTCCTGGGCTTCCCCCGGATGGACCCGCACGGCGATCCTATTCCCGATGCCAATGGCCGGATAGAGACCAGCAAACAGGTTTGTATCACAGAATTGCCATTGAACAAACAGGCTACCGTTTCCAATGTCAGCGATCAGTCTACCGAAATACTTGAATTGTTGAAGCATAAAAATATTGCGATCGGCACCAAACTGGAAGTGAAGAAAAAATTCGACTTCGATCATTCGATGGAAATCAAAATAAGACAGTTCCCGGCATTTAATATCAGCGAGCAACTGGCGAAGAACATATTTGTGACTTCTGCCTGGACGACTGTTTCAACCCCGGAAGGGAAAAAGAATAAATGAACGAAAAGAAATGAACAACAAACATAATTATGCCTCCTTAAGCGAAGTACACCAAAGCGTGGACACCACCAGTTTAAAACGAACTGGGTGGAGAAAGGTATTGGCATTTTTCGGGCCTGCTTACCTGGTAAGTGTGGGCTATATGGACCCGGGCAACTGGGCCACCGATCTTGCCGGCGGCAGCCAGTTTGGGTATAAACTGATCTGGGTATTGCTGATGAGCAACCTGATGGCATTGTTACTGCAAAGTTTGTCGGCCCGGCTCGGCATTGTAAGAGGCAGGGACCTGGCCCAGGCTAACCGTGAGACCTACCCGAAATATATCAACTATGCCCTCTATGGCCTGGCCGAGATCGCCATCGCCGCCACCGACCTTGCCGAAATTTTAGGTATGGCCATCGGTATACAATTACTCACCGGCATGCCGCTGATCTGGGGGGTGCTGATCACCGTACTGGATACTTTTCTTTTCCTGCTGCTGCAACGGCTGGGTATGCGAAAGATGGAAGCCTTTATCATTGCACTGGTGGCGATCATTGGATTATCCTTCCTGGTAGAGATCGTGCTGGCCAAACCTGATATGAATGAGGTAGTCAAAGGCTTTGTACCCTCCATTCCCAATGACACGGCACTTTATATCGCCATTGGTATTATTGGCGCCACCGTGATGCCACATAACCTCTATTTACATTCTGCCCTTGTGCAAACCCGGAAGATCAAACGGGATGATGCCGGCATTAAAAGGGCATTAAAATTAAATTTCATTGACAGCGCTATTGCGTTGAACCTGGCTTTTCTCGTCAATGCAGCGATCCTGGTACTGGCCGCTTCCACATTTTTCTTTAAGGGCCGGTCTGATGTGGCAGAAATAAAAGTGGCCCATGAATTACTCGGAGATTTTTTAGGTTCCAACCTGGCCCCCACCCTTTTTGCGGTAGCATTGATCGCTGCCGGCCAAAGTTCCACCATCACCGGTACACTTGCCGGTCAGGTGGTGATGGAAGGTTACCTGAACCTGCGTGTTCCACCCTGGGTACGAAGATTAATGACGAGGCTGATCGCTGTGATACCCGCCGTGATCGTGATCCTTATCAACGGGGAGAATAATATCGACAGCCTGCTGGTGCTTAGCCAGGTGATCTTAAGTCTGCAACTGGGTTTTGCTATCATTCCGCTTATCCATTTCACCAGCGATAAAAAAGCGATGGGCAAATATGTCATCAAACCTTTTGTAATCGTGCTGGCCTCCCTGATCACCGCTGTGTTGGTGTACCTGAACATCCGGATGGTGGTGGACCAGGCCAGCGGTTTTTTTGCCAGCTCCGACAGCATATTCTGGAAAGCCGTGATCATCATTGCCGGTATTTTTTTCCTTTCCTTGTTATTAGTTGCTATCTTCTATCCCTTAATGCGAAAAAAACCAAAGGATATTTCCATGCACCCGGAACCGGGCACTATGCATGCCTTACCTATACCGGTTTTTAATACCATTGCCATAGCACTGGATTTTAGTAAGAATGATCCCAGACTAATTGCGCATGCCATCGGGCAGGGACATGTTAATACCAATTACCTGCTGATCCATATTGTGGAAAGCGCCACCACCCGTTTGATGGGACAGGAGACCGATGATATGGAAACAAGAAAGGACCAGCAAAGACTGGACCGCTATGCATCCGATTTAAAAGAACAGGGCATTCAAGCCTATGGCGTGCTCGGTTTTAATGACAGGGCCAAAGAGATCGTAAGGATCGTAAAGGAAAATAATGCGGATATGCTGGTCATCGGTGCACACGGGCATAGCGGCATAAAAGATCTGCTGTACGGACAAACCATTGATGCGGTACGCCATGATTTGAAAATTCCGGTATTGGTAGTAAGTATTTAGATAATAGTTAAAAACTAAAAGATAAAAGTTAGGTCAGTCACTAAAGTTTGCATATCTCACCGGAATAATGCTACAGGGCACCTATAACTTTTCCATATAGTGAATTTTCTGTGAGGTAAGAGTATGGGCAGTATTCAATAACTATTATCTATTATCTATTTGCTATTTTCTAAGTATTGCTTTTGGCATATGCCCGCAGCAAATGTTTGAAACGGCTGAAGGTTTCTGGTTTGATATTCAGGTAAGAAGCTAAATATTTCTGCGGCACTCTTTGCATCAGTTCGGGGTTCCTGGTCACAAAATTCAGGAACCGTTCCCTGGGCGTCATTTTTACCAGTTGCATTTGCCATCTGTCCTTGATCACCATCGCATAGGTAATGAGCAGCCTGGCCAGGTGTTCCATACGGTGCGAAGATGCATAGACCCTTTCCAGGTCATCATGTGTAATAGAAACCACCGTGCTCGGTTCTATTGCTTCCACATAATATTCGGAAGGCTGACGGCTGTGAAAAGACTCCTGGCTTAATATCAAATGACCTTCCAGTGAGATCTGTGTATTGATCTCGTGAGAGTTCTTCTTATAATATTTCCGGATCAGTCCTTTGGAGATGTAATTGAAATGATTCTCTATCTCGCCTTCTTTGGTCAATAATTCTTTTTTTCCAAAGCGGCGTACTTTACAAACAGGTAAAATATGCTGGTTAAATTCACTTTCGGTAAGGTCAGTGAATTTTGTAAGATAAATCCGGAATGACTTTAAGGAATCCATACCAGTGCCACTAAAAGTTACAACTTTTCCTTGATCTAAATCAACCGATTGCGTAAAATAAGGGTAAATTCATGTTCCCGATTCGGGCGGCAGGCCCCAACAGTTACATCTGATAATATTGTAGATTTGCCACCCTGCCACGGCAGGATGTCCTGAATAATAAAACCAAAATCAATTCATTATGGCTCAAAAGATCAAAGTTGCTAACCCCGTAGTGGAACTCGATGGCGATGAAATGACCCGGATCATCTGGAAGTTCATTAAAGACAAACTGATCCTCCCCTACCTGGATGTGGATATCAAATATTATGACCTCGGAATGGAGTACCGCGACCAAACCGATGACCAGGTGACCATCGACGCTGCCAATGCGATCAAACAATATGGCGTGGGTATCAAATGTGCCACTATCACCCCGGATGAAGCCAGGGTGAAAGAATTTAACCTGAAGCAAATGTGGAAGAGCCCGAACGGCACTATCCGTAATATCCTCGATGGAACCGTTTTCCGTGAGCCAATCGTGATCAGCAATATACCGAGATTAGTGACCAACTGGACGGCGCCGATCATTGTGGGCCGTCATGCTTTTGGTGACCAGTACCGTGCCACCGATACTGTTATCAAAGGAAAAGGAAAACTCACCATGACTTTTACACCGGAAGGTGGTGGCGAACCCCAAACCTTTGAAGTATTCAACTTCAAAGGAGATGGTGTGGCCATGTCTATGTATAATACAGACGAAAGCATTAAAGGATTTGCAAGAAGCTGTTTCAATATGGCCCTGAGCAAAAAATGGCCGCTTTATCTTTCCACCAAGAACACGATCCTTAAAAAATATGATGGCCGCTTCAAAGATATTTTTGAAGAAATATATCAAAAAGAATTTAAGACTGCTTTTGATGCAGCGGGTATCGTGTATGAGCACCGCCTCATCGATGATATGGTGGCCAGCGCTCTGAAATGGAATGGCAATTTTGTATGGGCCTGTAAGAATTATGACGGCGACGTACAGAGTGATACGGTGGCCCAGGGATTTGGTTCGTTGGGCCTGATGACATCTGTATTAATTACACCCGATGGCAAAACCATGGAAGCGGAAGCAGCGCATGGTACGGTGACAAGGCATTATCGCGACCACCAGGCCGGCAAACCCACTTCCACCAATCCTATTGCCAGCATTTTTGCCTGGACGAGGGGGTTAGCTTTCCGCGGCAAACTGGATGGCAACCAGCCGCTGATCGATTTCTGTCATTCGCTGGAATCGGTTTGTATTGAAACCGTGGAAGAAGGTAAGATGACAAAAGACCTGGC
>CAZSGD010000051.1:0-20547 GCA_964606155.1 uncultured Chitinophaga sp. | reverse complement strand
GATACCGTTAGTGCTATCATTGAATACAAAGGCGTGCCATCCGACGGCCTTATCATTTCTAAAAATAAATACGGCAAGCGTACTTTCTTTGCCGACAACTGGCCCAATCGCGGTCATAACTGGATACCCTGTCATGATGACCCCGCCGATAAAGCAACGGTAGAATTTATAGTTACCGCCCCCGCCCAATACCAGGTGGTGGCCAACGGGCTACAGATCGAAGAAACCAACCTGCCCGGTCATAAAAAGGTCACCCACTGGAAAGAAGATGTTCCCGTTTCCACCAAAGTAATGGTGATCGGTGTGGCGGATTTTGCCGTGCAGCTTTCCGGTTTTATTAATGGATGCATACCTGTGTATAGCTGGGTGTACCCGGAAGACAGGGACAAAGGCTTTTATGATTATGCCCTGGCCACAGAAATCCTTCCTTTCTTCATCCACTACGTGGGGCCTTATGGTTATAAAAAATTAGCCAACGTGGAATCCAAAACCATTTTTGGCGGACTGGAAAACGCCAATACCATTTTCTATTCCGAGAATTCTATTGATGGGCAGCGGAATTCCGAGGACCTGCTCGCCCATGAGATCGCCCATCAGTGGTTTGGCAATATGGCCACAGAGAAAAGCTTTGCCCATTTATGGCTCAGTGAAGGTTTCGCTACTTATATGACCGTGCTGTATATGGAAAATAAATACGGTGTTGATAAAGCCACAGACCTGCTGAAAGAAGACAGGGAACAGACGATCAGTTATGGAAAAAGAAGCCGTAAACCTGTTATTAATGATACCAGTAATTATTTAGCCTTGCTGAATCCTTACAGCTATCAAAAAGGCGGATGGGTATTACATATGCTGCGCCGGCAATTGGGGGATTCTGTTTTTCACCAGGCCATTCGCTCCTATTATGCCACGTATGCCGGCAAAACTGCGGACTCAGATGATCTCAGAAATATATTCGAAACCGTTTCGGGCAAAGACCTGAAACAATTCTTTACACAATGGCTCACCTACACAGAAAATCCGCAACTGGAAATGAACTGGAATTATGATAGTGAGAAGAAAGAAGTGACGCTGACCGTAAAACAAAAGCAAAAAAATGTATTCAGCTTTCCGCTGGATATGGCTATCATCAATAAAACAGGGGCAGCTGTAACGCAAAAGTTCATGATCAATAAAAGAGAAAGCAGTTTTACTTTTTCTTTCCCTGAAAAACCATCCACACTCACTGCAGACCCTTTTACATCCCTGCTGTTTGAAGGAAAGATCACGGAATTAAAATAAATACAGGCCCGCAATACGAACAAAGACGCTGCAATTATTTTTTTCACCGCGGACCTGTCTACCGTCTGGCAGGTTTCCATGAATTCCGCCTCGCCGCTGCTCCGTTGCGATCGCTTCGAGAAACCTTGCGAACATTTGCACTTTTGTGTGAAATCTCCCTAAAAACTGCTGGTTTCCCCTCCTCCTTTTTTCGATATATTGCCCCCATGCTGGTAAAGACTTTTGGCAGCGCTGTGTATGGCGTTGAAGCGATCACGATCACGATAGAAGTAAATTGGTTATTGACGGCAAAAGACCCTATGATCGTGGGACTGCCCGATAATGCCGTGAAAGAAAGTTTGCAACGGATCGAAAGCACTTTTAAGACCAATGGTTTTATCGTACCACGCACCAAGGTGGTGGTGAACATGGCCCCTGCCGATATCCGTAAAAGCGGAACTGCATTCGACCTTCCCATTGCGCTGGGTATTTTGGGAGCTACGGAACAATTAAAAAACTCTGAAGCCTTATCCCGTTATGTCATCATGGGTGAACTGGCGCTGAACGGCGAGATCCGTCCCATTAAAGGAGGTTTGCCGATTGCCATACAGGCAAGAAAAGAAGGTTTCACCGGGCTCATCGTTCCCCAGGCCAATGCAAAAGAAGCCGGCATGGTGAATAATCTGAAAGTATATGGGGTGAATCATATTAAAGAAGTGATCGCTTTTTTTGAAAAAGAAGAAAAGGGATTAGAACCGACGGTCGTGAATACAAGAGATGAATTCTTTCACTCGCAATATGATTTTGAATTTGATTTTGCAGACGTAAAAGGACAGGAAAATATCAAACGTGCGTTGGAAATCGCAGCTGCCGGCGGGCACAATGCGATATTGATCGGACCTCCCGGCGCCGGTAAAACCATGCTGGCCAAACGGCTCCCTACTATCCTGCCTCCACTCTCCCTGCAGGAAGCATTGGAAACAACCAAGATCCATTCGGTAGCTGGCAAGTTGCCGGAGAATTCCACACTGGTTTCCAAAAGACCTTTCCGCTCCCCTCACCATACCATCAGCGATGTGGCATTAGTGGGTGGTGGTGGTAACCCGCAGCCGGGTGAAATATCACTGGCGCATAACGGTGTGTTATTTTTAGATGAACTGCCCGAATTCAAAAGAACGGTATTAGAAGTGATGCGCCAGCCTATGGAAGAAAGAAGGGTCACGATCTCCAGGGCCAAAGTAGCGGTTGATTTTCCGGCATCTTTTATGCTGATGGCAAGCATGAATCCATGTCCCTGCGGATTTTATAATCACCCGGAGAGAGAGTGTACCTGTCCGCCCGGTGCCGTTCAGAAATACCTGAATAAAATATCGGGGCCTTTGTTAGACAGGATCGATCTGCATGTGGAAGTGACCCCTGTGCCTTTTAGTGAATTATCAGCGCAGCGGCCACAGGAAAATTCTGCTTCCATCCGCGAAAGAGTGATCGGAGCCAGGGAAACACAGGAGCAGCGATACAAGGACCATCCTGGTATTTATTGTAATGCACAAATGAGCAGTAAAATGCTGAAAGAGATCTGCATCATCAACCCGGTGGGGGCCAATTTGCTGAAAGCAGCCATGGAAAAACTGAATTTATCAGCCAGGGCCTATGACAGGATATTAAAAGTTTCCCGTACGATCGCTGATCTTTCTGCGAGCAACGACATAAAACCGGAACATCTTGCCGAAGCCATTCAATACCGCAG
Source organism: uncultured Chitinophaga sp. (assembly GCA_964606155.1). Taxonomy (GTDB): domain Bacteria; phylum Bacteroidota; class Bacteroidia; order Chitinophagales; family Chitinophagaceae; genus JJ008. The sequence continues at coordinate 17,540 of CAZSGD010000051.1, read as the reverse complement.
CCTCGACCGGGAAGGATGGGCGGGATAAACTGTAAAAAGCCCCCATTAAAAGTTAAAAAAATTTTTAATGTTACTTTACCTTTGCCGGCAATGCTGAACCCCCTTCAATACCTGAATGAATATTACGATAAGGTCTATGTACTAAGCGTGGAAAGTGCCTCTGCCAGGAGAAAACAATTTTCAACGCATTTTGAAGGGTTGGATTATTCCTTTTTTTATGGCGCCGACAAAAATCAATTTTCAGTGGAGGAAATTGAAACAAAAGGCATCTTCAGCGAAAAGCTCACCCGTGAACATCACCGCTACAGTAAAACAATGAAGCATGGCGAGATCGCCTGTTCCTGGAGCCATAAAATGATATATGAGGATATGCTGGCCAGCGGTTACAACCGGGTACTGATATTTGAAGATGATGCAGTGCCGGATAAAAATATGGTCAAAAAGATCCCCATAATCTTATCGGAGATACCTGCCGATTGTGAACTGCTGATGTGGGGATGGAGTAAAAATGGAGTATTGGGGGCCGGCGGAAGATTTAAACAACTGATCTATCATATTCAGCATAGCGTGGGCCGGCTCAAATGGGGCCACCATATCATCCGCAACATGTATGCAAAAGCCTATTCAGTAAACCTGAAAAAAGCCGGCTTTCACGACTATACTTATGCCTATGCCATTAACCGGAGTGGGGCTGAAAAACTCCTGGGTATGCAAACCCCCATCCAGTATATTGCCGACAACCTGCTGGCACATGCCGCAACAAAAGGTATTGTCAATGGTTATATTGCCTGGCCACAGGTCTTCCTGCATGACAGTTTGCCTGACGGAACACACAGAGATTCGTATATTCGTTAGCTTTTTCAGAGAATCGGTGCCATAGTTGCCGGATTATTTGTTGTCATGATTTTTGTACAACAGGACATTTAATTAGTAATTGCTTTATGAAGATTTTGCTCAAATATCTGAAACCACACAAATGGCTGGTGATATTAGTATTAGCGCTGGCCGCTATTAATATTGGCTTTTCCCTCTTCGACCCCATCATTTTTGGCAAGCTGATCAACCTGGCCAATCTGCACCAGGTAGACCCTGCCCCGAAACAACATTATAACTGGCATGATTACCTGTTCATTCGCCTGGATTATATCAATAAAAACGGGCAGAATGATCACCTGTACGGCGTGGTTTGGTTACTGATCGCTTCTATATCCGTGGCCATGATCAGCCGTATCGCTAAAAACTTCCAGGACTATTTTTTAAATGTCGTTATTCAAAAATTTGGCGCCCGTGTATTTACAGACGGCCTCAAACATGCCATGAAACTTCCCTACCAGGAATTTGAAGATCAGCGCAGTGGTGAAACCTTATCGGTGCTTACTAAAGTAAGAGCAGATGTGGAAAAATTCATGATCAATTTCATCAATATCCTGTTTGGGGTAATTGTGGGTATCGTATTTGTATTTGTGTATGCCGCCTTTTATATTCACTGGAGCATACCGGTGGCATATCTCGTGGGTATCTTTTTATTGACCATGATCACCAATATTCTCAGTAAAAAGATCAAGATCATTCAAAAAACCATTGTGGGACAAACCACCGCACTGGCCGGTTCCACCACCGAATCACTGCGTAATATTGAACTGGTAAAAAGTTTGGGCCTTACCACGCAGGAAGTGGAACGGTTAAATAAGAATACTTATAAAATACTGGGACTGGAACTGACCAAAGTAAAAAGGGTGCGCAGCATCAGTTTTATACAGGGAACGATGGTCAATACATTAAGGCAGGTCATTCTTTTTATCCTGATGTGGCTGATCTTTCGTCGTGAAATGGATGCAGGCCAGTTGGTAACCATGCAGATCTTTTCTTTCTTTGTATTTGGCCCCTTGCAGGAAATAGGGAATATCCTTCTTTCCTACCGTGAAGCAGAAGCTTCGCTGAATAATTTTGATGCATTGATGAAGAAAGCCCCGGAAGCGGACCCCATCAATCCCAAACACCTGGGACAGATCGAAACATTATCCTTCCGGAATGTGGCTTTTCAACACCGGACCGCTGTGCAAAAAGCTATCAACAATATCAGTTTTGATGTACGGGTGGGTGAGACGATTGCTTTTGTGGGGCCCAGTGGCAGCGGAAAATCCACTTTGATGAAATTGCTGGTGGGCCTTTATCGTCCGCAGCAGGGAAAAATATTATATAACAACCTGGATGAAACGGAACTCCGCTTTGATGACCTGCGCAACCAGATCGGGTTCGTAACCCAGGATACAAACCTGTTTTCCGGCACCATCAAAGAAAACCTGCTGTTTGTCAATCCCGGTGCTAACGACGATGAACTGATGGATGCGTTGAACAAAGCAGCCTGCCAGAATTTATTGGCCCGCGCAGAAAAAGGCCTGGAAACCATGATCGGCGAAGGAGGCCTTAAATTATCGGGTGGCGAAAAGCAGCGTTTGTCTATTGCCAGGGCATTACTGCGTCATCCAAAATTGTTATTGTTTGACGAAGCCACTTCTGCCCTCGATTCTTTAACCGAAGAAGAAATTACAGACACTATCCGTGATATTTCCCTGCAGGGAAACCAGATCACCATATTGATCGCCCACCGTCTTTCCACCATCATGCATGCCGACAGGATCTATGTACTGGAAAAAGGCGATGTGGTGGAAACCGGTAATCATGAAAAACTGCTGGATGAAAAAGGTTTGTATTATGCGATGTGGAGACAGCAGATCGGTGAAAGAAAAAATAAGATCACAGCCGCTTAACTACTTATATGGGTATCCTTTCCTTCCTGGGTTTTGGCAATGGAATAAAAGATGCACTACGCAATGGGGCAGTTATCATTGATGTAAGATCAGCCCAGGAATTTGACAGGGGACGGGTTCCGGGGGCCATTAATATTCCCGTGGACAGGGTGGCGAGTAATGCAGACAGAATAAAACACATGAACAAGCCCATCATTTTTTGCTGTTCCTCCGGCCACCGAAGCCGGCAGGCCGCTAACACCCTAAAAGCAAAAGGCATGAAAAATGTTTACTCTGCAGGTAATTGGGAAAAATTGTGGCAGATTACAAAAAGCTTGTAGTAGACTACCAACCGCCAACTACTTAATCTTTCTTCTCCTCACCCTGGCTCTTTTTTCCCCAGAGGTCCGAAAAGAAATTAGAATTCTCTAACTCTTCCATATCACTCAGCTCTAATTCAAGCGCCTTGGTGCTTTGTGATATTTCCAGTAAAGAAATAATAAGGGAGGCCAGTAAGCTGAGCAGGCTGGCGGCAAATACATAGCTGTTGAATTCATCCCATTGTTTGTACACACCGAACATAGTGATTACGCAACAGAGAAAACTGAATACACCGAGAGTCTGCATCATACGCACCAGGTTAATACGTACACGTAAAATTTTTATTTGCTTCAGTAATAAGTGATTTTTTTCACCCCTCATATATTCATCATGCAACTTGCGGATGAGATTGGCCAATGCCAGGTAACGATTGGTATAGGCCAGTAACAATAAGCTGATAGCAGGAAATAATAAGGCCGGGGTGTTAAAATTGATCTCCATACTGCAATTTACCCGATTTTAATGGATGTCAGGCTGGCCTGCCCGTCGACGCATTGTTGAAGACAAATTGGTTGTTATACTGAGCCGGCCTTCCGGAAAATAACAACCAATCAGACCTGGGATAGCTTCTATTTCGTTGCAAAGTCCAGCGGAACATTGATCTTAAAAGTGAAATTCCTTCCCATACCAAATACCCCGTTCCGGCCGGTCACTTCGTTCACCGGTGCATATTTCAATCTTGATAAATGATTTTGATAGGCCACATTCGTAATATTATTAGCCCCTATATAAATATTGAACAGCGTCTTGTCCTTTGTCCTGATCTCCCCGCCTATTCCCGCATTCAGCAAACTATAAGCAGGTGTGGCCGTTTCTGTATTAAATCCCGTAAAAGGTTTATTCTGTGCGAATGAATTATCCAGCTCCATTTTAAAGTATACATGACGGATATTGGCACCTTTCTTCAGCAGATCAATTTTTAACTCATTGATGAGCCGGGCAGCAGGAATAAAGGGAAGGTTCTTGCTTCCGTCCACTTCATTATTCAGCATACCCCGCACCCATGAAAAAGTATTTTCTACATGCAGCCAGTCAAAAGGATGCGGATGAAAATCCAGGTTAAACTCCACTCCATATAATTTTGCATTCGATTGATCAAAGCGAAAAGCAAAGAACTCATCCGGGCCATCTGCAATAATGGAATCGCCGCCACCCACTGCCTCCAGTTTACGATAGTATATAAAATGTTGTATGGAATTGATGAAGACCGATGCGTTGAGCGATACATGTTCCGTCGCAGCTTCTATGCCGGCATCTGCCTGGAAACTTGTTTCTGACCGAAGCCCCTGCTCCCCATATTCATAACGGTTAGTTCCTTCATGCGCCCCATTACTGGCCAGTTCGGGTATGCTGGGTGCCCTGAAACCCTTTGCCAGATTGAATTTCAACGTTATGTCCCTGCCCGCCTGCCAGGCCAGGCCCGCACTTCCGGACAGGTTGGAGAAACTTTTCCGGAAGGCCGGGAATTTTTCATCGCTGCCGATCAGGAGTTGTTTGGAATCCAGTGAACGGCTGTCAAAACGTAGACCGCCGCTAAGGGTAAGATGCTCTATCTTTTTTTGCGTATATACAAATGCACCGATATCAAAGATGGAATACGCTGGTATAAGCTGCTCCTCCCCTTTGTTGTGATTGGCCTGTTGCATACCATTCATTCCTATGGTTGTTCGCCAGTTATTTTTTTCTGCAAAATGATATTGCAGGTTATATTTGAATGTGCCGAGATCAAACCATAATTCTTTTTCCGAAAGATCGAGTACATTACCAAACTCCTGCCGTTGATTGCTTTGATAACCCAGTACCGCAGTCAGCCTGTTCTTACCCACATGGAAGCTGTTATCGGTAACAATTTTCGTATGCTGTATGCGCTGCCGGGGTACAAACGGATGGGTGGAAAGAAAATCATCTTTGGTTGCGATGGCTGCTGACTCCACACCATTATCATTCACCAGTCTCAGGAATTTTCCTGTCGCCGCATCTCTCTCACCTTCCACCAAACCTAATTCCTGGTCAAAACGGGTAACATAAAAATGGGTGAATCCCCAGTTCTTATTTACCCCGATATATCCTCCAAAATCCTTTTCCCTGTATTTTGAATTGAATACATAATCATCGTACTTATTCTTATAATCAGCAGCCGCTTTATAAGAACCATACACACCCCAAACAAATCCCTGGCTGTTACCACCGATATCAACATGCAGATTACATTGCCGGTTGTTGGTCATGTAGCCGGTGGCTGCATTTCCTTTTATCCGCCCGTCGGGAGGTGGCATAAAGGAGATAATATTGATCACACCTGCCAGGGCATCACTTCCATACATCAGTGAGGCGGGCCCTTTCAGCACTTCCACTTTGCTCACATTCTGTTCATCGATCTCAATGCCATGCTCATCCCCCCACTGCTGCCCTTCCTGTTTGATGCCATCGTTTACCACCATCACCCGGTTATATCCCAATCCGCGTATAATGGGTTTGGATATGGCTGGCCCGGTGGAAATCTGTGCCACCCCCGGTGTATGGGAAAGATTATCGATCAGGTTAGTGGAAGAATTCCGGAACAGGTCTTCCTTGCGTAAAATATTTACAGGTATGGGTGTCCGTTTGGTGGAGGTGGCAGATGAAACCCCTGTTACGGTAACCGCTTCGTTCTCTATCACGGAAGGGTTTAGTGCAAAATCTTTTTGTGTATCGGATACCAGATCGATCGTTTCTATAATGGAGGAGTAACCCAGGTGACTTATTTCGACCAGGTATTTACCGCTGTTGATATTGACAATAGAATAATATCCTTCGCTGTTGGTGGCGGCCCCTGTACGCAGATCGGGAAAATAAACAGAAGCACCAGCTAAGGGCTGGCCTGTAATGGCATCCGTAACCCGGCCGGTTAACCGGATCTTTATTCTTGGCACAGCATTTTTCAACTGCCCGTTGTCGGTATCTGTCTGAGCAGACAGATAACCAGAGATCATGACGCTGCAGATAAGCAGCGGAAATATTTTTTTCATATTCTTGTCTGTAATGCTGGGTGAGGCATATTGCTATGCATCTTCTTTTGGTAATTGAATGGATACAAAGCGGAACCTGGTCCGCATCAGAAGAGATCAGCAAACAGGTGGGCCCCGGGCAGGAATATCTGTATGGGGAACAATGACAGGATTTATGAGCGTATAGCCGTAAACGTTAGTAATCCCGGTAACCGGCCGCTCTGCCTGCAGCAACATTGGTAATCCTGAATCTTTGGCCAGCTGGAATTCGCAAATAGTACAATCAGCACTCCTGGTGGTTTCCGTTACAACGGTGTGAAGATTTCCCGGTATTCTCTTTTCATGATGGTGATAGGCCTTACCGGTGTAAATCAGCCCTAACAGGCATAGCAGGAAGGCTGCGATGATCTTGCGAAGAACAATATGCCGGGAGTAGTACACCCTGCAAAAATAGTCCTTTTAGATTATTTGCAACAATGTTTCGTATTTTTTATGTGAGCGGCTGTCAATCAATCCGCTTACCGCACTTTGAGCATCGCCCTTACCTGTTGTGTTGGACCGTTTTGAAACCTGGCATAATATACGCCAGCGGGCAGCATGCCGCTGCTGAAGTCAACGGTATAGGTCCCGGGTGAATATTCCTTGTCAACAGGTGTTTTGATCACCCGGCCCAGCATATCGATGATCTGCACCAATGTATGCCCGCCCTTCGTGGTAAATTTTATGGTGGTGGATTCCGTAAAAGGATTGGGATAATTCGAGATCAGCTCCACCCCCGATGTATTGGGACCGCCGGTACCGGTGGTACGGCAGGATGCGTCATTGCATAGATTCAGGCTCTGGAAATTCTGGAACAGGATCGTTTGCAGGGTGGCAGAAGGCACACAGAACCATCTTTCCAGCAGAGAAGCATAAATACTTCTGAAATCATACTGCATCGGTATATTATCATTCACTGTTACGTTCGACGGAATAGCAGGGTTATTTCCCGTTACACCTGCTGTGGCTTGTTTTCCAAAAACGAATAAAGGTGCTGCCGCCCCGTGATCGGTACCCACGCTTGAATTGGATTTGATCCTCCTGCCGAATTCGGAAAAAGTAACACCCATCACCCTGTCCTGCACACCCAGGAACTGGCAATCATCCACAAAAGCTTTGATCGCATCAGATACATTCTTCAGCAAATTGGCATGGGCCCCCGTACTGGTATCCGCCGCATTCACCTGTAAGGAATGCGTATCAAATCCGCCATAACTCACCATATAGATCCTTGTCTTTAATCCTCCTTTCACTAACCGGGCCACGATCTTTAATTGATCGGCCAGAGAATTATTGGTGGGATAGGTTCCCTGTTGTGTAACAAGATTGGCAGCTGCCACAATACGTTGTGCATATAAATTTGTTTGTCCTGCCACTGTTCTGATATAAGTAAGCTCATTACCCATCGGGTTGTTAGGCGCCGGGTCCAGCACATTATTGATCAGGTTATAAAAACTGGTGGGGTTGGTAATACTCATGCCCATGCTTACACTGGGCCCCTGCAAAGTGAGCGAAGTAACCGAACCGATCTGTATAGCCAGCGGATCAGGCATTGTGGCATTAGGATAGCCGGTGGGAAAGTTAGGATACTCAGTATTCAAATACCTGCCGGCCCATCCTGAGGAAACCACCTGGTCAGCAGAAGAACCGCTCATCCAAATATCGGTGGCGCGGAAATGAGAGAAGTTAGGAGAAGGATAACCCACTGCCTGCACAATATTCAATTTGCCTTCATTATATAAGGCCTGCAAACCGGTCATGCCGGGATGTAAGCCGCTATTGGCATAACCATTCAGGGCCAGTATCCTGTTCTGTGCGATCGCTACATTGGTACGGGCATTATAATAATCATTATAGTTAGAAATGGGTATCACCATATTCAACCCATCGTTGCCCCCGCTTAACTGCACGATCACCAGTACATGATCGGTATCAATGGGCGGACTCATCAGGGCCTGCATCAGCGGGGAATGTGCATGGAATGCTTTTACCGAATAGCCATCCACGATGGCAGGCAGCACCGCTGCTGCAGGTATGCTATTCTTGATGAAATCTCTTCTTTTCATAATTTCTTTTTTTCGTATCAGGACAACTGGTATTCTGATAAATTCATGAAGTACTGGAACAACGATTTCAGCCGGGTATTCACAATATTGAAATTGGACGTATTGTTTGGGTCCGCGATATAAGCATTCCAGGCATTGGACCAGTAATAATCCTGGGTCTGGTTACTCAATAATATCTGTTCTTTTATTTGTTGCCGGGAGGCAGCAGATATAGGCACCCTGTAAATAATGGACAATACATCATCAATAAGCGCATTGGGATCAGAAGGATTGGGCAAGGCCTGAACGAAGGCCACTGCATTGATGACGATCTTTTTCCCATTCCGGGTGTAACCGGAATTGATCATTGTATCCGTGAACTGGTTTCGTTTGGGCAAGGTATCAGAATTGATCCATAGCTCATGAAATTGCGGTGCCTGGTAGTACGCAGGCCATCCGGACACATCCGGCGGGTCGCCGATATCTTGGTTCATATTGGTGAACCAGTTACGGATATAATTCCACATACCATAAGCATCTGCGTATTCCGTAACTGAATTAGGGAACACTACACCATACTCACGCAAACAACTCACTACCTGGTCAACCGGGCTTTTGATCACACATCCCTGGTTCAGCACATCAAAAAAATGTTCACTCTTAAAAAGGGCGTCCAGCACGGGTTTGATCTCGTAGTTGTTATTTCGGAAGATAGCCGCCAATGGTTCGATCACATTGGTTTCGGTGGCCGCATCAATTTGATAATACACAAACCAGGTATAGAGGCAGCGGCAGATATACTTTGCCACTTCATCTTTGGCAAAGATCATATTGATCAGCGCATCTGTTTCCAAAGCGCCATTGGCACCCGTTTGCCCGGTGATGACCGTATTGTTATAATAAGACGAAAATTGTTTATTGGTCGTATCATGTTTGCTGGCATCAAAGAATACCGCAAAAGTGGTCCCATTGATCCGCCACCCCGTCAGTACTTTTGCTGCTGTTCTTACATCGGCCTCTGTATACACCACAGACGAACCTTTTCCCAGCGTAAACAATTCCTGCAATTCACGGGCATAATTCTCATCGGGTGCTGTATTGGTATTCAGATAGCCATTCAGGTAACGCAGCATACCGGCATCAATGGTTACATTCTTTATCAGTTGTTTGAAATTGCCCAGGCTATTTTGTCGTAATAAAGCATGATGCCAGTACACAAAATGAGCAACACCGATCGTGGTGGTTTCGGTGCCAAAATGATCGGCCCAGAATAAGGTCATTTTTTCGCGGATGCTGCGGTCCTGGTTGATCATTACCCCGGCCCACCATTTTTTGAATGAATTACGGCGAACGGAATTTAATGTTCCATCAGTAGTGGGATTGTTGACCCAGGTGGTACCGGCTGCAACATTGGGATCGGCTGTACCCGGACTGTAATCATTTACCGGAGGAGATGGTAATGGTGATACCGGTGCCAGTAATTCATCCACCGTTTGCACCATTGTTTTACCCAGGAAATAATTAATATCTGTTCTGGTGGACCCAAACATTGTTCTTTTCAGCAAATGCTGCACTTCATTACGGGTCCATGGACCTGTATAGGTATTTAATCCTGATTGTGTTCTGAATTGGCGGGAGGGCGGTACAGTTTTTTTCTTACCCGCGGTTAAGAAATCTTTTCTGTCCATAGCAATGGTTTTGGTCAGCTTTTCTTATGATGTGGTTGTGACTGAAAGGTTTAAGCTTAAGATAATAAAAACATACCTAATACAGGATGACTGCAGCATATAAAAAAAGCCTGCAACAGGTCATGTGCAGGCCAATTATATAATGGAACCGGTTCTTATTCAATATTTTCGATGATTCCGGCGATACCCTGTCCGCCGCCCACACAGGCCGTAATCATACCATATTTCTTTTTCAGTCTTTTCATATCGTTCAGGTTCTGGATAGTAAGTTTACATCCGGTACACCCCAGTGGATGGCCCAGGGCAATAGCACCTCCGTTAATATTTACTTTTTGCGGATCTAATCCGGCTTCCCGTATTACTGCCAGTGCCTGGGAGGCAAAAGCTTCATTCAGTTCAACCAGGTCCACCTGCGAGAGATTCATATTAGCTTGTTTTAAAGCCTTGGGAATAGCTGCCACCGGGCCAATGCCCATAATACGGGGGTGAACACCTGCTACCGCACTGCTTACCAAACGGCCAATTGGCTTTAAACCCAATTCCTTCATCATCTTTTCACCCATTACGATCACGAATGCAGCACCATCCGATGTTTGAGAAGAATTTCCGGCAGTAACACATCCTCCGGCAGCAAACGCAGGTTTCAGTTTTGCCAGCGCTTCAATGGATGTATCGGCCCTTGGTCCTTCATCAGTATCCACTACGTTCGTCCTCTTCTGCTTTTTCCCTTTTCCATCTAGATATATCTCCTCCACACTGATCGGTAAGATGCCAGATTTAAAATATCCGCTTTGAATGGCATGAATGGCTTTCTGGTGAGAATTATAGGAAAACTCATCCTGTGCTTCGCGGCTGATGCCAAACTCTTTGGCAACTGCTTCAGCTGTTAAGCCCATGCTCAGGTAATAATCGGGCTCTTCTTTTGCAATGGAATAAGCCGGTACCGTTTTCCATCCGGCTGTTGGTACCATACTCATACTCTCCGTTCCACCGGCAACGATACAATCTGCCAATCCCATCCTGATCTTGGCTGTGGCTATGGCAATTGTTTCCAGCCCGGATGCACAATACCTGTTCACCGTCATTCCCGGAACATCAAAACCCAGCGCACGGGCCGCAATAATCCGCCCCACCTGCAAACCCTGTTCAGCTTCCGGAACAGCATTCCCCACGATCACATCATCCACTCTTTTAGGTTCCAGCTGGGGTACGGAAGCCAGCAACCCTTTAATTACATCCACGGCCAGGTCATCCGGACGATAAAAACGAAAACCACCCCTTTTAGATTTTCCTACAGCTGATCTGAAACCAGCTATGATATACGCTTCCTGCATCTTGTATAAATTTTGATGTTAACTGCCGCCAGCCTTTCCTGGCCTGTTAATAACCCGCAACAGCAGTAAAAAGTTGAATAGTTGTTTATGCAACTTTATAGATCAAAGTTAATAGTTTAATTCTTAAAAAATAGTTTTTCAGATGCGGCCCGGTATGGTGATTTTTGTAAAAAATTGGATATGAGAAAATGTTTAACAACCGCCTTATTCTTAGCTGTTTATTGCATTTCAATTGCACAATCCGACACATCCCTTTCGCAACGGGCGGCTGTTATGATGAAAGTTACCGGCCAATCCGATCTCGACAAAATTCTGGACTATACCTATCCCAAATTATTTACGTTGGTGCCGCGTGAGCAAATGCTGGGTATCCTGAAGGAAACGATGGACAACGAGGATTTTACAACCACCCTTGATTCTATCCTTATTGAAAAAATATACCCGGTTTTTGCCGTAGGGAATGCTAAATATGCCAGGATCAATCATACCCAGCTGATGATGATGAAGTTTAAAGAAAAAGTGGATACTGCCGATAAAGAAGACTTTGGATTTTTAATGGCCATGATGAAAGAACAGTATGGGCCTGAAAATGTTCGTTTTGATGTTCCCAACAACACACTCCGGGTTTTTATGCACTCCGTTATGGTGGCTATTAAAGACACGCATGCAAAAGAATGGAGTTTTATCAATTATTCTCCTGATAAAGATGATTTCATGAAAATGCTGATAGGCCAGGAAGCCATGGATAAATTGAATGAATATAACTAACAGCCGGACCGATATGTACCATATCCTCAGAAATATCCTTTTCCTGTTCCCTACTGAATGGGTGCATTATTTTTCCATGAACAGCCTTCGGTTTATATGTTCCATAGGAGGCAAGAAACTGATCAGCGCTTCTTTCCATGCAAAAAAGACAGACCAGCAGCCCCGGAAGATCTGTGGCATTTCCTTCAATAATCCTGTGGGCCTTGGTGCCGGCTTTGATAAGAATGCAAGATACCTGCGGGAACTGGAAGCGCTGGGTTTTGGTTTTGTAGAAATAGGAACGGTGACACCCCTGGCACAGGCGGGAAATGATAAGCCCCGTTTATTCCGCCTGCCAAAAGATAAAGCATTGATCAACCGGATGGGGTTTAATAACGATGGGGTGCAAATGGTAGCTGCCCGGTTAAAAAGATGGCGGGAGTCCAATAATTCCACCCTGATCATTGGTGGAAATATCGGCAAGAATAAAATAACGCCTAACGATGAAGCCTGGAAGGATTACGAAATCTGCTTTAAAGAGCTGCATGCTTATGTGGATTATTTCGTGGTGAATGTTAGTTCACCCAATACGCCCGGGTTACGGGAATTGCAGGAAAAGGAATCGCTTCGAAAGATCCTGCAGCATTTACAAATGATCAATAACGGCAAGGCAAAAGCGAAACCGATCTTTTTAAAGATCGCCCCGGACCTTACACAGGAACAAATCGACGACGTGATCGATCTTTCACTGGAAATTAAACTGGATGGGCTGGTGGCCACCAATACCACTATCAGCCGGGAGGCACTGCAAACCCCCGCTGTTACTATTGAAAAAATAGGCGCCGGCGGGCTTAGCGGACAACCGTTGAAAAAAAGAAGTACCGAAGTAGTGAGATATATTTGCCAAAGAACCAACGATGTGATCCCGGTGATCGCCAGCGGGGGCATTTTTTCGGGAGCAGATGCACGTGAAAAATTAAACGCAGGCGCCCAGCTGGTCCAGGTGTGGACCGGCTTTATTTACGCCGGGCCGTCGATCGTAAAACATATTTGCAGGGATTTATCCCATTCATCTTAAACAGATCCAACAACAATAAAAAATGGAACATCTTTTTACCAGTGAAAGCATCATCAGTTTTTTGGTACTGGTGGTATTGGAAGTGGTGCTGGGCATCGACAATGTAATTTTTGTCAGTATCATCCTGAACAGGCTGAAAGGTCAAAAGGATCAAAAAAAAGCACGCCGGTTCTGGATGATAACAGGCATCATTATGCGAAGTTTATTACTCATGGGATTGGGCTGGTTACTGGCGCAAAAGGGAAAATCCATTTTCACCATCTCCGGTAAAGGGTTTGACCTGGCCAGCCTGGTGATGCTGGCCGGAGGTTTATTTCTGATCTATAAATCAGTAATGGAAATACACCACAAGCTGGAAGGCGAAGACCCGAATGAAGCATTAAAGAATATTAAGCCACTGGGCTTTGGACAGGCATTAGGGCAGATCATGCTCATCGATGCCGTTTTCTCATTCGACAGCATCATTACAGCGGGCGGTACGGCCAAGCATGTGGAGATCATGATCGCAGCCGTAGTGATCGCCATGACCGTTATGTTCCTGTTCAGTCCCAAAATATCTTCTTTTATTCACAAACATCCCACCCTGAAAATGCTGGCGCTTTCTTTCCTGGTAATGATCGGCCTCAGCCTGGTGATTGAAGGCTGGGATAGCGAAGCTGCGCATCAACTGCATTTAAAAAATTATATCTATTTCGGTATGGCCTTCTCCTTTATTGTGGAGCTGTTGAATATGACCATGCGGAGCCGTGCAGCCCGGCAAAGAGCGCATGTGGTGAAATTGAATGAACCGGTATTGACAGAGAATGACAACAACGGATCAGATATGGCAAAGTAAAGTGGCAGCCACCACTCCTGCCGTTTCAGCCCGTAGTCTTGTATCGCCCAGGCTAACCGGCTGATATCCGTTTTTCAGCGCCAATTCTATTTCAGCTGTGGTAAAATCCCCTTCCGGGCCAATCAGTATTTGGGTATTGAAATTGACCAGCAAAGGAAAATGGGCCAGGGATTGTTTATTTCCCTCTTCACAATGTGCAATCAGTTTATTTAGGTTGCCTGTTTTTTCTTTCACGCATTTTTCAAAAAGAACCGGCTCCTGTAATACCGGCAGCCAGCACTGTTGCGATTGCAGCATAGCGCTGATACAAATTCCTTTCAGCCTGTCATGCCTGAATTTTTCCTTTTCCGTCCGAACACAGATCAGCGGAATGATCTCCGTCACCCCGATCTCGGTCGCTTTCTCCAGGAACCATTCAAAGCGATCAGTATTTTTTAATAAAGAAATAGCAATACTTACTTTTTTGGTGCCGGGCTCTTTGTACACTTTCTCCTTCACCTGTACGGCACAATGTTTTTTATGGGGTGTAATTATTTCGCAAGTCATTAAATGGCCCTTCCCATCGGTGAGATGCAATAATTCTCCGGCTTGCATCCGGAGCACCTGGGCAATATGACGGCTGGTATCCTCATCCAGTTCAAACCCGCTGACGGAGGATTCATAATTTTCTACATAAAAAAATGGAAGCGCCATTTATCTTTCATTTATTAAGAAAACTGTATTTATCCCTGTTCCATAAAACTTTCCACATCAGCAATACCGTTCCGGCAATCATCCACGCAATAATATATTTGTATTTCAATTTCATCAAAAAAAAATAGCTCCCGAAGTTAAGGAGCTATCCACTATTATCTTTTATCTATTCCCTATTATCTAAAAAGGCGTTTCGTCCTCATCGGGCAGATCATTCATCCGGCTGCCGGTTTGAATGAATACCTTGGCCCCTCCTTCCCCGTCAATATCACTTACCGGTTTCCAGTTGCCGGGAAGCCCGGTGCCGCCAAATCCGCCACCATCATCTTCCGTAAATTTCTGGATATGCAGTAAAGCTTTTAATTTGATGGTTTCGAGAGAACCATTTCTGTGTTTTGCAATGCGCACATGCGTTTCTCCCCGGTTATTTTCACCCAGTTCATTGGTGGTGATATCATAATATTCCGGGCGGTAGAGAAACATCACCATATCCGCATCCTGCTCAATCGCTCCTGATTCACGAAGGTCACTCAGCTGCGGCATTTTGTTACCGTCTTTACCGGCACTTCTTGTTTCCACCGCTCGGCTTAACTGTGACAAGGCAATGATCGGAACACTTAATTCTTTGGCAAGACCTTTCAGGTTACGGGAAATATTACTGATCTCCTGCTCGCGGTTACTGTTGCGGTTCTCGCCGGTACCGCTCATCAATTGCAGGTAGTCGATAATGATCATGCCGATATTATGCTTATTCTTCAAACGGCGGCATTTGGCCCTGAGTTCAAAAATATTTAATGCCGGTGTATCGTCGATAAAGAGCGGGGCCTGTGCCAGGCGTTGTATACCTCTTGCATACAGTTGTTTCATTTCATGCTCTTCTAATTTTCCTCTTGCAATTTTTTCCAGCCATATTTCACTTTCAGCGGCAAGGATACGCTGCACCAGCTGACCGGCGCTCATCTCCAGGGAGAATAAAGCTACCGGTGTGGGTTTCGAGGGGTTCATCACGGCATTACGGGCCAGGTTTAACGCAAATGCTGTTTTACCCACGGCAGGCCTGGCAGCCAGGATAATAAGATCGGTGTTTTGCCAGCCATAAGTTACGCGGTCCAGTGAGGGGAAGCCACTGGGTACACCTGTCACATCCTCATTTTTATGGCGCAGGTCTTCAATACGCTGAATGGTTTTCACCAATACAGAATCGATGGTATCGAAATTCTTGCGCAGGTGATTATTGGTGATCTCGAACAGTTTGCTTTCTGCATCATCGAGCAGGTCAAACACATCTGTTGAATCCTCGTAAGCATCGCCGATGATCTCTCCGCTGATGCGGATCAGTTCACGCTGAATGAATTTTTGCAGGATAATCCGGGAATGGGCTTCAATATTGGCTGCCGAAACAACTGCATTGGTCAGCTTGGTTACGTAATAAGGACCGCCCACCATCTCCAGCTCTTCCTTGAAACGGAGTTCTTCTGCCACCGTTAATATATCGATGGGCTGACTTTTATTAGCCAGGCTTTGCATGGAGCGGAAGATGCGCTGATGTGCTTCTACATAAAAACATTCCGGCTTCAGTATTTCCACCACGGTATCAAAAGCACTTTTTTCCAGCATGATCGCTCCGAGAACAGCTTCTTCGAGGTCTTTGGCCTGCGGAGGCACTTTGCCGAAAACCATCGTTCCCAGGTCCAGTGATGATTTTCTTCTTTGCTTGCGGTCTTTGTTGAGGTTAGTCAGATCCATGTTCTTGTACGGCGATAAAGGGTTATACCATCAGTTTTACACTAATGACCTTAGGCGCAACTCCAGTCTTATAATTAAGAAATCTTTATCTCTTTGTTAGTGGAATGTTTCCGTCAGTCAGAAGGCGAAAATAAGGGGTACAGACATTGGAATTTTATTTTTAAAAACATTTTTCTTTCTGCACCTTTTTTCCCCCCGGTATGCCGGGTTATCCACATCAGGTATTGCCCCAAGATCAATACAAACAATTTACAAAAAAGCAATCGTAAAAGTCCTGAAAGATCATCACAGGTGTGCAAAAGAAGCTACTAAAATGGCCTGATTTTTAACAGGAAAAAGGCAATAAAGAGCCCCAGAAGCCTGTTGTAGATGTAGTTCTTCCACATACCAAGCTGCTGAAATTCTTTACGTAACAACTAAAATTCATATATGGAAACGTCAAAACACAGCAGCCACCGTTCCTCCGGGGCAAGACCTGTTCTGACCCAGGCGGAAAACAATACCACCCTCTGGATCGGACACCTGAAATCTGACCCGACCGACCATTTTGCCGGCCAAACTTTTACATGCCCCTCTGATGGATTGCTGAACAATATCCAGGTGTATTCTTCTGCCGTGAATGAGCCTGGTGAGGTCTCACTCACGTTTCATGAGTTTGACCCTGTATCCAAAAAATGGGGGGCCTCCATCGGTCAGTCTGTTCTTTCGGTACAAAAAGGAGATGATGGTCGTTGGATCCGTTTTATACTGGAGCCTGTATCCCTGAAAAAAGGGTCGACCTATGGCTTTCGTTTGCAAACCAACAATGCCATGGTGGGCCTGGGTGAGGCAGCACATCACGCCAAAAAGCCTTTTGTGTTTGGCTGGGCCTGGAATGGTAACAGTAACGATCAGCGTGGTTATTTCTTTAATTTTTTCAGCCTGGCATTCAAGGTGGAAATGTGTGCCTGAGTGATCAATAAATAAAAGGAATTGTAAAAACCGGTCCTGCAGCTGTCCCGGGTCATCGTACCCGGGATGGGGCAGGATTTTTTCAGCCGTCCCCTCTGTCACCTGCACATTTACGGTTAAATGTTACCGGTAGCTTGCCCCGAAACAGGTAAAAACTCTTACCCCGCCTGTCCAAAATACCATAAAAAGAGTATTGCTTATTTGCCCCATCAGGGTCAAATTGCAGCTAAGAATCTTCGGTGAAATGCCGCGCTGCATATTTATGC
>CAZSGD010000050.1:0-20827 GCA_964606155.1 uncultured Chitinophaga sp. | reverse complement strand
TCCGGATCATCAAAATTGGACTGGAATTGCCAAGGGAACAATTGCAGCGAAATATTAATACAAGAGTGGATAAAATGATGGAAGAAGGTTTGCTGCAGGAAGTGAAGTCATTGCTTCCTTACCGTTCTTGCAATGCCCTTCAAACAGTAGGCTATACAGAATTGTTTGACCACCTTGATGGAAAATTAACTTTAGTAGAAGCGGTGGAGAAGATAAAGATCAGCACCCGGCAATATGCCAAGCGGCAGATGACCTGGTTTAAAAAAGAGGAGGGAATTAAATGGTACTCACCATGGCAGGTAAATGAACTATCCGGATATTTGCAATTACAGCTGACGTAAGTTATTCCAGTCCCACAGCACGATACTCCATTCCACACCATCGTTAAACCGGTGTAATTCAAAGAAACCCACCCGCAGGTGCGCTTTCAGTGATCGCACATTGGAGGTGGCAATCTCCGTGATGGCAAAGTCATATTTATTTTCAAAATGTGTGCGGTAAAATGCATAGCAGTCATCGATGATGTGCATTCCCCTGTAGTTTTTATCAACACAAACCTGTCCAACGACGATATAATTATATGTTGAAACCAGCTTGCCTGCAAATGACAGGTTGTTGAATTGTTCAAACATAGGTACCAGTACCGGAATGTCGTTGGCTGAAGCTTTCGTCATGGCTAACAGGTAAGCGATCACATGGTCTCGTTCTTTACCAATAACATGCGGTTCAATATCATTCAGTTTTTTCAGGTCAGAAAAACTGTGATGTACGGTGACAAACCCCTGCGAGCTGATCTCTTCTCTTGTCAATTGAGGAGCCAGGTTAGATCGTTGAAGGGTAAGAATACCTTCCAGTTCAGCTGTGGTGGCGGCAATGGTGTAGTTGATCATCTGATGTACAAATCTACAAAGGGGCTAATTGAAAAACAGAAATGACAGGAACGAAATGTCATGACGTGCCGAAGTTTCGGGATGACCCGGCACCTGTCAGGAAAGGAATTCAATTCCATCAGACGCCGGTTCGGGACCGGGTGACAACTTGCCCGAAATATCAAAAAAGGAAAGGCATCGTCATTTGACAATGCCTTTTGAGCAGCCAGTCAATGATTGCGACTATATCTTAAATCCAAGCGTCACGACTATATTCCCGGCTGTTGATTTTATAGTAGCTCCTGTATAAGCGGTGTTTTGCAGGCGATAGGCAAAATGGACATCCTTATTCATATTATGCACATAAGTAGCATCTACAAATATGCCTTTGTTGCGATAACCCAGGCCTCCGGAAAGTTGAAACAGGTGACCCTTTTCGTTATGGCCAAGATCTTTATAAGGATTACCATAATAAGCAGCACCCAGGCGTGCCATGATGGTGGTGAATTTAAGCTCACCTCCCACTTTAAAATTAAAAGCACCCTTATAGGTCCTGTCGATGGCTTTGTTCAGAGATTTCAGGTAATTCCGGGTTGATTCGCTGTCATCCGATTCAGGATCGGTGGTGTAAGAAGAGCTTTTATAATTCACGTATTCAATATCGGCTGTAATAAAGCCGCGTTGTTTTCTCACATCCTCAATTTCGCGGAGAACATAAGAACCGCTGATCATCACACGATAGGGTGTAAACATCCAGTAAGAGAATTCAGCATCCTGTCCGTTGGTAAACAGGTGGGAACTTTGTGTCAGCTCTCCCTGGTAACTCTCCGTGTTCGTGGTTATACTGGCATTATATTTATCGGTGAGGCGAAAAAGACTGGGGGAATGGAAAGCAAGTCCCAGTCGCACGTATTCAACAGGCTTATAGATCACGCCGAGTTTGGCATTCACCCCAGTTCCTTTGGTGGTCAGGTTCTCGGTGATCGAAGCAAAATCAAATTTATTATCGGCTGTACCCGCATCGGCTTCAGTAAAAGTGGATTCACGATCATACCACAGGAAGGGAACGCCCAAAGTGAACCCGAAATACCATTTGTCCAGCCTGTTACCGGCAAAAGCCAATGCCAGTTCTGTGATACCTCCTTTTGTGACCATACTATTCTGCTGCAGCAAACCTGTGGCAATGGGTGCGCGGGTCTGGAACTGAAAATTGCCGGCAGATCCCCCGGCGATGGTATCGATCCAGTAAGTATTGAAAGCTAAACTGGTGCCGAAAGGATAATTAGCGGCCACGCTATTGGCATCCCTGTCATTGTTATTATTTATTTCTTCCAGGAATTTTTGGGAATAGGAATTCTGGTTATTGGCCCCGCGATATAAAATATTATTGCCAAAACTGGCTGTGCGGTTGATGGCTATGGCCATGGTGGAGCCGTAATTGCCATTTCTTCTTTTTTCACCTTGTCCCAATACAACCCCGGTGGTGCCGAAAGAAAGATTGCTTTTATCGTCTTTCTCTGTACGCCCATAATAGGTGGATTTATTATTCAGGAAATTATAGCCGGGTGTAAGGACAAAATCACCTGTTTTATAAAAACCTAAGCCTGCGGGATTCACGAAAGTGGCAGAAAGATCACCGCCGAGTGAGGTCATAGCGCCTCCTATAGCCTGCTGCCTGGCTGTACCTCCCGGAGCATACCAGGAATATCGAAGCGCATCGGCAGGCTCCTGTGCCTGTAATGAACAGGCTGCGGCCATACCTGTGAGCAAAGAAAATACCTTTCTCATATACTAGAATTATACGTGATGAACAAAATTATTCAAGGGCCGGGTGGGTGCCTGGTAAGATGACATGCAAAAGTTTTTCAACGATGCATTAAAATTTTCTTACGGGCGCTGAACCACCTGAACTGCCGCCTGAAGAGCTGGAGCTGCTGGAAGAGCTGCTGTTTGATGAACTGCTGGAACTATTGTTACTGCTCCTGGAACTGTTATTATTGCCATTGAAAATATTGCGCAGTATGTTTCCACTATTACTTTTCCTTTCAGTTCTTGTATTGTTATTCGAAGAACCTGCATTATTATTCCCGGCAGAACCTGTCTTTATATTGACAAAATTCCTGTTGGGCCCCGAAGAAGTATTGTTATTATTATACGTATTCAGGTTGAATGTTCTGGGCCTGGAATATGTATACGTGATGGATTTTGGGTTTACGATCACGTAATTGTTGTAATAGGGGTTGTAAAAACTGTTCCAGTAGTTATAAGGGCTATACGAGTTATTGCAGAAACAGCAGCCAATATATACGTTGTAACGATAACGATAGTCGTTGTAATACCAGTCGTCCAGGTCGCTCCAGCGGTAGCGGTTGCGGACTTTCATGCGCAGGTAACGGTCTTCGTAATATTCATCGTCACGGCGGCTGTAACGTTCTTCATCCCTGTCTACATACTCATCTTCAGGCCGGGCAGGTGAATAATACACATCGTCGGGGGTTTGACCGGTTTTATAAGCTGTGGTGCAACTGGTAAAAACGGCGGCGGATAATGCCAGGAGTAGAATTGCAGATTTCATGGCAAATGGTTTATTCGGTTAAAAATGAAGTTACTACTTTTGTGCGGCCCGTTAGCTATCCGGGATTTACACAATCGTTTGCGTATTTAACAGCAAATATTTAACCATTTAGCCATTTTATTGCAACTGAGGGTGTTAATGTTACTTTAAAGATGGAAGCCAGCCGCTGGTTAAGGGTTGCTGGTTGTTAGTGGCTGGTTGTGTAAAGCGGGTAGTATTCCTAACCTATTGAAAACTAGAAAAGATCCGGAAATATGAGTTATAAGAACCTGGAAATTTGGAAACTGGCAGACAAACTGGTGGTGGAAATACATACTATGACTTTGACCAAGCTGCCGAAATTTGAGATGTTTGAAGATGGAGCTCAGATCAGGAGGTCAAGTAAGTCGGTCAAAGCAACGATTGTGGAAGGATATGGACGAAAAAGGTATAAGGCGGAGTTTGTGAAATTTCTTGTCTATTCCCTGGGATCCAATGACGAAACGCTCGACCATCTTGAGAATTTATACAAGACACAGTCTTTGCAGGATGCGGAGTTGTATAATTATCTTCACACCAAACTAGAAACATTAGGTAGAAAAATAAACTTATTTATAAAAGGGGTTGATAAAACTGAATGGCACAAGTAATAAGAGGAAAGGAACAAGGTACAAGAAACAAGGGACAAGGTACAAGAAGCAAGGAACAATACTTTAAAGCCATTTCAACTAAAGGAAACCAGTAACAAGCAACCAGCAACAAGCAACCAGCAACAAGTAACAAGCAACAAAAGACATGAGCAAAGAGATCACATCAAGAGCATCGGATTATTCGCAATGGTACAATGACCTCGTTATTAAAGGAGAGCTGGCCGATTATTCTGCCGTGAGGGGGTGTATGGTTATCAAACCTTACGGTTTTGCGCTTTGGGAAAACATGCGGGATGCCCTGGACCGGATGTTCAAGGATACCGGGCACGTGAATGCCTATTTTCCATTGTTCGTTCCCAAGAGCCTGTTTGAGGCGGAAGAAAAAAATGCAGAAGGCTTTGCCAAAGAATGTGCCGTGGTAACCCATTACCGTTTAAAGAGCGACCCCGAACATAAGGGGAAATTGATCGTGGATCCTGAAGCAAAGCTGGAGGAAGAGCTGGTGATCCGTCCTACCAGCGAAGCGATCATCTGGAGTACGTATAAAAACTGGATACAGTCTTACCGCGACCTCCCCATATTGGTGAACCAGTGGGCCAACGTGGTAAGATGGGAAATGCGTACCCGATTATTCCTGCGCACCGCCGAATTTCTCTGGCAGGAAGGTCATACCGCCCATGCCACGAAAGAAGAAGCAGTCGAAGAAACAGTGAGAATGCTTCATGTATACGCTGATTTTGTGGAGAACTGGATGGCCGTGCCCGTCATTAAAGGTGTAAAAACACCCAATGAGCGATTTGCGGGAGCAGAAGATACTTATTGTATTGAAGCATTGATGCAGGATGGAAAAGCACTGCAGGCGGGCACTTCACATTTCCTGGGACAGAACTTTGCAAAAGCATTTGATGTCAAATTCAGCGATAAGGAAAATAAACTGGAATATGTATGGGCCACCAGTTGGGGAGTGAGTACAAGATTGGTGGGGGCGTTGGTAATGGCCCATAGTGATGACCAGGGATTGATA
Source organism: uncultured Chitinophaga sp. (assembly GCA_964606155.1). Classification (GTDB taxonomy): domain Bacteria; phylum Bacteroidota; class Bacteroidia; order Chitinophagales; family Chitinophagaceae; genus JJ008. Next base: position 15,730 of record CAZSGD010000050.1, on the reverse strand, counting down.
TTACCCCCGAAGATCGCTCCCCTGCAAGTGGTGATCGTTCCTATTTATAAAAGCGAAGAACAAAAAGCGCTGATCAGTAAAAAAGTGGCGGAGATAGTGGGCCAGTTGAAGGGCCTGGGTATCCGTGTGAAGTATGATGACAATGATAATGCAAGACCGGGTTGGAAATTTGCCGAATATGAAATGAAGGGAGTGCCTGTGCGACTGGCATTAGGTGCCAGGGACTTGGAAAAGAACGAGATCGAAGTGGCCCGCAGGGATACCAAAGAAAAGAGAGTGGTGTCTTTGGATGGGCTGGCTGATTATATAACGGGTTTGCTGAGTGAAATTCAAACCGCCATGTACAATAAGGCCAAATCGTTCCGGGATGACAGCATCACACCGGCCAATAGCTGGGATGAGTTTGAAAAGCTGCTGGATGAGAAGGGCGGATTCATATCAGCGCACTGGGATGGAACGGCAGAAACAGAGGAAGCCATAAAAGAAAAAGCAAAAGCTACCATACGTTGTATTCCCCTCGATAATCCGCAGGAAAATGGTAAGTGTATACTTACCGGCAAACCGTCCATACAGCGGGTATTATTTGCCAGAGCTTATTGACAGGGTGATCTGAAAATGCAGGACCAGGGGCCGGGCTGATGGGAAACGACCATCAGCCCGTTCTTCATTACGGCCAGGTACTGTTCTATGAGATGATATTTTTTATTGTCAGCTCCCCATTGCCCTTTCACAATTGACAATTCACAATTCACTATATTTATCCTAACCAAACCCCTTTTTTATGGAGCAAAATCAGAATAGTTCAATTTTTGATTCGGGCCTGGATACCACTTCCCAGGGACATTTACTTTCTGTGAGCAAGTGGACAAGGTTCGTTTCCATTGTAGCTTTTATCTCTATGGGTATCCTGCTGCTGATCGTGCTGGCCAGCGGGCCCGATGTCATGAAAAGCATAGCAGCCTTATACAGTCTGGGCGGGAGCGATATTCTTACCGGGGCGATCGTTGTAGTGGTGATTGTTATACTGATCTTTGGTATCTGGTTCTACTTTTTATTCCGCGCTTCCAGTTTGATCCGGAGAGGACTGGACTCACGCAACAGTGCAGAACTGGCCGAAGGGCTGAAAGCATTACGCATTTACTTTACATTCAGCCTGGTGATATCGGTGTTAAGTATTTTATCATCACTGGCCGTTATTTTCTAACCCTTAAATCCTGTAAAAATGGAAAATACAAATACAGATCAATCGCTTTTTGAGATAAGTCTTGACGATAACCTTAAACAACAATTAAGATCAACTGCCAGTATAGGTGGAATTGCAGCCATTGTTTCACTGGCCGGTTCCATTTTAGGGTTGGTGCTATACTTTGTGCAAAGGCAAAAGCTGAGTAGTTATTCTTATGATAGTTATAGTAGTTACCAGGTGCGCCAGGCAGCCAATACCGGAGGTTTTGTTTCACAGGCAGTATCCATCATTATCGCTATCGTATTTTTTTATTTATTGAATAAATTCTCCCGTTCAGTAAAAACCGGGCTTGATACCAACGATCATTATTTTATCGGCGAAGGACTGGGCAGCCTGGCGGGTTATTTCAGATTTATGGGGGTACTGATCATTATTGGCATTACCCTGGTTTGTTTGGGTGTACTATTCGCATTGGCAGCAGGCGGATTTGGACGATAAGGAACGATTATTCACTTCGTTAACATATAAAGCTCCCTGTTATCAGCGGAGCTTTTCTTCATTAAAAAACAGCTTTCGATCATTTGGTGGAAAGATAATTGTAGTCTTTAAGCAATACATCCAGGAAATCGAAAGGAGAAAGGGCCGATTCGATCCTGAGGTGGGATTTTATTTTGGCGCAGGCTGATTCTGCCATCATGTAATCCCCTTTTTTACGGGCAGTTTCCAGGATGCTTTTGATCGCATTGATGTCTTTATCGCTCAACTGCATGATCTGCGGATAAGAAGGCACATAATTATCTGCCACTTCCTGGAAAACGGTCTCTTCAATATTACTTTTTGTGTTGATCCGGATCAAAATGGTTTTGGCCAGTATGTCGCCAATACGCTGCCCTTTTTTGGAGGATACCACCAGCACAATATCCACTGCCAGGAATGCAAGGCCAAAAAGGATGGCAAACAGGTTGACCGGGTCCATGCCTGTTATATCGGGGTTGGCAGCAATATATAATAAAAGCGATACGATCCAGACATCGGACAAGCGCAGTAACCAGCGGATCACGTACTGGCTGATGCTGGCTTTGCCACCATATTCATCCACCACTCTTAATCCGGCCAGTTTTTTTCCAATACTCTGACCATTCATGGTGATCTCGCAAATAACATGATAGATCATGATAGGTGCCACGAGGATTAGCTGTAATGCCCATAAATTATGACTTACACCTTCATCGTCACCAGAGTTAGACCAGATCGTGTAATAGACACGGCTGATGATCAGGTAATAAAAGAACTCCAGTACTATATCTACCAGCAAAGCCAGGAAGCGGCGATAAAATTCCGGGATCTCAAATTCCAGTTCTATATTAAAATTGGTGGGTACCTTGATGACCGCCATTCATTATACGTTTTATCAGGCCGTTAAATTACTGTTTTTTGGATATTTTTACCTTGTCTAGCATCTTCTACCGTTATAAAAAACAGTATTTTACAACAGAAACCGGACATTGAGAGAGGCACTATTTATAAAGAAGAACAAGGACCGCTGGCTTAAGTACCAGCAGTCGCCCAGTGACGACCCTGATGAAATGGCGGCAGAATTCACCCAGTTGGTGGACGATCTGGCCTATGCAAAAACATTTTATCCGTCCGGCAAAGTTACCTCCTATATCAACGCACAGGCATCCAGGATATTCCTGGATATATATAAAAACCGCAAAGAAGAGTCGAACCGCCTGGTTACTTTCTGGAAATACGATCTTCCGCTGACGATCCGAAAACATCACGGTACTATCCTGTTTTCTTTGATTGTGTTTGTGATCTTTTTTGCAATCGGCTTCTTCACTTCTGCAAAGGATGATTCTGTGGCAAGGGCCTTCTTTAATGATGAATATGTGGATAAAACGCAGGAGAATATTGCCAATGGCAATCCTTTTGGTATTTATGAATCCGGCAATGCTTTCTTAAGCTGGCTGGGTATCATGATCAATAATATCAAAGTGGCTTTGTTCATGTTTGTATCAGGATTGTTCTGTGCCATTCCCACATTATACAAACATTGTGAAACGAGTGCCATGGTGGGTATTTTCGATCAATTTTTTGCAGCCCGTGGTTTTGGTGTTGATTTTTGGCTGGTGGTATTTGTACATGGCACATTGGAAATTACAGCCCTCATCATTTCTACTGCAGCAGGATTGGTACTCGGCAAAAGCTTTTTGTTCCCGGGTACCATTAAGCGGCTCGATGCATTTAAACAGGGGGCCAAGGATGGAGTGAAGATCATGATCGGGTTATTGCCGGTATTTGCACTGGCGGCTTTTTTTGAAGGGTTCATTACCAGGCTGTATAACGATCTTTCCTGGCTCACAACAGCCATATTCGGTTTATCCGTTGTATTCGTGATATGGTATTTCATCATATACCCCATTAAACTGGGAAAAAGATTTTCAGCACTGTTAAAAGAGGAGGAAGTGTAGATGAAAAGAAACTGCCTTTTCTTCCCGTTCCGGTATATAACAGTCATCCTGGCTTTACTTATCTCATTGCATGCACAGTCGCAGGTGGCAGATGATTATACACAGGACGACGAAGTGGCCCAGCAATATTTTGAACAAAAATGGGAAGGGGATTCAATTCTGCTGTACAAACGGAACATGCCCGCGGAGAAAATAAAAAAACTGAAGGAAGATGATAATTTCTGGTATGCCGACAAAGAATTTACCCGCAAGGAGAAACAACAGGAATTAAAAGCCCGTAATGAAGATTATGTACCCCTGTTAAGGAGGTCCTGGTTCCAAACATTATTATGGCTGGTGATCATCGGGGCCTTTGCAGCTGCAGTGATGTGGTTCCTGGCCAGCGGTGAAGTGGGATTGTTCCGTAAACGAAGCAGGGAAATGCCTGCAGCAGGAGATGATGAAGCCATGCCGGAAGATATTTTCGCCATCAACTACCAAAAGGAGATCGATAAGGCTGCCGGACAGGGTAATTACAGGCTGGCCACCCGGCTGATGTTCCTGCGATTACTGAAGAATATGGCGGAAAGGAACATTATTCGTTACAAACAGGACAGGACCAACCTCGATTATCTTTTCCAGTTACAGGGCAGCCAGTATTACGATGGTTTTTTCAGGATAACCCGTGATTATGAATATGCCTGGTACGGCTTGTTTGATGTGAACGAGGAAGCTTATGCTGCCATCCGTTCCGACTTTAACCGTTTTGAAAGAATGATGGGATAATCCAATGAAAAATTATATACCATATATCCTGGGCATCCTGCTGATCGGTGCGGTCGTGGCATTGATCGCCACCGGCAATAACAGCAAGACAGGTGAAAGAGAACTGAATGAAAGGATAACGCTGCAAAAAAGGGATAAGATCCCTTATGGTACTTATGTGGCCTACCAGGGTTTGCAGGACCTTTTCCCGGCTGCAACTGTATTTTCCACCCGGGAGGAGCCGGGTTACTGGAAAGAACTTTCGCTGGATGAACCTAAACAGTTATTTGTTTGTATCAGCGACCGGTTCCTGGCCAACGAATACGAATTGAAAAGCCTGATCGAGTTTGTGGAAAATGGAAATGATGTTTTTGTGAGCGCCATGCATTTCTCAGCTACGGCCGAAAAAATATTCGGATGCAATACGACTTCTTTCAACCAGTTTTTCACCGATGTAAGTGACCTTAAGAAGATCATGCGGGTAACCCTAACCCGGCCGCCTTTTGAAGGGGAAACTTCTTTTAAATACCCCGGTCGTTCCTTCAATTCATATTTTAAAAAAGTGGATACCAGCACCACAACAATATTAGGATATGATGGAAAAGGAAGACCTAATTTTATTCGCCTGCAGGCAGGTAAAGGACATTTCTACATTCACACAGAGCCCCTGGCTTTCAGCAATTATTTTTTATTGCACAAGAAAAATATAGGGTATTACGAGAACGTGTTCTCCCTCGTGCAGCCCGGAACAAAAAAAGTGGTATGGGATGAATATTTTATCCATAAGCGTGACGGGGGCGAACCTCCCCCCAGGAAAAAGGGATGGTTGAGTGTACTGTTGAGCTATCCTGCCTTACGGGCAGCGTTACTGACAGCCATCTTTACCCTGATCATATTTGTACTGATGGAAATGCGCCGGAAACAACGGCCCATACCTGTGATCCGAAAACCCAAGAATGATTCACTGGAATTTGTGAAAACGATCGGGCGGTTGTATTACGACAAAGGCGATCACCGGAACCTTTGCCGAAAGATGTCTGCTTATTTCCTGGAGCATGTACGCAGCCGGTACAAGCTGGCCACAGGAAAACTGGATGATGAATTTATCAGCCTGCTGCATCAAAAAACCGGAGTGGAGAAAACGGAGATCAGTGCCATCGTAGGGTCGATCAAATACATGAATGAAGCGGGAGTAATAGGAAGTAATGATTTAACCCATTTCTATAAACAACTGGAATCGTTTTATAAAAAAGCATAATTATGGAAGAACAAATTTTTCATCAGCGAACTGACCTCTCTGCCCTGAACCATGCCGTAGTATCGATCCGTAATGAAATAAAAAAGATCATTGTGGGGCAGGATGAAATGGTAAAGCTGATCATCGCCGCTTTATTGGCAGATGGTCATGTGCTGATAGAAGGAGTGCCGGGGGTGGCTAAAACTTTAACAGCAAAGCTCGTGGCCAAAAGTGTGAATGCTGGTTTCTCCCGCATACAATTCACACCGGATCTCATGCCCTCCGATGTGCTGGGTACTCCTGTATTCAATCCACGGGAAGCCAGTTTTGAATTCAAGAAAGGTCCGATTTTCAGCAATATCGTATTGGTGGATGAGATCAACCGGGCACCCGCTAAAACACAATCAGCTTTACTGGAAATTATGGAGGAAAGACAGGCCACCGTGGATGGAAAAACGTACCCCATGGCTTCACCCTTTATGGTGCTCGCCACTCAAAACCCGGTGGAGCAGGAGGGTACTTATCGTTTACCCGAAGCGCAACTGGACCGTTTCCTGTTCAAGATCGTGGTACCCTACCCGGATGAAAGAGAGGAAGCAACCATCCTCACACAATTTCACCACATGGGAAACACCACGGCGCTGGAATTGATTCACCCGGCCCTGCAGGCGGAGCAGGTGGCATCCCTGCGGAAACAGATCAAAACGCAGATCATTGAAGAACGTTTGCTGCATTTTATTGCCAAATTGGTGCATCAAACCCGTAATCATAAATCGATTTACCTCGGCGCTTCACCCCGTGCTTCTTTATCTATTATGAATGCTTCTAAAGCAATTGCAGCCATGATGGGAAGGGATTTTGTAACACCGGAGGATATATTGTCGGTAGTAACGCCGGTATTGCGCCATCGTATCATCCTTTCGCCCGATAAAGAAATGGAAGGGATCACTGAAGATGATGTGATCAAACAGATCATCCAGGGGATGGATGTGCCGAGATAACGGAGGACAGATGTCAGAAGTCGGAAATCGGAAGTAAGAAGTCAGATGACAGAAATCCGAGGTGGGATGGGTCAAGATTTTTTTAAACCTTACTCTATGATAAAAACTGTTTTCGATTTAGAAGTTTTTAAACTATCCTATGAAATGGCCATCGACATTTTTCAGATCACCCGGACCTTATCAGACTTCTGATCAAATACTATAAAGTGTTTAAAAGTTTCTACCTGAATAATATCGTTTACTACGTAGCCGGTGCGGCTGCGGTGGTCTTTGTCGTCAGCTATTTTCAACCTGTTTTCTTTAATATCGGGTTATTGATATTACTGTTGCTGATCATGGCCATATTGGTGGACATGGCCATTGTGTATATCCGGAATAAAGGATTTGTGGCCGGGAGGATAACTGCTGAGAGATTCAGCAATGGCGATCTGAATAAAGTGATACTCCGGCTGAAAAACAATTATGGGTTCACCGTCAGGGCCAGTATCATTGATGAACTGCCTGTTCAGTTCCAGGAAAGAAAGTGGATACGTAAAGTTAAGATCGGCAGTGGGGAAGAACACCTGCTGGAGTACCAACTGCAGCCCGATACAAGAGGGGAGTTTATTTTTAATGATATAAATGTGTACGTTCATGCCCCGCTGCGCCTGTTAAAGCGCCGCTACACTTTCCCGGCCCGGCAGGTGGTGAAAGTATATCCCTCTTATATACAGATGAGGCGATACCAGTTACTGACTGTGAGTAATAAACTGCAGGAAGCGGGGGTGAAGAAGATCCGGAAGATCGGCCATAGCATGGAGTTTGAACAGATCAAAGAATATGTCAGGGGGGACGATTACCGTACGATCAACTGGAAAGCTACAGCCCGTAAGGACAGCCTGATGGTGAACAATTACACCGACGAAAGAAGCCAGCAGATCTATTGCCTGATCAATAAAGGCCGTGTGATGAAAATGCCTTTCAACGGGCTCACCCTGCTCGATCACTCGATCAACTCGGCCCTGGTGCTTTCCAACGTGGCACTGGTTCGGCAGGATAAAGCAGGTATCATCACTTTTGAAAAAAATATCGATACCTTTTTGCAGGCTGATAAAAAGCCCACGCAGATGAATATGGTGCTGGAAACTTTGTATAAGCAGCAAACGGATTTCCTGGAAGCGGATTTTGAAAAATTGTTTTCGGTTATCCGTAACCGTATCACCAACCGCAGTCTGCTGGTCCTCTTCACCAACTTCGAGTCGATGGAAAGCCTGCAACGCGAAATGCCGGCCCTGAAAAAAATGGCCAAGTATCATTTGCTGCTGGTTGTATTTTTTGAGAATACGGAGCTGAAACGACTTACGGATAATTCAGCCTCCACCCTGGAAGAAATTTATATCCGCACCATCGCTGAAAAATTTTCCTACGAGAAAAAACTCATGGTAAAAGAACTGCATAAGCACGGAATCCCCTCTATACTTACCACACCTGAAAATCTCACCGTCAACACTGTGAATAAATACCTGGAATTAAAGACAAGGATGTCGATTTAGGAAGAGGAGAACAGAGGAACAGAAGAACAATAGAACAGGAGAACAATAGAACAGAAGAACAATAGAACAGAGGAACAATAGAACAGAAGAAGGCGCCAATAAAATAATTACCTAACTAACCATACTACATTTGAGGGATGGAAAAGCCGATGAACATTTTTGAAGAGGGGCAGGTGTTACTGATCAATAAACCGCTGGAATGGACGTCTTTTGATGCGGTGAGAAAGATCCGGAATCTGATCCGTATCAAAAAAGTGGGGCATGCCGGAACACTGGACCCGTTAGCCACTGGTTTGCTGATCATTTGCACGGGAAAGTTCACCAAGAAGATCAATGAATATATGGCGCAGGAAAAAGAATATACCGGCACCATCACTTTAGGCGCCACCACACCCACTTATGACCTGGAAAGCGAACCGGGTAATTTTAAAAGCACCGAAGGGCTTACCCGGGAAATTATACAGACAGCTACCCAGTCATTTACCGGGGAGATCATGCAAGTACCCCCCGCACATTCTGCCATTAAGATAGATGGGAAGAGAGTGTACGAACTGGCCCGCCAGGGTAAAGAAGTAAAACTGGAACCCCGGAAGGTCACCATTCATACATTTGATATCACTTCAACGGAATTACCTGTTATTCATTTCCGGGTGGTATGTTCAACCGGAACTTATATACGAAGTTTGGCACATGACCTGGGTCAGGCACTCGGTTGCGGGGCCTATCTCAGCAGTCTTTGCCGAACCCGCATTGGCGCATTCCGAATCGATGATGCATTGAGTATCGGGGATTTTGAAGAAAAAATAAAGCAAATGAAAGCTGCACAGGATCACTGAACAAAGGGATAACTGATACCTAACTGGAACTGTGATCCTTTTTTGAAGTCACGATTGAAGTAGCCGAACCATTTGTTTTGAATATTTATATAGTCCGGGTCAGGACTGGGGTCTTTTACTTTATGCGAATAATCTAACCGCACTACAAAAAAACTAAAGTCGATACGAAGACCTGTTCCAATCCCCACTGCAATATCCTTTCCCAACCGGTTAAAATTGAATACCTGCTCATCCGGTCTTGTATCGGTGTCTTTTAAGAACCATACGTTCCCGATATCAGAAAACAGGGCGCTGTAAACAGGTACCCCGGCTATGCGTGCCAGAGGAAAACGATATTCGATATTGGCTTCGATTTGTATATCACCATAACGTTCGGGATAACCATTTGATCCGGTAAAATACTGTACTGCAGAACCGGGCCCTAATTTACGTAGTCCCCATGCCCGCATACTGGTGGGGCCGCCCGCAAAATATTGTTTGAAGAAAGGAAGGTTATAACGGCGTTTTTCATTGACGGTGGAGTTAAATTCATACCCCACACCTCCGAACAGGCGCAGGACTAAGGCCGACTTATTCAACGTTATTTTGCGAACGAATTCAGCATCCACTTTTATATACCGGTAAAGGTTGGAGTCGAGAAAATCACTTTTGATCAGCCCTGTTAGGAAACCGGACATTTCTGCATTGGTCCTGAAGATATTTACATCCGTCCCTTTTCCCCCGGTAATCGTCATGCCCGCTGCAATGGATGATACTAAACCATCCGTAAAGATATTGGCGAGAGAAGGTGTGCTGTCGATTAGTTCTTTTAATTTGGCCCTTTGTTTTAAGTAGGCATATTCAATATTAGGAATACGTAAAGTAAACAACATCCTGTTTCGCTGAAACTCATAACCCCAGGAGCCGCTAACATTAGTGAGGTTGTACAGGTCCTTTCTTTCCGTGTTGCCGGCCGTAAAGGAGAATACGGTCCTGAAATTATCCCGGAACCGCTCAGGTATCCACCGGCCATTCGGAACAGGCCTGGGAAAATAAATATTATGACTGATAGAAAATTGTTTCGTTTGAATAAGGCTGCTGTCGCTTAATTCAATACCAAAGCGGATATTAGTGGTGGACTGGTTAGCTGCCTTTGCAAAATTCCTGTTCTGCAGACCAAAAGTGATACCCACACCAAACAGGTTACCAGAAACAGGGCTTTGGTTTCGGCTCCCTTCCAGGTTGGCAGAGAATGCATATTTATTGGCGGGAGTGAGCTTCACCACAAAATCGGCAGTGTCCTGGTCCTTTCTCGGATGTTGTTCTATATTCACCAGGCGCCAGGCCCCCATGGTATTAAAACGGTTGATGGTTTTATAATACCGGCGCTGATTGTAGAGATCGCCCCGCCGGAAAAAGATATTCTGCGGTATTATTTTCGGCTTAAAAATGTCGCGGTAATAAACTATTCTCACACCATTGAGCAGGGTATCTTTCCGGGTCCAGGTGGCTGTATCGGGGCTAAATTCTGGATAGGCAGTAATATTACCGACAAAATATTTTGTGAGTTTGCTGCTGTCAAACCCGGGTCGTAAGCGAAATTCCAGGTTGGCTTTGGGATTCACCCTGCTTTTATTAATAGAATCGAGTAAAGCAATTTGCTCAAAGGGGTCTAATGATGGATTCAGAATAGCGGGGTTCAGTGTATCCCATAAACCGATCAATTCTTCGCGGCTGAAACGCATGTACCCATTGTTCCGGTACAACTCCACCAGCCTGTCCAGTTCCTGAGAAATAGTGGCTTTGGCAAACGGGTCGCCTTTTTTAACCAGGGCCGCATTTATATTAGCGGTCGTGAGATTTTGCAGTTCCTGTTGCCTGATATTATAGTTAACCGAATCCAGTGTAACTACTTTGCCTGGCTTTACAAGGAAATTAACGGTTGTTCTGTATTGATCGTTGCCCACGATTCTCGTTGTGGTATCATAGGTAATAGAGTCCTTAAAATAGCCCAGTGCACTCAGCAGGGCCCGCATAAAGATAACGGAACGGTCAGCCGCATCGGACCTGAACACAGGCGGGTTTTCCAGTACCGGCCTGTTAATGCCTTTGTAGAAGAATTTATTGACAGCACGTACCCGGATACTATCATCCAGTTGGTTTTTTAACCCGGATTCAATTTTTTCTTTTTCTTCTGCAGATAGATTTCCTTCTACGTTAATATTATATTCGTACACAAATGGCGTATTCCTGGGATAATTCTTTGGTACCACGGAACAGGAAGACAACCAAATAATGGTCAGCAGGGGAAGAACTGGCAGGTATGAAAATGGCTTGCTGACTGACATAAATCTGAAAAAACGAACTATGCTTTCTAAACTGAAGATCAAATATATCCAAACTTTAGGCCAGAAAAAATTCAGGGAGGAAGAGCGGCTTTTTATTGCCGAGGGCCCTAAAATTATCAGGGAACTGATGGGTGAACCCAATGTGGTTATGAAAGAGGTATTTGCTGTAAAAGAGTGGATCGATCTAAATAAAGGTTCCCTGCAGCAAACATCGGTTACAGAAATTACAGGGGAGGAATTAGAAAAAATTTCACAACTCAGTACACCCAACCAGGTGCTGGCACTGGTGCGGCTATTTGAACAGGGAGCGGATATTACCGCAAAGGGCCATATCACCCTTGCCCTGGAAACGATACAGGACCCCGGTAACCTTGGAACGATCATCCGGATTGCTGATTGGTTCGCTGTGAAGCAGATCGTTTGCAGCATGGATTGCGCTGACCGTTACCATCCAAAAGTGGTGCAATCAACCATGGGTAGCATTGCAAGGGTAAAAGTGATCTATACTGATCTTACTAAATGGCTGAGCGAACAAAAAGATACCCGTATTTATGCCACAACCCTCGAAGGACAGGATGTGACAACGATGAAGAAAATAACGGAAGGAGTGATCCTGATCGGTAATGAGTCGAAAGGGCTCGGTAAAAACAGTTTGGAGTTCTCCCATGTGCGGATCACCGTTCCGGGAAAAGGCAGGGCAGAATCATTGAATGCAGCAGTGGCAACAGGAATATTATTATCCCATCTTACCTGAACTGTATGGCTTTTACAGGTTGAATTCTTCTTACCAGCAAGGAAGGTATCATCATCACGAGCAGGCAAATAACAAAAGTGCCGGTACCAATGAACAGTATCTGCCACCAAACAATGTCTACCGCAGCCCTGTCCATATAATAAGCATCTTCCGGAAGGCGGATAAACCCGGTGGTTTGTTGCAGCCATAAGATGACCAGGGCTACCAGCGTACCGATAATGATACCGGTAAGGGCGATCACCAATGAATGGCGAAGAAATATTTGTTGGACCGTCCAGTCCGTGGCACCGAGTGATTTGAGCACGCCAATCATTCTTACTCTTTCAAGAACCAGGATGATCAGGCAGGTAATCAGGTTGATCAGGGCCACCACGATCATAAACCCGATCAGCACATTGCGGGTTACATCCTGCATGTTCAGCCAGTCGAAAATATTGGGTGAAATATTCCGTACACTCACGGTATTCCAGGTTAGCGGAAAACGGTCCAGGTTGTATATCTCGTCCACTGTTTTATCAATGGCATGATGGTCTTTCAGAAATATTTCATAGCCGCCGATCTCCGTCGAATCCCATTCATTGAGCCGCTGGATCAATTGCAGGTCGCCGATAGCAAAGGTCTTATCATATTCTTCAATACCTGTTTTGTAGATACCTGATACCGTTAGTTTGTCGGGCCTTATTCTTCCGTCGGGGCGGATGAAATAGATCAGTATTTTATCATTCACTTTCAGGTCCAGGCGGGCGGCGGTAACGGAGGATAATAAGATCTCCCGGCTATACGTGCTGTCATTGAATTGTATGGGCCGGCCTTCTTTGATAAAAGTCTTTAAATGACCAAAATCATAGGTCTTGTCAAATCCTTTGAGCAGCACACCTTCTATTTCGTCCTTTGTTTTCAGGATGGCATACTTGGTGGCAAAAGCATCCACGCTTTGTACGGCCGGATTTTTACTAATGCCGGAAATAAGCGTATCGTCCTTAATGATCGGGGTTTCTTCAGAAATAATAGCTTTATCCGGCTGTTTTTCCTGGATACGTATATGCCCCCAAAAAGCGAATATTTTCTGGCTCACCGCCTGCTGGAAACCATTGGCAAAGGCTAATGTAATGATCATCACGGCCACGCTGATAACGGTGGCCACGGTGGATAACCGGATGATAAACCGGGAAAACGATCTTTGCTGATTGAATGCGATCCGGTTTGCTATAAATCCTGCAACCTTCAAATTGAAATATTTGTCTTTACTGATTCAGAGGCAATACGACAAAAATAAGCCGCTTAAAAAGAATTATCTGCTTTTTTGACCGAATTTCACAATATTGCAAGAGCCCGCTTAATGATGCCCGGATGAAAAAACTATTTTTTGCAAGCTGTATGTTATGGATACTGACTGCCGGTGCGCAGTTACCGGATCATATTTTCAAACCCAACATACGGACCGTTAAACTGTACAAATATGGTGATATATATGGTTACCCGGTGATTAACCTGGGCAGTAACGAGCAGGTTGAGCTGCATTTCGATGATATGGACGGCGATATCAAGAATTATTATTATGGTTTTCAGCTCTGCAATGCCGACTGGACACCTGCCAATATCATGATCATGGATTATATCCGGGGTTTTCATACCAACAGGATCATGACCTATCGCACTTCCAACCTGGTCGATACCCGCTATACCCATTACCAGGTGATATTACCGGAAAGAAATTCCATGCCTACAAAGGCCGGTAATTACCTGCTCAAAGTTTTCCTGAATGGCGATACCTCTCAGCTGGCTTTTACTAAACGGATACTGGTCGTAAATAAAAAAGTGTCGGCTGCAGCACAGATCACCCAACCCTTTAACACCAATTATTTTCAAACCCATCAGCGAATACAGGTGTCCGTTAGCACGGTGAGCCAGCAGATCAATGCTTTTTCGCCGCAGGACCTGAAAGTGGTGGTGGTACAAAATAATATCTGGAGCACTTCATCGGTCATCGACAGGCCCACCATTTTCCGGGGGAATTATTATGAATACAGTGATGAAGAGAACACTACTTTCCCTGCCGGTAAAGAGTGGAGGTGGATCGACCTGCGCAGTGTGCGACTGATGAGCGACCGGATGACAGCTTTGAAAGATAGTGACAGTACAGACCGTATTGACGTATGGGTGAAGCCCGATGTGGACAGAAGACAACAGATCTATGTATACTATAATGACCTGAACGGGCTGTACTCGGTTGAGAACAGGGATGGCAACAATCCATACTGGCAAAGTGATTATGCCTGGACCCATTTCACCTTTGTGCCGCCGGGCAACCGGGCTTTTGAAGGAAAGAGCGTATATGTATTTGGCGAGCTCACCAATTATGAACAGAACGATGCTTCCCGGATGACCTTTAATGCAGAGAAAGGCGTTTACGAAGCTGAATTGTACCTGAAACAGGGATATTATAATTATTCGTATGTAACCGTGGCCGACAAACCCCGGAAAGGAGAGGTGCCCACTGTTGAGAATACCGAAGGCAATTACTGGGGCACGGAGAATAATTACATGATCATGATCTATTTCCGCCCCTTTGGCGCCCGCAGCGATGAGTTGGTGGGTTTTGTGAACCTGAATTCTGTGGGTCTGCGTTGATATTTTCCTGTTGATATAATCTCTTATGGACCGCTTATTTGGCGTTGCTTCCTTATCTTTGCGCCGGCAGGTCTTACACGACCAGCTCCTGCTGAACCCTCCCAGGGCCGGAAGGCAGCAAGAGTAGGTGGTTGAGCGGTGCGATGTAATCAGCCTGCCATTTTTTCTTGCCCGCCAAAGCCCTGCCTGCCGTCGGACAGGTAAAGCAAAGGCAGGTATCCGCTGATGGCGGATTTCTTTTTCAAAGTATTAAATAACACATCAACATGAAGTTTTTCATTGATACAGCCAACCTTGCACAGATAAAGGAGGCTAATGAACTGGGTATCCTGGATGGGGTTACCACCAACCCGTCTCTGATGGCCAAAGAAGGCATCAAAGGAGAGGCAGCTGTTATGAATCATTACAAAACGATCTGTGAACTGGTAGATGGCGATATCAGTGCCGAAGTGATCAGTACTGATTTTAATGGTATCGTGGAAGAAGGGAAAAAACTGGCCGCTATCCACCCGAATATCGTGGTAAAAGTGCCTATGATCAAAGACGGGGTGAAAGCTTTAAAATGGTTTACAGACAATGGGATCAAAACTAACTGTACACTGGTATTTTCTGCAGGCCAGGCCATACTGGCCGCTAAAGCCGGGGCCACGTATGTTTCTCCTTTTATCGGGCGTATTGATGATAGCAGTTGGGATGGCGTTCAGCTCATCGAACAGCTCTCACAGATATATTCTATCCAGGGATTCAAAACTCAGATACTGGCAGCCTCGATCCGCAGCGCCCTGCATATTGTAAAATGTGCAGAAGCCGGTGCAGATGTTTGTACCTGCCCCCTCGATTCTATTTTAGGATTGCTGAAGCATCCTTTAACAGATATCGGTTTGGCCAAATTCCTGGAAGACGCGAAGAAAACACAATAAGCTATTTTGTATAAATGAAAACTCCGGAAATACTCCGGAGTTTTTTTTACCTGTTCCTTTTATTTTTTTTCGGTTTACTCCGGTCCAT
>CAZSGD010000049.1:0-22150 GCA_964606155.1 uncultured Chitinophaga sp. | reverse complement strand
TAACGGCCATAACCCTGCACATAACCATCTGCGCCAACCGGGTTGCCCGATGCATAAGGGTTCAGATCTTTTAATCTTGCTGATAATATCTTGCGGTTCGCTTCAAACTGTTTGAAGGTTTCTGAAACCACATTCGGGTCAAATTTTTTGAACAGTGTTTGATAGGAAATATAGCTCACACTGAAACTACCGATCGCATAGGGATTGAGGCGGGTCAATCCGGCCGAACCGCTTGTATCCTTATAAAGTTCTGAATATTGTTTATCAAAAGTTTTGTCAATATTGATATCAATATTAAAATCCCTGAACGGTGATACCTGTGCCGTGATATTCAAACGTTGATTATACCGCTGCTGGATCATAGCCGACACCAATGAATCTCTCGACAATAAACCTTTGGCGCCAAAGCGGTTGATCCAGTTGGTATCCGGTTGGTACCCGAATATAAATCCAAAACCAGGCTGGCCGCTCTTTGGATTATAGCCCAATACCCTTGTACTATCCATATAACCCGGTAAGGTGGTCCCAAAATCTTCGGAATAATTGATCGTTCCGCGTTTCAATGCCGTCACCATTCTCAGGAAGAATTTCGCCACATTGCCTATTTCCGGGGTTGGGTTGCGTTCCTTCTTCTCTTTGATCTTTTTCGCTTTTATTTTCTTAATGCGGACGATCTTTCCTTTTTTGTTGCGGATGGTATCATATCTTACCACGCTCCTGTCTGGAGATTTCTGATCCCCTACTTTGGTATCACCTTTAATATCACCCGGTTGCTGACCAGGGTTATTCTTATCATTACCCTTAGTGTTATTATTATTTTTATTACCGGGGGAGGAAGGTGCATTGCTGTTAACAGCTCTCAGGAAACGCCATTTATTGTACAGCTCTTCAAAGTTCAGCTGGCTGTTGATAGTTCTTGTTTGTGTATTACTCAGGGTATTGCCCAGTCGTTTAGATTCGGGCAGCAAGGAAGAAGCCAGCCAGTTATAACGGGTATTATAGGTAGCCGTTAGGGTGGTCCAGTTCAGCAGCGGTATCTTTTGTGTGGGTACATTATAGGTTACTGTTGCTTCCTGGCGATAGTTGGTATTTCTGCCGCCTTTGAACACATTCTTCCGGATCGAATCTTTTTTATCCTTTGTATCGATCTTTCCAAATGGTTCATCGATCCGGGCATTATTGGTGGCACTGTAATCGATGGTGATGGAGTTGGTCAATCTCCATTGCAGTATATAATACCTGTCGAACGTGAAGTACTTATTATATGTTTCTGGTATTTTATAAGGCCCTCCACCCACATTACGTACGAGGGTTGAACCAAATTGCCTGAACAAGTCGGCCTTTATTGAGATTTGTGAAGGGGTATAATTGAAATTAATGTCTTTGATCAGCGCCAGCCAGGGTGACTTGGATTTGATCATTTTCTTGAATGGTTCAAAAGGGCGGGTTTGCGGCGAATAAGTGTAACCTATAGCTCCACGGGTACGGCGCAGCTCGTCTCTTTCGATCAGCGGATTATGGCTCAGGGTTTGGATATAGGAATAGTTGAAATCAAAATTGGAAACACTCCATACTTTAGGCCTTTTCCCATCCGTTTTCAGTTTCTTCACATTTGTGAAGTTGATAGTTTTGATCGTTGTTACATCCTGGGCAATTTCTTTTAATGCCTTAGGGTCAGATGTTTCTTTTAAATTATCTTTTAATTTGATGTCCAGCGCATAGGGGTCATATTCCGGTCTGCTGATACTCTTGCTTATACCGGCATAAACAGGTATCTGTAATCCCAGTTTTTTCGGGAAAAGTTTCCCAGCTTCCAGCGAGGTGGACAGATCGAATGTATAAAGGTCTTCGCGGCTTCTTTCATTTACACCTTGTTCAAGTGTACCAAAACCACTGCTCCTGGCTGTACCGGAAAGCGTAAGGCTGCCCAGGTCTGCCAGCTTAATGTCCACCCTACCCAATGCGGCCCATCCACCTTCTTCATCCAGCTGCGAGAAACGGAGCTCATTGAACCAA
Source organism: uncultured Chitinophaga sp. (assembly GCA_964606155.1). Classification (GTDB taxonomy): domain Bacteria; phylum Bacteroidota; class Bacteroidia; order Chitinophagales; family Chitinophagaceae; genus JJ008. The sequence goes on along the minus strand of CAZSGD010000049.1, from coordinate 20,134 downwards.
ACTTCCGTATTCAAACTTTCCTGTCCCACGTTTTCAACAGCCATCAACATACCTCTTACTTCGCCCAGGTTGGGATTACCCAAAATCGCGTAGGACCTTCCGTTAGGTAATGTTTCTTTATAGTATTGAGAAGGAGAAACGCCTGCTTTGTTTCGTCGTTTCTTCAGCTCAATCAGGTCATCCAGCTGAAAGTCCAGGTTATTTTCTGATGGCCAGATTTTGGCACTATCCATTTCCCCAAAATCTGTAATGGTCAGCGGTATCTTCACTTCGTAATAGTTGCCGGAAAAATCATTACCTATACGCACCACCGCTTTCAGGTCGCCGGGGGCAAGAGGCTGACGGTCTTTTACTGATTCCGCATGGATGAACATAGACAGTTTGCCATACTGGCGCATATCCAGGTTCATGTTCTTAAATAAGCCCCGGGCTTCATCCCTTTGCAGGTTACTTACCTGCATACTGATAGACTGCTCATTGAGGAACAGCGCCACGTTATTATTGCTGATCTGTTGTTGCCTTTCAATACCCGGTGGAATACGATATACGATCGGGGTACGCTGGTCGTTCTCTTCAATATTCACAGCCAGCACATTCACACCTGTGGGATCAGGATTTGGCAGTTGTGTGAACAGCCCGGTTGAATCGATCTGGTTCTTGTATTTTCTCCACTGGTTACGGATCAGTTCCAGCTTACCAAAGCGCATCACCACCGAATCCTCAAACCCAGTTACGAACATCCGGATAAAGCGGATGGATTTGAAGTCGGGGATATTACCCACTTTCACCTTGAACTGCTCCACCGGGATGCGGAACAGGTACCAGGTTTCGGTCCTGGACTGACCGTTGGCCAGTTTGATCACCGGTCTCCTCACATCCGTAATAAAATTGTTGATACCCGGTGTCATGTTGGGTTTAATATCCAGCTCATACTGGAAATATTCTTCCACTTCATTCATCGTGTTATCGCGGTTCAGCTCTTCTGCATCCGGGTACTGTGTAAAAGCGTTAATAAACTCCGTATTATTATTAGCCACCGGGGAGTTACCATGCGGGTTATTGATATTTTTATAACGGGGAAGGATACCTGTAACCGGTTGCTGATCAAATGAAGGGTCGCGATAAGGCTTAAAATTGTCTCCCGAAGGATCCAGCAATGCCTGCTGGTAGATGATGGAGCCTGTACCGAAATTGGTGGCGAGATCGGTGAGATATTGTGCAAACTTGATGTTTTCCTCATCATCGGGAAGCCCGTCGAAGCCCACGTCCTGGTACTGGCGGTCGTCCGGGTTATTACTAAAGGCATTTGTTACCTGTAAGGGTATCGAAGGTACTTTACCCCATACAGTATTGTTATCCACCCTTACATTATTGGTGGGTGTGGGCAATCCATTTTCATACTGTCTTTTTCCATCTCTCAGTACATCTTCCGAAATATTACCCAGGTTGAAATACAGCTTACCTCCGTTGGGGTTTGATGTGTTTTCAATAAAGGGGTCCATGAGCCAGAACTCAATGAATTCAATATTGCTCGTTTCAAAATCTGTCTGATCGATATTGCGCATCAAACCACCCCATGAATTGAGGGGATTACGAAGTTTTCCATTCGCATCCACAGATGCCGGGTTCCGCTGGAAATTATAAGGTCCCCTGTCTTTGGGATAAAAGGACACATCGAAAGTGGTGAGCAGGCTTTCGCCGTATTGCACACTTTGCCGTGGGAATATCTCATTTCTGTATACCTGTCTTGTTTCCGGTCTGGACAATTCATCAAGGTCATTGATCGGGTTGTTGGAATTTCTTCTTTCCTGTAATACCGGTTCAATATTGTACCAGGCGATCTTGGCCCTGTTATAACCGCTGGCCAGGTCATTATTCAAGGCAGATTCAGGGAATAATGGTGCAGTACCGGTAGCGTTATTGTTTCCCTGTGGTATGGATGCAAGTGTCCAGTTGATCAGCGGAAAGCGCAGGTCGATAGAAGCACGGGTACCTTCAAAGTCATCGATATAGATCTGCCCTTGCTCACCTTTGCCAATTTGTTTGGCGTGACCGGGGTCAAGAACGGCAGCCTCTGCATAAGCCGTGATAGATGACATCGCTTTGGTGGAATAGAACGGAAGTTTATCAAGCCATTTGGTAAGCCGTGGAAGATTATTCCGGTAGTCCACATCAAATCCATACATCGTGTTTTTAATCGGGTCATCGCCATATCCCTGTTTGATAAAGAATGGGCGCTCCCCTAACCGGACGATGGTGCCGCCCAGTGTTAATTTTTTATTGGCCAGGTAATCCAGTCGCAGGCCCAGGAAGTTTTTTTGCTGGAAGCCGAAGGCCTGGTTATTCTCAAATTGAATATTCACGGGCACCCCTGAATTAACGATGGCCTGGTTGGTAACCCGTAAAGTACCCAGGTCATAATTGATCTCATAGTCTACATTTTCCTGCAATACTTGTCCGCCGGCTGTAACCGATACAGATCCCCTGGGTATATTATATCCCAATTGATAATCCGCACCACCACCGGGTGATCCGGATGATTTCGATCTCCCCACCAGTTTGTACCTGTTCAGGTTCGTATAAGTTTGGGCAATGGCTTTGATGGTATCATATAGTGGATAATACAGGAAGCGGTCGCGTCGCTCCTGTGTGGGGAACACATAGTCAAGATCTCTGCCAAAGGGTTCCAGTACCGGGAAGATGACCCGGCTTTGAGAGGATATGACTGTATAACCTTCAATAAAATCGAATACGCCATCCGGCTGGGGGTCATTCTGATTATTCAACCGGTCCAGGTTCAATAATGAAATAAGCGGTGCGCCTTTATAAGCAACGATCACACTATCTGCAGGTAAATATCTTTTTTCACCCAGGCTTGGCTCCTCAAATAAGAGGTCCAGTTTGAAATCTTGTCTTTCCAATTGTCCATACCCCACAGAATAAACGTTCTTCATCATGAGGTCCCAGATAGGAAGATAGGTTCGCTGAGAGGTAGCTTTGAGCAGTTTCAGAAACAATATCCTTTGTGAGTTACCAGTAGTATCCGGTGGTACATCCTGTGAAAATTCACCCACCTGGTAAGTCCGCCCATTATAAGTAAACTGGTAAGCCACCCCCAGTACTTCATCCGGCTGCAGGGGTTGGTTTAGTGAAAGAAAGCCGATCTGCGGGTTGAAATAGAAATCTGATGGGGCTAGTTTACGGGCAAAAGTTTTTTCAAAATCCTGTACAGGCAGCAATCCATAAGTGGTCAGCTTGCTTTGCACCAGGGAAGAGTTACGGTAATCGGGATCAGATAATAAGGTGGCGTAAAGATCGTTGGCCTGGTTGCGTGGTAATGCTTCTCCTGTACCGGTAATAAGAGGTGTACGGTAAGGAGTTCCTTCCCCGAGGTCCATGAATGCCACCACATCCCTTGTGTCTGTAGTGGAGCCGTTCCGGTTGGTCACCCATACTTCCACCCTTAACAACTGCACCCGTGAGTTGACCATGGGTAGTTGCTTCATCGCGTCATTATAATTATTCCGGAAGTATTGCGCCATCAGGAAGTGGCGGTTTTCATCATATTCATCTGATTTGAGAGAAAAGCTTTGTGCGGCAGTTCCGCCTTGCAGGCCGAGCGACTGGCGTTGGGATTGCTGGTTGGCCAGTACCGTGGTTACAAATAATTTTCCGAACTGCAATTGTGTTTTTACGCCAAATAAAGATTGTGCGCCGGGTATCAGGGTTCCTTTGGAAGCAAAACTGGTATTACCGGCCTGGAACATTTTTACGATATCATCATCTTTACCCCTGAAATCGAGTTTCAGCTGATTTTCAAAATTGAAATTGGCCAGGGTATTATAATTAATAGGCAGCTTCAGTTTTTCGCCGATCTGTGCATCCATCTGCAACTGCGAGTTCATATTGAAATCAAAGTTGCCGTTGTTCCTTGCTCTTTCGGGAAGTGTGGGATTTTTGATCACCTGCCCGCTGTACCCGGCTAATAAATCCACATAGCCGGTAGGTTTAATATCGATCTTTACTTTTCCATCAGGCCCCACTCCCATGATCCGGTTGAACCAGTCGTTCGATACTTTGAATTTGGGTTTGAAGCCACGCCTGTTGAGGTTGGAAAGTAAGGATGATCTTTTTTTGAAATAATCTTCTTCATCTTTTCTTCCCTGCAGGCGAAGAAACTCCTCCATGGAGAAAGCGGTGGGAGTGCGGTAATACTGGTTACCTATTTTTTCAACGATATAGTATTGCCGGGTTTTGGGATCATATTCAATGGTCCTTTTAATATACCCTGTATCCTTAAAATCAAAACTATTGCGGTTAGGGTTTGAGTAAGGGTCACCATACCGGTCATTCAATGGGTATTTGGCTGTGTCCTGCCCGTCTGTTTTAAAGTAACGGGCATTGGCCTGCACAGTAGTGGCAAGCACAATGGTAAAAAAAACCACTGTACGGAGGATATGAGCAGCTGTAAGGTTCAATGTTTTTTCTCCATCAAATAGTTTCCGAATTGTGGATTTAGAGGGTACGAAGTGCCTTTTTAATCAGTTCCTCAACAGATAAGTTTGGATTAACCGCCATGGCCTTGTCCAGTGCCTGTCCGGCAGCCTGCCGGCTAATGCCCAATGCGGTCAATGCATTTAACGCATCTTGTTGCAAAGTATTGTTTTTCATAGGGGAAATATTTAAATCCAGGGGTTGTTTTGCCAGTTTATCCCTGAGTTCCAGTACCATCCTTTCGGCGGTTTTTTTACCTATTCCCTTGATAGCTTCCAAAGAACGGGTATCGCCCTGGATAATGGCCCTGGCCAGTTCGTCGGGTTTCATATAGGACAGCATGACCCGGGCAGTCGATGCACCTATGCCGGATACGCTGACCAGGTGATGAAACATCTCCTTTTCGGCCAGGTCAAAAAAACCAAATAGTATATGAGCGTCCTCCCGTACCAGGAGGCTGGTGTGCAGCACCCCTTTTTCCAGGCTTTGGATCTTAGTATAAGTATTCAGGCTTATCTGAACTTCATATCCAACACCATTTACTTCTACCTGTACCACCGCCGGACTCTTATGCACAAAATCTCCTTTCAGATAAGCGATCATAAATGCGAAAATAAGGGAAAACGAAAAGAAGTCCGGACATCCTCGTTTGAAGGCATGAAAAATAGGATGAGTCCCCTCTTTTGTAGGTTGTACCGTTTCTTTAAGCCTGTATACCAGGGCCTGGGGGAGGCATAAATGGCCATTGCCACCGGGATCAGTCTTCTTATCTTAACTTTGCCCACCCATTCTAATAAAAAACCTCATGACCAAAAAGATTCATGCTGCTATTACAGCCCTTGGCGGATATGTACCCGATAATAAACTAACCAATTTTGACCTGGAAAAAATGGTGGATACAAATGACGAGTGGATCAGGACCCGCACAGGAGTATCTGAAAGAAGGATTTTGAATGAGCCGGGAAAAGCCACTTCGGATATGGTGGTGCCGGCCGTAAAACAGTTGTGTGAGAAAAGAGGTATCCATCCTGAAGAAATAGATTGCCTGATCGTGGCCACCGTTACCCCCGATATGGTGTTTCCTGCCACCGCCAATATTGCCTGCGATAAGCTGGGGGCCAAAAATGCCTGGAGCTTTGATGTTTCTGCTGCCTGCTCCGGTTTTTTGTATTCGCTCACACTCGGTGCTTCCCTGATTGAAAGCGGACGTTATAAAAAAGTGGTGGTATGCGGTTCTGATAAGATGAGCGCTATCATTGACTATAGCGACAGGGCCACCTGCATCATTTTTGGTGATGGCGCCGGTGCGGTATTGCTGGAACCCAATCATGATGGTTATGGTGTAATGGATAGTATTCTCAGAAGCGATGGCAGCGGCTGCCAGTTCCTCCATATGAAGGCAGGGGGATCATTGAAACCAGCGAGCATAGAAACGGTGACAGCCAAAGAACATTTTGTATACCAGGAAGGTCAGTCCGTTTTCAAATTCGCTGTAAAAGGAATGGCAGATGTGAGTGCCGAACTGCTTGAAAGAAATAACCTGACCGGGGAAGATATAGCCTGGCTGGTGCCTCACCAGGCCAACCTCCGGATCATTGATGCAACGGCCAGCAGGATCGGGTTATCAAAAGAAAAAGTAATGATCAATATCCAGAAATACGGTAACACCACCGCTGCCACCATTCCGCTTTGCTTATGGGAATGGAAAAACCAATTGAACAAAGGCGACAATATTGTATTGGCTGCATTTGGCGGGGGGTTCACCTGGGGGGCCACTTTGCTGAAATGGGCCTATTGATCCGTTTATCATTCTAAACTCCCTTTTTTATAAAGACGCAGTCACGGGAGCCTGAATTTTTAACCCGGAGTGTTGGAAACCCGGAGCATAACTGGGATACCAATTTTGCAAATTAATTCCCCCGTGTTGCTTATTCACCCTGAACGCTGTGTTGAGAAATCATTTATAACTGCCTTTTATTTAAAAAAAGTTTTGAGACTTTTCCTACAGTGTGTACTTTCAATCTTCGTTTCGCCAACTCAAAGCCACCAACTATATGCCCAAATTCCGTATCGACAAAAGGTTCTGGAGATCTTTTTTCATTTATTTCCTGGTGTACCTTATTGTCGTGCCGCTGATCTATTTTATTCTCGATGGTTCTTCCTTTATGACATCCTTTCGTTCGGATGCCACCTGGCACATCCTAAAAATAGCAGGCATTGCCCTGGGTATTGCTATTATTGTTTCCCTGTGGGGGGCCCGGGACCCTGAATTGAGAAAGTATTGATCCTTTTATTTTTTAGATCTGCCCCAGAGAATAAAATCCGTTTGCGGGATCTTCTCCACGCCGAGCTGCCGGAGTATGGTTACCAATTGCCCGCGATGATAAGTGCTGTGATTAAATACATGCAGCAACATCTGGAAAAGGGGTTGTTTAAATTGCTCATTCTTCATGCTCTTATATTGAAACACATGTTCCAGCAAGCGGTCTGTGGCATTGACAGCCCACTCTTCCCATAGTTTGTCCTGCTGGGTTAATCCATTAAACAAATCCTTCATACTTCCATTAAAATTGTGACTCGGCACCACCATTCGTTCATGTAATTTCATACGCTGCCACCAGATGCTCTCGGCATCCCACATGTGCAACACAGTTTTATATAAACTGGGAAAACTGCTGGCCACTTCCGCCATTTGCTTTTCTTCAGGCAGTGCCAGTATCACATCTGCCAGTTTTTGATTGGCCCAGGTATTAAACTGTGCATATTGTTTCAGTAACTCTTTCATGCCGGTGGTAATGTAAAAATGAAATCAGGTACTTTTGGATACTCCAAAATTATGTCCCGATAAATTTCGTGACTAAAAAATTCCAATATGGATAAAAGTTTTCCCCGTCCGACCGGCTCCCAGGAGGAGAACCCAGGCAAGCGGTCATCCGGGCGGGCACTAAAAGGATGGGGGTCGCTGGCTGTGCATGGCGGCCATCAGCAGGACCCCCGGTATGCCCACCAGGTGCCCATCTATGCCAGCAGCACTTATGTATTTGATGATGCCGAGCAGGGAATGCGCCGTTTTAGCGGGCAGGAAGAAGGATATATTTACAGCCGATGGGGCAATCCCACCATGACAGAGGCGGAAGATAAGATCGCAGCGATGGAAACCTTTGAAATGCCCCTGGAGGCAAAAGGGATACTTCATTCCTCCGGCATGGCTGCCATTACCACACTCATGCTGGCCACACTAAAACCCGGGGACAAGATCCTTACCCACTTTTCACTGTATGGAGGCACTAATGAACTGGTAACTAAAATACTCCCGGGACTTAGGATCACTGCTATCATTGCTGATCTGCGAAACCTGGAAACAGCAGAAACCATGCTGAAGGCAGACCCTGCCATAAAAATGATGTACCTGGAAACACCTGCCAACCCCACGATTCAATGCGTGGACCTGATGGAACTGGTCATCATAGCCAGGAGATATAACTGCATCATTGCCTGCGATAATACTTTTGCCACCCCTTATTTACAACAACCTTTCCGCTGGGGCATCGATTTTGTCGTGCATTCCACCACCAAGTTTCTGAATGGCCACGGTACCGCTATCGGCGGCATCTTAGTGGGCAAGGATATAGAATTTATGAGTACCCATGTTACCAAAGTGCACCGCTTGCTGGGTGGCAACGCCAATCCTTTCGATGCATTTTTACTGATCCAGGGAATGAAAACGCTGGAGCTGCGGATGGAGCGGCATTGTCACAATGCCATGGAAGTGGCACATTTTCTCGAATCCCACCCGGCCATAGCCAAAGTAAATTATACCGGCCTTGTTAATCACCCGGACCACTATACGGCGATGAAGCAAATGCGCCACCCGGGAGGGATGCTGAGTTTTGAGTTAAAAAATGGTTTGCAGGGAGGTATTGATTTTATGAATAAATTGAAGATGTGTGTACGAACAGTATCCCTGGGCACTTGTGATACGCTGCTCTCCCACCCGGCATCGATGACGCATTATGGCGTACCCCGGGAAGAAAGAGTGAAATACGGTATCACCGATGGATTGATACGCATGAATGTGGGGATTGAGAATATCCAGGATATCATTTCCGATCTCGACCAGGCATTAACTAAATGATCTCATTTTATAAAACACCATATATGAAGCACACCCTTCCACTCTTACTGGTTCTTGTGTCACTTTGTGCAACTGCGCAAAAGAAAAATACCACCACTGATCCCTTTGCCGGGCTGGATACCGCCTTTCAAAGGGTGTTAAAGGACCGGAAAGCAGCCGGCTTTGCCGTTGCGGTTGTCAGTAAAGACAGCATCCTGTATGCAAAAGGTTTTGGATACCGGGATTATGAAAAAAAGATCGCCGTAACCCCGAATACCCTCTTTGCCATTGGCTCCTGTACAAAAGCCTTTACCTCCTCCCTGATGGGGCTGCTGAACAAAGACAGCAAATTGGAATATGATAAACCTGCAAGAGATTATTTGCCCAATCTTCATTTCTTTAATGATGAGATGAACAATTTTGTAACCGTGAGAGACCTGATGTGCCATCGTTCCGGGTTGCCCCGTCACGATTATTCCTGGTATTTATTTAATACTTCTTCCCGTGACAGCTTAATGGGTCGGATACAATACATGGAACCTACAGCCCATGTCAGGCAAACCTGGCAGTATAACAACTTTATGTTCCTTTTACAAGGCATGATCGCAGAAAAGCTAACCGGGCAATCATGGGAAGTGAATATAAAAGAAAAAATTTTCGCCCCGCTTGGCATGAAGTCATCCAACCTTACTATTGCGGATATGAAAAAAAGTCCGGAAGCTGCAACAGGTTACACGGTTTTCAAAGACAGTATCATAAAAAAAGTGGATTACTACGATATAAACGCGATGGGCCCGGCGGGCAGTATCAACAGCAATGTAATGGATATGGCCAATTGGGTTATGATGTGGCTGAACAATGGTAAATACAAAGGAAAAGAAGTGCTGCCTCCTGCTTATGTGAAAGAAGCTATGAGTTCTCAGATGGTGATCAACCCTGCCCTGCCGGATAAGGAAGTACCGGATGCATTTTTGGCCAACTATGGTTTTGGCTGGTCCATTATTTCTTACAGGGGCCATTACAGGGTGGAGCATGGCGGAAATATCGACGGCTTCTCTACCAGTACCAGTTTCTTTCCTTCAGACAGTATAGGTATTATTGTACTGGTCAATCAAAACGGATCTGGTCTTAACGCCATTGTGCGGAATATGATCGCTGACCGCTTATTAAAATTAAAACCCGTTGATTGGAACCGGAGGGCCAACGATGCACAACAAAAAGCCAAAGAAGCCGCTAAAGAGGCTGAGAAAGCAGCCCTGAGTAATAAGAAGCCGGGCACAAAGCTTTCACATGATATAAAAGACTATACCGGGCTTTTCAACAACCCGGCTTATGGCGCTTTTGAGGTGATCAACCGAAACGATTCGCTCATCATGATCACACCTAACATGAATATTTGGCTGCGTCATTATCATTATGATATTTTTGAAACATTTCCTATCGACAAAACCGATGGAATTGACACCAGTGACCGTGATAACCTGAAAGCACAATTTACAATGAATGCCGCCGGTGATATTACCGGGGTAATGTTACCCTTGCAACCGGGCATCAAAGACATTGAATTCTCAAAAAAGCCAAAGGCCAAAGAAATTACGAAAGAAGAACTTGCAAAATACATTGGTGAATATGAATTTGCCCCGGGTACCACGGTCAGGTTTTATATCAAAGGCGAGAAAACTTTGTACGGATTTATTGAAGGACAACCCGAATATGAACTGGTACCCACCGGAAAAAACAAATTTGTATTAAAAATATTAGATGGCTATAGTGTGCAATTCGAAGAAAATGAAAAAGGCGAATTTATTGCAGCCACTTTTTATCAGCCCAATGGTACATTCAAAGCAAAAAGGATCAAATAAAGATGGAATTAAAAATTCGAAGAGCCGTTGAGGAGGATTGCCCGAGATTGTTAGAACTGGTGAAAGAACTGGCGGTGTATGAAAAAGCACCGGATGAGGTGACCGTTACACCAGCACATTTCAAGGAAAGCGGTTTTGGGGAACACCCGGTTTGGTGGGCATTTGTAGCGGAGGAAAATGGTGTTATCCAGGGTTTTGCCCTTTACTATATCCGCTATTCCACCTGGAAGGGACAGGCCATGTACCTGGAAGATATCCTTGTTACGGAGGCTGCCCGTGGAAAAGGTATTGGCAAAGTTTTATTCGACCGGCTGATCGATGAAGCCAAAGAAAAAAAATTCAACCGCATCACCTGGCAAGTGCTGGAATGGAATGAGCCGGCGATCAATTTTTACAGGAAGTACAATGCCTCCTTTGACGGTGAATGGCTGAATTGTTCGATCTGGGTTTGAGCGGGGATCAGCTCACCCCGTCTGTCTGCATGGTCTTATCGATCTTCAGCACAAGGCCCTGTAATACTTTACCCGGACCGGATTCGGTGAATTTGGATGCGCCATCAGCGATCATAGCTTGCACACTCTGGGTCCATCGAACGGCCCCCGTTAACTGGGCAATCAAATTTTGTTTGATCTCTTCTTTGTCCATCACTGCCCTTGCAGCCACATTCTGGTACACAGGGCAGGTGGGGGAGTGAAATTTGGTGGACTCAATGGCTGCTGCCAATTCTTCTCTTGCCGGTTCCATCAATGGCGAGTGAAAGGCGCCGCCCACCGGTAATATCAATGCCCGTTTTGCACCAGCCGCTTTCATTCGCTCACAAGCGACCTCAATTCCTTTTAAGGAACCGCTGATCACCAATTGGCCGGGACAATTATAATTGGCAGGAACCACCACTTCACTGGTCTCCTGCTGAACCGCAGCACAAATTTCTTCCACTTTCTCATCTGCCAATCCCAAAACAGCTGCCATCGTGGAGGGATGCATTTCACAGGCTTTCTGCATTGCTTTGGCACGGATAGAAACGAGGGGAAGGGCATCATCAAAACTCAGGGTGCCATTGGCCACCAGGGCTGAAAACTCACCCAGCGAGTGACCGGCCACCATTTCGGGCCTGGCACTTTCAATACTACGGTATGCGATCACTGAATGTAAAAAAACAGCGGGTTGTGTTACATTAGTTTGTTTCAGGTCATCTTCTGTACCGGTGAACATAATATCGGAGATCCTGAATCCGAGGACTTCATTGGCTTGTTCAAATAATTTCTTGGCAAACGCACTGTTATCGTAATGCTCTTTCCCCATTCCTGGAAACTGAGAGCCCTGGCCGGGGAATATATATGCATGCTTCATAAATCCGTGCAGTTAGTTGAAACAAAAATGCCGCAAAGCTTTTGATTAGAAAAATCTTTGTGGCACTCTGGCTAATTGTATTGATTATCAGCTAAGACGTGCTGTTATCAGCTTCAAAAACTCACTACGGGTAGAGTTTTTCTGGAATTCACCGTCAAATGCTGAAGTGGTGGTGACGGAGTTTTGTTTTTGTACACCTCTCATCATCATACACAGGTGTTGTGCTTCAATCACCACGGCCACTCCATGCGGGTTCAGCGTTTCCTTGATAGCATTCATGATCTGCACCGTGAGCCTCTCCTGCACCTGCAGGCGACGGGCATATACATCCACCACACGGGCCACTTTGCTCAACCCGGTGATCCAGCCATTGGGAATATAGGCCACATGCGCTTTACCAAAGAAAGGCAGCATGTGGTGCTCGCACATACTATAGATCTCAATATCTTTTACCACGATCATCTCGCTCACGGGTTCATGAAATTTGGCTGAATCGAGGATAGCATGCGCATCCTGGTGATAACCCTGCGTCATATATTGCATGGCTTTAGCCACCCGTTCAGGTGTTTTTTGAAGGCCCTCCCGTTCCGGGTCCTCACCAAGTAATCCTATCGCCTCTTTGTAACTGCGAATCAGCCCTAACGTTATTTTTTCTTCGAATTGTTCAGTTTTTTTATAAGCCATAAAAATGATTTGCGTTTATACAGGATACTCTACAAAATTTCTCGGGGTTTCGTACAGTCTTACCTGCAGGTCCATTTCTTTATCAATATGCGGCCGCAACAATTTATAGATCACTACGGCAATATTTTCTGCTGTTGGGTTCAGTTCTTTGAATTCGCTGGTATCCAGGTTCAGGTTCTTATGATCAAACCGTGAGTGTATCTCCTGTTTGATCAGATCGCTCAGCACTTTCAGGTCCATTACGTACCCAGTTTTTTTATCGGGCTTGCCTGTAACTTTTACTTCCAGTTCATAATTATGCCCATGGTAGTTAGGTAAAGCACATTTGCCAAATACCTTTTCATTGGTAGCATCATCCCAGCCAGGATAGAAAAGCCTGTGTGCGGCATTGAAATGCTCTCTCCTGTATACGGCTACTTTTTTACTCATGTGTTCAAATTACAAAACCACAGTTACTATAACGGGAAAAAAATAAAATGGTTGATTCAGCTGGTATTATTTCCCGAAATATTCCACGTAAATGCGCGGCGTTTCATACAACTTGATACCATGCAGCTGCACTCCTGCAGGCAAATGTGGTACAAGCTGATCCCAGATGGCGATGGCCAGGTTTTCGGTACTGCACATTTTTCCCTGCATGAATTCAACGTCTACGTTAAGATTGCGATGATCGATCTTCTCGATAATATACTCTTTAATGATGGTACTGAGTTTTTTTACATCAAATACAAAACCTGTATCGGGATCGGGATCACCTTTAATGGTCACCAATAACTCATAGTTATGACCATGCCAGTTCTCATTGGCACATTTGCCAAAAACAGCTTCATTCTTTTCGTAACTCCAGTCGGGATTGTACAGTTTGTGAGCGGCGTTAAAATGTTCAGATCTTGTTAAGTAAACCATGCTTTACTTTTTTATTCCCTCACAGCATCGGGCGGAGGAAAGATGAGGCCTGCTTTTTTGCGGGCAGGCGCAAATATAACTCACAATAGCTTTAAATGGTTCAATAATCTATTAAAACTACCGGCCCCTTCATCAGTTTATCAGGTAACAATACTCTATTTTTACAATGTATGAACTGCCTCATAGTTGCAGCTACGGCAAGGGAAATTGGCCCTTTTTTGGATCAGTACAGGTCCAACCTTTTCAGGAATACCGATATCCTGGTAACGGGTATCGGGCTGACGGCAGCTGTGTATCATTTAACAAAACAATTTTGCATTAAAAAACCCGGCCTGGTGATACAAGCCGGGGTGGCTGGTTGTTTCAATCAGCAAATACCTCTCGGTTCTGTATTGGTTGTAAAACAGGAAGCCGTGGGCGATGAAAGTGTGGTGGAGCTAAAAAAGCTGAAAACTTTATTCGATCTTAAACTGGTACCGCAGGATACATACCCTTATAAAAAGGGATGGCTGATCAACCCGGATACTGCTTTACTTAAAAAAACCAAACTCAAAGCCGTAAAAGGCATTTCCGTCAACCAGATCAGTACCAACCCGAAAATGATTCAGTTTTACCGGGAACATTTTAACCCGGTAACCGAATCCATGGAAGGGGCTGCACTGCATTATGTTTGCCTGATGGAAAAAATACCTTTCCTGCAAATAAGAAGCCTGTCCAACTATATTGGCGAGAGAAATAAGAAAAAATGGGATATGCAGAAATCTATTCTGAACCTGAACCATGAATTATTACGTTTGTTACAATCTTTACAACACGGATGAGCATGAAACTGACCCTTGGATTTTCGCCCTGCCCTAACGACACTTTTATCTTTGATGCGCTGGTCAATAAAAAGATCGATTCGGAAGGAATTGAAGTGGAGCCTGTACTGGAAGATGTGGAAACCCTCAACGAATGGGCCCTGCAGGGTAAACTGGATGTGACCAAGCTGAGCTTTCCTGCCTTTTTTCGCTCATTAGAACATTATAACTTACTCCATGCCGGCAGTGCGTTGGGTAAAGGGGTGGGCCCGCTGCTGGTGAGCAAAGGTGAGGGGCCTTATACTGCCGATGAAATTAAAAGTAAACGGGTGGCATTACCCGGCGTTAATACCACCGCCCACCTCTTATTCGGCTATGCATACCCGGGAGCAGAACAAAAAAAATTCATGGTCTTTTCCGCCATTGAAGATGCAGTTGTCAATGGGGAAGCGGACCTGGGCGTTATCATTCATGAAAACAGGTTTACCTATCCGCAAAAAGGATTGCATAAAGTGATGGACCTGGGTAAATACTGGGAAGAAAAAACAAAAGTACCCATTCCGCTGGGTGGTATCGCCATCAGCCAGTCGGTAAAAAGATCGGTAGCGCTGAAAGTGGATGCCCTGGTCAAAAAAAGCCTGGAATACGCATTGGCTCATTATCCTCTTATCACCGACTATGTAAAGCAACATGCACAGACCATGGGTGAGGATGTGATGCGGCAGCATATTGACCTGTATGTAAATAATTATTCGCTGGACCTCGGCAGCGGGGGAAAAGCTGCCATTGCAGTATTGCACAAAGAATTCAACAGGATCCATCACATCAGCAGCGATGAGGAGGATACTATCTTATTTCTTTAAAGCCAATGCATAAGCCTCCAGGCATCTTTTGCGGGCTGCTTCATGTTCTATGATCGGCCTGGGATAAGTCAGTTCATCCAGCTCAGGTACCCATTTCCTTATATATTTAAAGTCGGGGTCAAATTTTTGTGTTTGCAAATAGGGATTGAACACCCGGAAATAAGGCGCTGCGTCACAACCACTGCCTGCCGCCCATTGCCATCCGCCATTATTGGCTGCGAGGTCAAAATCCAGCAGTTTTTTGGCAAAATAACTTTCACCCCATCTCCAGTCGATCAGCAAGTGTTTTGTGAGAAAAGAAGCAACGATCATGCGTACCCGGTTATGCATAAAGCCGGTCTCATTCAATTCTCTCATCCCGGCATCCACGATGGGGTACCCGGTTTGTCCCTTACACCAGGCCCCGAATTCCTTTTCATTGTTCCGCCATTTTATTTTGTCGTAGTCCGGTTTAAATGAATGGATCACCACCCGGGGAAAATGCCATAAGATCATCTGGTAAAAATCCCGCCAGATCAATTCATTCAAAAAAGTTTCATTCAGTGCACCCGCTTCCCTGGCCAGCTCCCGGACAGAGATGGTGCCAAAGCGCAGGTGCACGCTTAACCGGGATGTACCTTTCACCGAAGGGATATCTCTTTGTTCTTTATAATTGCGGATCACTTCTTCTTTCCATTTTCCGGGTGGAAAAGCCATTCCGGCCGGCCTGAAATTCATCTCTGGCAGGGAGATCAGTTTCTTTTCCGGTTGTTTGAAAAATTGGGAGAAATATTTTTTATTGGGGTAAGAGCGCAGGTAAAAATTATTGAGCACCGATTTCCAGCGGCGTGAATAGGGGGTAAAGACAGTATAGGGTTTGCCATCATCCTTAATCACTTCATTCTTTTCAAATATTACCTGGTCTTTAGAAGTGTGGAAGGGAATGCCATTTTTCTTTAATAGATCTTCAACAGATCGATCTCTTTCCCTGGCATAAGGTTCATAGTCATGATTGGTGAATACTTTTTTTACATCATACTCATTCAATAGAGCTTTAAATACTGCGGGGGGGTTACCATAACGAACATCCAGGGTGGTACCGGCTTTTTTGAGCAGATCCTGTATTTCCTGTAATGCCCCGTGTATAAACTCCACTCTCCTGTCGCACCGGTCTTCCAGCTCATCCAGTATATTCTGGTCGAAGATGAAAATGGGTAATACAGGTATACCGTTTTTTAATGCATGATAGAGCCCCGCATTGTCATGCAGGCGCAGATCTCTCCGGAACCAGAAAATTGTAACGGCGGGTTTCATGCTTAGCAAAACAAGCTCAGCTGGAAATAGTTTTAATAAACTGGTTGTAAATCTCCGTGGTTTGTGTGTTGGTAAATATTTTGTCTCTCAACTGTTTCACCCAGCGGATGCCCTGGATGGCATTGGTGAGAAAGACCTCATCAGCGTTTTCAATACCTGAAGGGCTGACAGAGGTTTCATGAACGGGTATCCCGTTTTCGGTAAGCTGGTCGATCAGGTATCTCCGCATCACCCCATCCACGCAGGCTTCGCCGAGGGCGGGTGTAAATATCTTTTTGTTTTTGATCACAAATACATTGGCGATGGTGGCGTCTGCCACATTACCATCGGTGTTGAGCACCAGGCAATCGTTAAGCTGGTGCTCACGGGCATGGATAGCCGCCATGGTGTAAGGAAGGAAATTGGCCGATTTAAGATTGCTGAAAGGGTCTTTACTCTTCCGGGCCCGGGTATATATGTCGATCACCAGGCCGTTCTCATTCAGCAAACCCTGGTCGGTCAGCGGCCAGGCCTCTATCACATATTCCAAAGCCCTGTCCGCATCATATAAACCCCCATTACCCCGGAATACAGATAATCGAATCCGGGACGAGCGGGTGCAGTTGTTTTTTTGACAAAGCCGGGTAATATCTTTTTTCAGTATTTCGGGTGAAAAGAAGGCCGGCAGCTCCAAATGCAGCAGGCTGCAACTGTTCAGGAGCCGGTTAAAATGATAGTCTTTAAGCAGCAATTCCCCGTTTTTCATCCTCATCGTCTCAAACAGGCCATCACCATAGCGGTAGCCGCGGTTGCTGACCAGTAAAGCAGGTTCTTCTTCCGGCAGTATTTTCCCGTTCAGGCAGATGTGATTCATACCGGGAAAGTAAAATAAAAAACCATCCCGGCACGTAGCCAGGATGGTTTCCTGAAAATATGGGGTTAGTGAAAATCCTTAAGCTTGTTCCACCAGTCCTGCTTTCACGGCATACATAACCAGCCCGGCCATGGATTTGGTACCGGTCTTGGTTTTGAGTTTGTCGCGAATGGCTTCAACGGTGCGGGGGCTGAGGTCCACAATATCAGCTATCTCCTTGGTGCTCTTTTCTTCACACATCAGTTTCAGGATGGTGATTTCCTTTTCTGTAAGCTGTACGTCCTGCGGCATAGATGACTCATTCGTGCGTTTGGTGCGCAAACCACTCAGCAATGCCTTATTGGTAAGCTCATTGAAGAAGAAATCCTGCTCATACACCGTGCGGATAGCTTCGTAGATCATCTCAGAACCTGATTCTTTGGTCAGGTAGGAGTTAGCCCCTATTTCCATCATTTTGGAAATAACGGAATGGTCATTATGCATGGAGAGCATAATTACTTTCACGTTGGGGTAAAGTTTCTTGATCTCGGGAAGCGTAGTTAAACCATCCATGATGGGCATCTGGATATCCAGCAGCACCACGTCAGGTTGGATATGCCTGAGCAGGTTCAGAAGCTGCATACCATTCTCAGCTTCAGCCACCATTTGGATGTCTTTACGGCTTTGGAGGGATGTTTTCACACCGGTACGGAAGAGTGCATGGTCATCCGCGATCGCCACTTTAATTACAGAGTTAGTGTCGGGGTTTTTCATAATTGGATTATTGTAAAAAATTATAGAGTTCAGTAATTATTCAATGGTGCAAGTTGAAAAATTCCTGCAATATATACCATAGTAGAAGTACTTGATTTAATCCCTGTGGAATCTACCTGTAACAAACGGGCTGCGAATTATTACGAGAGGGGTTTTTGAAATTTTACGATAGCCTACGTAAATACCGATGGTTTGAAATAGGGCAGTTATCCTCTTGTTAACACTTACCTGTGGATATATTTTTGTTCCAGAAAGTTGATTGATACGGATGACTCGTTTATATCCTACTCATCCAATGTCCATAACCGTCCAGAAAGAATTTTCCAAATCCCTTGAAAAACCAGACGACACTCTCCCGTCAATCAACTTTCTCTTTTTAGAACATATACCCGGCCCCGTTTTTTAAAATCCGATACCTCATGAAAAGATGAACCCATCCTGAGCACAACTAGCCTAACCTTATGAAAGCTCAGCACCTAAAGACTTTTTTCTTTTCATAACAGTAACGAAGCCCCGGTCCTCATAACGCCGGGGTTATTTTTTTGTTTAACACGAATTAGCACGAAAGATAGCCCCAGAACAATGGAGTGTCATGAATGACGCGAATGGGTATGAATCAGGTCGCCTTACATTCATATTATTGCGAACTAGGATTTAGCAGCAACGATATAGGCCCGGGGCTCGCCTACGGTGAATTTTTTTCTGCCGGGAATGCTGTACACTTCTTTTAATAAGAGGCCGGCTTTTTTGAGCAGGTCTTCCATTTCATTGATGGAATAGATATAATCCACCCCGGTTTTTACCTCCATGGCGCCATCGGGGGCGATGATGGTGCTTTCGGTTTCCATCCGGGTGGGTTGAAATAAGATGTGAGCATCTGTCAGGAAACGCAGGTCACCGATCATGTTCCAGCCTTTATCCTTAAAATTCCTGAAAACTATTTCGGCTATCGACCAGCTGTTGATCAGCAGGTGCCCGCCGGGTTTTAAGTGCGCCGTTACATGGGTCAGCAGCTTTACGATATCTTCTGCCTGGAAAAAATTAAGGCTGTTGCCCATACAAAGGGCCAGGTCATACTGTCCGTCAATTTTATAACCCAGCACACTCTCTTTTACTGCTTTCAGGGGTAAGGATTCAGCGTCCGCTGTTTCATTGATCTCGCTGATATAGTATTCCAGGTTATCGATGGCCGTTACATGGATCCCTTTTTTTGCCAGGGCAATGGCGTGCCGTCCATAGCCGCACATGAGGTCCAGCACTTTGTCGCCGGGTTTGAGGTTAAAGTAGGGCAGCATAAAGTCTACCTCCTTTACCGTCAGCTCATCGGGGATCAGGCTGCGCCATATCTCTTTATAATAACCATCAAAATAGGTATCGTTGACGTTGCTCATGGAAACAGGCAGCTATTTTTTAATCCAGTAACTTATTACGGGTGGCATACATCACCAGCCCGGCGATTGTTTTGGCACCCACTTTCTGTTTCATGTTCTGGCGGATAGTTTCGATGGTACGGGGGCTTAAGAACACTTCCTTGGATATTTCCTCGGTGGTCTTATCGTCGGCTATCAGTTTTAAGATGCGCAGTTCCTTCTCTGAAAACTTTACGGGATTGGGATAAAACTGGCGGACCGTTTTTTTATGCTGCAGTTTCAGCAGCACCGCTTTATTCACCAGTTCGTTGAAATAGAAGTCATCATTCATACAGGTAAGAATGGCCTGGTATATTTCTTCGGGGTCGGTGGTCTTGGTAAGGTAAGCGTTGGCTCCCATTTCCATCATCCGGGTAATCATCTCCTGGTCATCATACATGGTGAGTACAATAATCTTGAGGGCCTCATATTCTTTGCGGATCAGGCTAATGGCATTGATACCATCCACTTCGGGCATGCGGATGTCCATGAGGATCACATCGGGCAGCTTGAGCTGCAGTTTATGCATGAGGTCTTTGCCATCTTCGGCTTCCCAGATAATTTTCAGGTAATCTTTTTCTTTCAGGGCCATCCGGATGCCATCCCGGAATATTTTGTGGTCATCGGCAATCGCTACTTTAATTTGCTGGGCACTCATAAGGGTGATTTGCAGTTATTTTATGGGTCAGAAAGGCATTCAAGTAAAAGTACGCATTTTAAAGTAGAAACCGCAAATGGGGAAAAGTTTTGGGG
>CAZSGD010000048.1:2536-23334 GCA_964606155.1 uncultured Chitinophaga sp. | reverse complement strand
TGGATTTTAAGATCATGATCCATACGATCCGGATCATTTTTAGCGGGAAGGGGAAATAAGGAATTAGTTTTTAGTTTGTAGTTTTTCTATCAGTTTTTCTCTCATTTTCGTTTTTCAGCAGATACCTTAATCCCAACTGCAGTCCCCAAAAATCGCCAGTTCCCCATTGTTTGGCTCTTTGATCATTGTATCCACTGCCATCGTTGTAATAAATATCGAATTCAGATATTTTCAAGAATCCCTTTTGATAGTTAGAAGCTAAACTAAGGCGAATTCTCTTTGATAATTTATATGAAAAATCAATTCCGAACGAAAGCATAGGGAAGAGAGGTGTATAATTTTTTTTATCGGTCCCTCGTGCTATAGAATCTACAACAGGATAAGTCAGTATAGAAGTAAACTCCCATTTTTCCAAACCTGTAATTCCAAGCCCAATTCCACCCTTTACCCCGGTCTCGAACTTACTTTTCTTTACAATTGAGTAACCGACCCTGCCTACCAAATGAAATACTATGTGAGATGAATTATAAGGGCCAAATTGGGTTCGTGTAGAAAAATATTGCTGATAGTTTGTAAACAAAATACACAACTCAGCAGACGTACGTGGTTTATAATACTTATTTAAGGCAACTGAAGGGAAAAAATTGTAATTCGATGATGATTGATTTCTAAATCCAGTTCCGTAATCTATATATTTAAAAGGTGACCAAAAGCGGCCATAATACACGCCCAAATCAGTATCCTGACATTTCGCTGAATAGCTGTGAAAATATAGAAATACCAATAATGTTAACACTCGCTTCATGCTTATACTCCCTAAAACATCCAGATAAAATAACAAAAATAAGTCTATGGTTTCAAAACTTCGTTATTATTACTTACTACTGACTGGTTATTGTTATATTTCCAAATAAAATCAGCATTAATCGCTAATGGCAGGCTTCTCCTTGTGTCAAAATACCATGGCAAATCTCCCCCACCAGTTTTTAGTTTAATCTTTCTTCTTTTATTTTTTGAATCCGAATCGTTCAAATGTTTATGCAACTCAGAGCATGTTTGTTCCTTAAATACATCGCCCTTTAATTTTAGGCCAATATTCCCAATCGAAATCACAGTTTTCCATTTATTATTCTTCCGTTTTGTAAATATTGCTGTAGCTTTTACATGAGACTCCCCAATAACAGGCGATATTTTTTGTTTCAGCTTACATTCAAGACGGTATTCGATACCATTCACAGGTTGTGATTTCCCAAAAAATTTTCTTTTAATTGTTTTATTAAGACAATCTTGTGTTGCCGGCGTTGACAATGTAACAATTGCTGTTGATGTAAATATCATTGCGCCGATAGAACCGCAGGTATTTACAAAAACAGGGTCCGGATTTATAACCTGGCAAGTAATGGTTATTGTCTTTTGCACAGATGTGCCCGGCGCCAGAACCTGGCTATAAATATGCCTGACTCTGTTCTGATAAACAAAATAGCCAACAAAATTCGTAATTGTTCCGTCCCCCCAATCAACCCTATAGTTCGCTTTTACGTGGCGATAATCATCGCCAATTTGTGAAGAAGTTCTCGTATAAAAAACATCCGTATTCAGCTCGACTTCCCATTGATTTGCCGTGGAACTAATCGGTGTTAGATTATTTGCTGCGGAAATTGGGGTAAAATCACTACAGCTATGAGTAACCTCTGTTTCCCCCGGGCCTGCTGGAGTCACAAATTCCTGGTTATCCTCATTGTAAAACGAAACATCCGGCGTATTTGTAAAAATTCCATTTTCCCTGAGACGCTTTAAGGCATTACTATTATTATTTCGCACTATACCGGCTAAATTGTTTGCAATATACTTGTAAAACTTATCTCCAATTTTCACCTCCCCTCCTTCATTTAACACTACCTGATAATCCTCATCCTCAACATAAATTGCCGCTGTATCTGACCACTCATGGTTATAAAATTCATTCAAGTCATACCTGTGCCTCAGCGACTTAAAATTCATTGCAGAATCAAAGGCGTTTAACGACTCTTCTCCCAAATGGTAGATTTCAAGGGGCGTATCCTCATAGTCGATATCCGGGTATTGCCAGAGCTCTTCCATTAAATCCGCTGCTTTAATAAATAAATTATAATCATTCATAGTTGCAAATACCAACATTCCATTGTTGTTAGATGGCGGAATAAACTGAGGAAACTCCACCAAATCCGACGTATCACCCGGACATCCGCTACAAGTCGAGTCAACCTGAATTGTTCCGCCCCTACCATTCAAAACAAGCTTCAGCAGTGTTTGATTAGTTAAATTAAATATCTCTCCGCCCCTGGAATAATGATCACTCGTACCGGGCACGCTAACCTTTTCGCTTTCACTACCCGGGTTATCAGATATTTTTTTGCAGGAATAAAAACTAAACAAACAAATAAATAAATACAATTTAACTCTCACCAAAATTTTCATAACTAAGGATTAGATTGAAATAATGCTTTCAATCAGCAAACTAGGAGAGATAACAACTGTATTTTTTTTTATTCGTCGAGAGGCCGTTTTCGTTCGTTAAAGCAGGAATTATAGTAGCCGAAAAAAATGTGAGATTTTAAAAATTGAGAAAAGTATGGATGACTAAGAATAATACTTACTATCCGGATATGAGTTTTACATGCCCTAACACTTTAAATTTCAAAATTTTAGACTTATTTTTGAAAAAACTCCATCCTGGTGAAAAAGTACCTCTTAGCTTTTCTCTCCCTTTGCTTTTGCACCCAGTCATTTTCCCAAATCCCTTACTGGCAGCAGGAAGTCAATTTCACCATCGATGTTTCGCTGAATGATAAGGAACATACACTAGATGGATTTGAAAAGATCGAATACATCAACAACTCTCCCGATACACTTACTTTCATCTGGTTCCACCTCTGGCCCAATGCCTATAAAAACGATAAAACAGCCTATACCGACCAAGCCCTTGAAAATGGCAGCACCAAATTTTATTTCAGCAATAAAGATGATAAAGGCTATATCAACCGGTTGGATTTTAAAGTGAATAGCACTACCGCACAAACGGAAGACCACCCCCAGCATATTGACATCATTAAACTGATCCTACCAGCTCCCCTGCCACCCGGCAAGCGCATCCAGGTCACCACCCCCTTTCATGTAAAACTGCCTTTTAATTTTTCAAGGGGCGGACATGATGGCGAGAGCTACCAGGTGACACAATGGTTTCCCAAACCGGCTGTGTATGACCGTAAGGGCTGGCACCCGATGACTTACCTGGACCAGGGTGAGTTTTACAGCGAATTTGGCAGCTACGAAGTGACTATCACCGTTCCCAAAAACTATGTGGTGGCCGCCACCGGTGAGCTACAAAATGCAGAGGAGAAAGAATGGCTGAAAACAAGGGCATCTTACAACTGGGAGCCCATTAAATTAAAAGAAAAACAAAAAACAGGTGAAACAAAGACCATTACCCAACTCTTTCCTGAATCATCCAAAGAATTAAAAACCTTACAGTACAAACAAAACAATATTCACGACTTTGCCTGGTTTGCCGATAAGCGTTTTAAAGTAAATTATGATACCTGCCTTCTTGCCTCCGGGAGAGTGATCGATGTGTACACGTATTTCACCCCTGAACATGTACAAGAATGGGGCAAAAGTCTTGATTATTCAAAAAGCGGGGTACTGCATTATTCCGGGCTGGTGGGCGAATACCCCTACAATGTGGTACAGGTTGTACAAGGCCCGGAAAGCTTTGGGGGTGGCATGGAATATCCCACTATTACCATCATCTCCCCTATCAAATCGGCCAGAACACTCGACAAAGTGATCACCCATGAAATAGGACATAACTGGTTCTATGGCATCCTGGGCAGCAATGAAAGAGACCACCCCTGGCTGGATGAAGGGATCAATAGTTATTACGATGCCAAGTATGATTCTCTCAAGTATAAAAAACTGCCCCGGTTCGAAAGAACCATTTTTGAAACAAAAGCCCTCACCAGGACTGATCAGCCCATTGACCTGCCGGCCGAAAAATACAGTGAAATGAATTATGGACTATCTGTATATTATAAAACGGCCGAATGGCTGCGTTATCTCGAATCACAAATAGGAACAGAAGCATTCAACAAAGCCATGCAGGAATACTACCGCCGCTGGCAATTCAAACATCCGCAACCTAAAGACTTTAAGCAGGCAATAGAAGAAAGCACCGGCAAAAACCTCG
The DNA here is from genome assembly GCA_964606155.1 of uncultured Chitinophaga sp. GTDB lineage: Bacteria > Bacteroidota > Bacteroidia > Chitinophagales > Chitinophagaceae > JJ008. The sequence goes on along the minus strand of CAZSGD010000048.1, from coordinate 19,109 downwards.
ATTCCATTTTCGCTTATACCAGCAAAACCGGTCTGCTGCCCAATATGCACCGCAAAGGCACCCATTTCATATTTGGCGTTACCGGCGACGCATTCATGAACGGACCGGATATCCAATATAAAAATCAACTCGTCTTCTCCCCCTATGCACTTGGCTTCAATAGCTACGACAAAGTAATGCCGGGCCCTTTCCTCACCAACTACCGCATGCCGATGAACCGCTTCCAGTTCGTGGTGGCGCCGATGTATGCATTTGGTTCCAAAACAGTGGTGGGTTTTGGTAATATGTCTTACTCCTTTTTCCCAAACGGGCCTTTCAGAAAAATAGATGTCTCTGTATCCGGCAGCCGCTTTACCATGGACCGCTTCAAGGACAGCGAGGGCAATAAAACCTTCCTCGCATTTTACAAGATCGTTCCTGCTTTAAAACTCATTTTGCGTCAAAACAACTCCCGCAGTAATTTCTACCGCTACATACAATTCAAAAGCTTCCTGATCGGCGAAGACCAACTTCGTTTTTACCGGGATACGATCATTAACGGATTGGATACCTCCATACTCGATAAATACCGTACAGAAAATGAAACACGGACTTTGAACCATCTGAAACTGGTAATAGAAAACAATCGGGCTCTCTATCCTTTCCGTGCTGAATTAAAAGCCGAACAGGGGCAGCATTTTATCCGTACGGCTTTTACGGGCACCTATTTTTTCAACTATCCGAAAAAAGGCGGGCTGAATGTCCGGCTCTTTGCTGGCAAATTCTTCTACAGCAGCTCCAAAACCACTTCCAAACAATTTGCCACCGATCGCTACCACCTGAATATGACGGGCGCCAATGGTTATGAGGATTATACCTATTCCGATTATTTTATAGGAAGAAACCAGTTTGAAGGATTTGCCAGTCAGCAGATCATGAACCGAGATGGTGCTTTTAAAATCAGAACAGACCTGCTGGCCGATAAAGTGGGACGTACCGACGACTGGCTGATCGCAGCCAATTTCAGTACCACGATCCCGGATAATATCAATCCCCTGAATTTATTGCCCTTTAAAATTCCCGTCAAACTGTTTTTTGATATTGGCACGCATGCCGAAGCCTGGAAACAGGGCGCTGAAACAGACCGCTTCCTCTATGATGCCGGGCTGCAGATCTCATTCCTTAAAGAAACGGTCAATATCTATTTTCCCCTGCTCTATAGTTCGGTGTACAGGGATTATTATGAATCCACAGTAGCCAAAAATCAGCGATTCTGGAAAAGGATCTCCTTTACGATAGATATATCCAATTTTAGTTTCCGCAAAATTGACCGCAATCTCGAACTCTGATGATCAACTATCTCTCCCATCAGCAAATTGATAAAGGCAAATGGGATGCCTGCATCGCCAGTGCTGACAATGGTTTGATCTATGCCCATTCTTTCTATCTTGATAATATGGCCAGGAACTGGGATGCCCTTGTGCTGAATGATTACGAAGCAGTGATGCCCCTCACCTGGAATAAAAAATATGGTATTCAATACCTTTACCAGCCTTTTTTATCGGCACAACTGGGTGTATTTGGGAAAAAGATCAGTACCTCGCTTTCAGATGAATTTGTCAATGCTATCCCCCCTTCCTTCCGGTTCATCGACATTTCACTGAATACAGGGAACCCGTTATCCTTTCCCTCTGCGATTCAGCGAAGCAACTATACCCTTTCGCTGGACAAGCCCTACGAAGACATTTACAATAATTACCGGGAGAATATACAGCGAAACATTAAAAAAGCAAAGCAACTGGGATGCACAGCCGAAAAAGATTTTGATGTGGAGAAGGTGATTACACTGGCAGTGGGACAGATGCGGAGCTATGCCAAAGAGTCGGAAGAAAATGTGGGCCGCTTTCGTCGTTTATACAACTACCTGCACGAAAAAAACTTAGCTATCACTTACGGCATTTTCTCCGTTCAAAAAGAATTACTGGCCTCCTGTGTATTCTTTTTTTCCCATCAACGTGCCTATTATATCCTGGTGGGCAATCATCCCAATGGTAAGACCATCGGCGCTTCGCATGCACTGATCGATGCATTCATTAAAGATCATGCGGACCGTAAAATGATACTTGATTTTGAAGGTTCCGATATCCCCAGCCTCGCTTTTTTCTACAACAGTTTTGGGGCCATTCACGAAGTGTACCCGGCAATAAAGATCAACAGGCTGCCCTTATACCTGAAATGGATGAAAAAATAGTGAATAGAGAATAGTAATAACAGCCCTTTTATGGCAAGAGGCTTTCCGCAATGACCAGGTCAACTGGCCTTGTGATCTTAATATTGTTTTCTTCCCCTTCCACCAGCGACACTTTCATGCCATAGGCTTCCACCACGGTGGCTTCATCTGTAAATTTGTCTTTATAATCGATTTGAAAAGCGGGAAGTAATATTTTACTGTGAAAGGTCTGCGGTGTTTGGATCAGCATCACCCTACTGCGGTCAAAGGCTTCGTTGCCCTCATTTTTCAGCAAACGGATACTGTCTTTTGATACAATGGCCGGAATAGCCGTACCGGTTTCCGCCGCTTGCTTATAACAACGGCGTATCAGCTCCCTGCTCACCAAACAACGTACCCCATCATGTACAAAGATGACCGACTCTTCCGTTACCAGCGCCAGTCCATTCTTTACGGATTGGAATCGTGTTTCTCCCCCGGCTGTAATTCGTATCCTTTCTTTATCAAAATAAGCATCGATGATCTCCTGGCCCATATCTGTATAATCTACGGGTAATACCAAAATGAGCTGCAGATCATCATAGGCTTCCAGGAAAGCTTTCAATGTGTAATACAATACCGGTTTATCTTTCAGCAGCATGAACTGCTTGGGTACATGCCCCCCCATTCTTGTTCCTGCACCTCCGGCAACAATGATGGCATATTTTTTCATGTATAGAGTGCTGGATTATTTATAGATTGAAATTTCATGTGCGCCCTCACTGTCTTTCATCCCCCTGTACATTCCTTCGCTGTTAAATAACATGGCAGCATGGCCTTTTGCATCCACACCGATCATTCCGCCTTCACCGTCAATTTTCAGTAATTTATCATGAACCACCAGGTGCATGGCATCGTGCAATGACAGGCCTTTATATTCCATCAAACAACTTACATCATAAGCTGTAACGGCACGAATGAAGGGCTCACCATGCCCGGTACAACTGATGGCACAGGTTTTATTATTGGCATAGGTACCTGCGCCTATAATAGGGCTATCTCCCACTCTTCCATATTGTTTATTCGTCATGCCCCCCGTACTCGTTGCCGCAGCGATATTACCATGCAGATCCAACGCCACGGCCCCTACGGTTCCAAATTTTTTGTCAGACGAAGTACCAAAAGTATTCAGGGTGGAGGCGGGGTTATCTTTAAGTTTTACATTATGGTCCAGCGCCACTTCATCCGAACCCTGCACCTGTTTCCATTGCTCATGCCGGAATGCAGAATAGAAATATTCGTCCGGCTCTGTTTTCAAACCATGCAGTTGGGCAAACTCGAACGCCCCCTGCCCATTCAGCATCACATGCTGGCTTTGGGTCATAATGGTATAGGCTAGTTCCACCGGGTTCCGGATATTCCTGACGGCTGATACAGCCCCCGCCATGAGCGTTTGCCCATCCATGATAGAGGCATCCATTTCCTGGCCCCCATCTTTGCCAAATACAGAGCCCCGGCCCGCATTGAACAGGATATTATCTTCCAGTGACACCACAGCTGCCCGAACTGCATCCACGGCCGTATTTCCCTTTTCCAGGGCCTTATATCCAGCTATTAACGCCTCTTCCAGGCCCCGGGTGTAAGCAGCCTCCTTTTCAGCAGTCATATCCTTTTTCAGGATGGTACCCGCCCCTCCATGCACTGCTATCGTAAATTTTGCCATACGTGTCAGTGGGTATTTGTCCCGCAACGAAATTAGCTATTTTGTGCCCGATTCAACTACAAAGACCACTGCATGATAAAAAAGACACTCACCCGGGATGATATCTTTATCATCGTCTCAAACCTGGTTCCTGTTTTTGGGGTTTGGTTCCTCGGGTGGAGCGCCGTGGAAGCCTTCACAGTGTATGCCATGGAAACATTGATCATCGGCATACTAACTGTATTGAAGTTGCTGATCGCAACAATCTACCGGGGTAAGGACACCTGGTATAACGAGGGAAGTTCAACAAGGGTCAGCGGTTTGTTTTTTATTTTTTTCTTTATTATGCATTTCGGAATTTTTGCACTGGTTCAAACCAGTATCTTTTCCGAAGTAGCGGGTATTACTGCCCCAGGAAAGGGAGCCACGCACTTTTTCTTTCACTGGTGGGAATATATTACTGAAGATATCGCCTATATGCTAAGCGGTTTTGTGATCAGTTACCTGGCCCGCAGCTTTGTTCCTTTTCTGTTACATGAAGAATACAAACATCATTCTATGATGCGACTGATGTTTCAGCCGTATGGACGGGTCTTTATTCAGCAGTTTACCGTCATCCTCGGTAGTATGTTCCTGAGTTTTGGTTTTGGTAAAGGGTTTATTCTTGTTTTCGCTCTGGCCAAAATATTTTTTGAAGCCTTTGCTGATTTCTCAGGCATACTCAATAAAACGATGGATGAACTGGAAAGAAAAAATTCAGGACAGCAGTAATTCACATTCGTGCAGCAATTTCTCCCGTGAAATAGCCACGGTACCCACTTCCTCGCAAACCAGCCCTCCGGCAATATTGGCCACTTCCGCCATCAAATGCACATTTTTCGTGACTGCATACACCATGGAAGCAACAGCGATCACTGTATCGCCAGCGCCGGAAACATCAGCAATACTGCGGATATGTGAGGGGATGATGGCTGCTTTATTTTTTTGGTGATAGAAAACACCTTTTTCAGAGAGGGTAATAAATGAAATGGAATGTTGCAGCAGATCATGCAGTTCTTTATGGATGGCTCCCAGTGCTGATTCATTTACATGGTCCATCAGCAAATTCAATGCTTCCTTCACCTCTTTCAGGTTAGGCTTGAAAATGTCAGCCCCTTTATAAGAGAAGAAGTTCTTTCGTTTGGGATCCACAGCTGTAATGACCCCCGCTGCTTTACACAACCGGATCGCCTCTTCAATCACCGCCTGCGTCAGCACCCCTTTATTATAATCTTCAAAAATGATGACGTCAGGGTCACTATTGGAGATAAAATCGCTGATGGCAGCCAGTAATTTTTTTTGGTCCTTTACAGCCAGGTCATCGGTGATCTCTGCATCTAACCGCATCATTTGCTGGTTGCGGCTGATAATTCTTGTTTTACTGGTGGTAACCCTGTCTGTGCTTTTCAATAACCCGGAAGTATCAATATTATTGCTGTTCAGTAATTCCTCCAGCAATATTCCTTCCTGGTCATTGCCCATTACAGAAAGCATGAATACCTGTGCGCCCAGGGAGCGGCAATTCAGGGCCACATTACCTGCCCCGCCGATCCTGTATTCCTTTTTCTGCAATGAAACCACAGGAACAGGCGCTTCGGGGGAAATGCGTTCCACCTTTCCCCACATATAGGTATCCAGCATCACATCGCCAATGATACCCACTTTTAACGTTGAAAAAGAGTCGAAGAGTTTCTGGAAATCTTCCATGCTTCAAAATAAGGTATTATTTCGCGGAAAATAAACAGCGGCAGAAAAAAGTCTGCCATCAAACAGTGCCCGGTTATTCTTTGGATTTGCCTTTGGAAGTTTTGTATTCAGCATTCAATCCCTTTACCACATCTGCGGTAATATTATAAGCACTGTCCTTGTAGTAAAAAAGGCCCTGCTCGTAGGCTATGATATAGGAATAGCCTCTCGTTTTATTGTATTCCTTCAGGAAGGTCTCAATTTTGCCCTTTATCTCATTCTGCTTCCTGTTATTGAGTGTGTAGTATTCCTGGTCGAGCTGTGCCTTTCTTGCCCGCATATTTTCATCCATACCCTTCACGATACGGTTGGCTTCATCAGATTGTGCCTGCGACAGGTTGCCTCCGGCAGCGAGGTTTTGGTAATAAGCCAGCTTTTGCTGTATATCCTTGCCCAACCTTTCCATCTCATTGGTGATCTCCAATTCCTTTGCATTTAATTCTGCCATGACCTGCTTCACCATTTCATAATTAGCTTCCAGGGAGTCCATTTCAAAATAAGCCATCCTGAATTCAGCAGGGTGCTGAACAGAATCTTTGGGATCATCCTTCACTTTACTATCGGTACCCTTACCGGAGCTGAAATGCGAGACCAATAAATATCCTGCCACTGCAGTCAGCAACACGTTCCAGATCAATAAACCATTTTTCATTCCGGTCTTTTTTGCAAGTTAAGCACCAATAAGCGGGCAAATATAAGGATTCGGTTCACTTTATGAAAGCATTAACAGGCTTGTTATTCAGCAAAAAAGGAGTAAGAAATTCTTACTCCTTTAGTCCTGTATAATGCATTAATTCGTGATCATTCGCGTAATTCGTGTTGATTATTCTTCCTCATCGAAAGCCATCGCCTCACGGGTGGTTTGTAACAGTTCATACTCCTCTTTACTACCCACGATAATGCTTTCAAATTCTCTCAGGCCCGTACCCGCAGGTATCGGGTGACCTGTGATCACATTCTCTTTCAGACCCATCATTTCATCTGTTTTACCATTGATGGCGGCTGAGGATAACACTTTGGTTGTTTCCTGGAATGATGCAGCGGAAATCCAGCTGGACACGCCCAGGGAAGCCTTGGTGATACCCAATAATGTGGGTGAGGAAGTGGCCGGTTTCGCATCACGGTATTCCACCAGCTTCTTGTCATTACGACGAAGCATGGAGTTTTCTTCCCTCACTTCCCGCAGGGTTACGATCTGGCCTGCACGAAGCTTGCCACTCTCCCCTACTTCTGTTACCACTTTCTTATCGAATATGTAATCATTCTCTGATACAAACTCAAACTTATCCACCAGGTCATCCTCCAGGAATCGGGTATCACCGGGGTCCACAATATTCACCTTACGCATCATCTGGCGAACGATCACTTCGATGTGCTTATCGTTGATCTTCACACCCTGCAAGCGATATACTTCCTGGATCTCATTCACCACGTACTCCTGTACAGCAAACGGACCTTTGATAGAAAGGATATCAAACGGTGCGATCTGGCCATCACTTAATGATGCTCCTGCTTTCACGAAGTCACCATCCTGTGCCAGGATCTGTCTTGTCAGCGGTACCAGGTATTTCTTCTGCACACCATCTTTTGCTTCAATAATGATCTCGCGGTTACCTCTCTTTACTGCACCCATTGATACCACCCCATCGATCTCAGAAACGATAGCCGGGTTGCTGGGGTTTCTGGCCTCAAACAATTCGGTTACACGGGGAAGACCTCCGGTAATATCTCTCAGTTTTCCGAGCACCCTTGGTATCTTCACGATCACCTGTCCGGCTTTCACCTCATCGCCTTCTTCCATAATGATATGGCTTCCGGTAGGCAGGTTATATGATTTGTTCTCTTTTCCTTCCACAACAATGGACGGGATCTTTGTCTTATCCCTGGTTTCAATCACTACTTTCTCACGGTGACCTGTCTGCTCATCCGCTTCTTCCCGATAAGTAACCCCTTCGATAATATTCTCAAATTTTACCCGGCCATCTACTTCGGCCATGATAACGTTGTTGAACGGATCCCATGTGCAGATCGTTTCACCCTTCTTCACTTTCTGGCCATCTTTCACAAATAAAGTGGCGCCGTAGGGGATGTGCACGGTGTTCAGCAATCTGTCTGTCTCCACATCAATATTCCTGATCTCACCTGTTCTTCCAATAACTACCTGTACTTTTTGACCTTCGTTGTTCGCCACACTTACGGTTCTTAATCCATCGAACTGGATCGTTCCGTCGAATTTCGCAGCCAATGCTGAATCAACCGCAGCAGAACCAGCCACACCACCCACGTGGAAGGTACGCAAGGTCAGCTGTGTACCCGGCTCACCAATGGACTGAGCAGCAATGATACCCACCGCATCACCTTTCTGTGCAATATTGCCGGAAGCCAGGTTCTTACCATAACATTTCACACATACACCACGCTTGCTCTCACAGGTCAATACAGACCGGATCTCTACTACTTCCACACCAGCATCTTCTATCTTTCTCGCAATATCCGGTGTTATTTCTTCACCACCGGCCACGATCAGCTGATCGTTCAGCGGGTTGTACACATCATGTAATGATGTACGCCCCTCGATCCTGTCTGACAATGGTTCGATGATATCTTCATTATCTTTTAAGGCAGATGTTGCAATACCACGCAGGGTACCACAATCTTCTTCCGTGATCACCACATCCTGTGCCACGTCCACCAGACGACGGGTCAGGTAACCGGCATCGGCTGTTTTCAGGGCCGTATCGGCAAGACCTTTACGGGCACCGTGCGTGGAGATAAAGTAATCCAATACGTTCAATCCGCCTTTGAAGTTGGAAAGGATCGGGTTTTCGATGATCTCGGAACCGGTAGAACCAGATTTCCTTGGTTTGGCCATCAATCCCCTGATACCAGCAAGCTGTTTGATCTGCTGTTTAGAACCACGGGCTCCTGAATCCAGCATCATGTAAACAGAGTTGAACCCTTGTTTATCGCTGCTCAGTTCGCGGATCAATGTTTCAGTGATCCTTGTATCCACACGGCTCCAGATATCAACGATCTGGTTATAACGTTCGTTGTTCGTAATAAGACCCATATTGTAGCTGTCCCACACTTCATCCACCTCTGTTTTTGCATTATCCAGAAGTTCTTCTTTAACATCCGGGATGATCAGGTCATTGATGTTGAATGACAGACCGCCCTGGAAGGCTGTACGGAAACCTAATTGCTTAATATCGTCCAGGAACTTCGCTGTTTTAGGAACGTTAGTAATCTTGATGATATCACCAATGATCTCACGAAGGTTCTTCTTGGTCAGCAATGCATTGACAAAACCTACTTCAGCCGGAACGTGTTGATTAAAAATCACACGGCCTACAGTTGTTTCGATCAGTTTATGTTCCAGCAGACCATCTGAATTACGGATATTAGCTTTCACTTTTATCCATGCGTGCATATCAACCACACCTTCATTGTAGGCAATGATCACTTCTTCAGCAGAGTAGAATGCTTTGCCTTCTCCCCTTACGGTTTCTTTTTCATTTGTCCGTTTGCCCTTCGTAATATAATACAAACCCAACACCATGTCCTGTGAAGGAAGAGTGATAGGAGTACCATTCTGCGGGTTCAGGATATTATGAGAAGCCAGCATTAATAACTGGGCTTCCAGTATAGCCGCATGGCTCAATGGTACGTGTACTGCCATCTGGTCACCATCGAAGTCGGCGTTGAACGCTGTACACACCAACGGGTGCAACTGGATCGCTTTTCCTTCGATCAGTTTAGGCTGAAAGGCCTGGATCGACAAACGGTGCAGCGTCGGGGCACGGTTCAGCATCACCGGGTGGCCCTTCAATATATTTTCAAGGATATCCCAAACCACAGCTTCCTTCTTATCTACCAGCTTCCGGGCAGATTTCACTGTTTTTACGATACCTCGTTCAATTAGTTTACGAATAATAAATGGTTTGAACAGTTCTGCCGCCATATCTTTTGGCAGACCACATTCGTGCAGTTTCATTTCAGGACCTACCACGATAACGGAACGACCAGAATAGTCAACCCTTTTACCCAGGAGGTTCTGACGGAAACGACCCTGCTTACCTTTCAATACATCACTCAATGATTTCAATGCACGGCCACCTTCCGCTTTCACCGCGTTGGATTTACGGCTGTTGTCGAACAATGAATCCACGGCTTCCTGCAACATCCTTTTCTCGTTACGCAGGATCACTTCAGGAGCTTTGATCTCCAGCAGTCTTTTCAAACGGTTGTTACGAATGATCACACGACGGTAAAGGTCATTCAGGTCAGAAGATGCAAATCGTCCACCATCCAGCGGCACTAAGGGACGCAGTTCCGGGGGTACAACAGGAATGTATTGCATCACCATCCATTCAGGACGGTTAGTGATCCTTGTATTCGCATCACGGAAGGCTTCCACCACACTCAAACGTTTCAAAGCATCGGCTTTACGTTGCTGCGAAGTTTCTGTGGCAGCCGCATTACGAAGATCAAATGATAATTGGTCCAGGTCTATACGCTGCAGCATATCATGTACCGCTTCAGCACCCATTTTGGCGATGAACTTATTAGGATCATCATCGGGCAGGTATTGATTGTCTTTCGGTAATGTTTCGAGAATATCGAGATATTCTTCTTCGGTCAGCAGGTCACCCACATTCTGACCTTTATCAGCCCGGATACCAGTTTGTATCACCACGAATCTTTCATAATACACGATGGTCTCCAGCTTCTTGGAGCTTACACCCAGCAGGTAACCGATCTTATTGGGCAATGATTTGAAATACCAGATATGTACTACCGGTACCACCAGTTTGATATGGCCCATTCTTTCACGACGGACTTTCTTCTCTGTCACTTCCACACCACAACGGTCGCACACGATTCCTTTATAACGGATACGTTTGTACTTACCGCAGGCACATTCGTAATCCTTTACTGGCCCGAATATCCTCTCGCAAAACAAACCATCTCTTTCAGGTTTGTAAGTACGGTAGTTAATGGTTTCCGGCTTTAAGATCTCACCGTAGCTTCTTTCCAATATTGTATCAGGAGAAGCCAGGCCGATGGTGATCCTTGAAAAAGCCGCTTTAGGACGATTTTCTTTTTTGATAGCCATAATCGTATTTACGATTTTAGATTTTTGATTGTTGATTTAAACCCTCACTCTTCACCAGTCACCCGCTGCTTACTCGAACTTGAGATCTAATCCTAATCCTCTCAGCTCATGCACCAATACGTTGAATGATTCCGGCACACCTGCCCTGGGCACATTCTCTCCTTTTACAATCGCTTCATACGTCTTGGCACGACCGATAATGTCGTCAGACTTAATGGTTAGCAATTCCTGGAGGATATTGGATGCACCGTAAGCTTCCAATGCCCACACTTCCATTTCACCAAAACGCTGTCCGCCGAATTGTGCTTTACCTCCTAACGGCTGTTGCGTGATCAAACTGTATGGTCCGATCGAACGGGCATGCATTTTATCATCCACCATGTGGTGAAGCTTGATCACATAGATGATACCTACGGTTGCTTTCTGATGGAAACGCTCCCCGGTTTCACCATCATACAAGTAGGTGTGACCATGCATCGGGATTTCAGCCTGCTTACAATATTCTGCGATCTCATCCACCGTAGCTCCGTCGAAGATTGGCGTAGCGAACCTCAATCCTAATTTCTCGCCTGTCCAGCCCAGGATCGTTTCATAGATCTGCCCCAGGTTCATACGGCTCGGTACACCCAGCGGGTTCAATACCACATCCACCGGTGTTCCATCCTCGAGGAATGGCATATCTTCCTGGCGAACGATCTTGGCTACGATACCTTTGTTACCGTGACGACCGGCCATTTTATCACCCACTTTCAGCTTACGCTTTACGGCGAGATAAACTTTAGCCAGTTTCAGCACCCCAGCAGGTAATTCATCACCAATACTGATGTTGAATTTTTCTCTTTTATAACGGCCCAGTTCTTCGTTGTACTTGATATTATAGTTATGCAACAGGGTGTTGATCTGCTCATCCACTTTTTTCTCACCAGTCCAGCCCAGCGGGTTGATATTGGCATAATCCAATCCTCTCAGGTTCTTCTCGGTGAACTTGGCACCCTTACCAATTTGTATCTCCCCAAAGTTGTTGCTTACACCAGAAGAAACATGACTGGCCAGTAGTGTTGTTAGTTTTTCCAGCAACACTTCCATCAGGTCATTCTCATTCTTTTCGTGTACTCTTTCCAGTTTCTCCAATGAAGCTTTCTCTCTTACTTTAGCATTCTTATCTTTCTTCGCTCTTTGGAAAAGTTTCTTGCCGATCACCACACCTTCCACCCCGTTTGGAGCTTTCAGCGAAGCATCTTTTGCATCACCGGCTTTATCACCGAAGATGGCACGCAAGAGTTTTTCCTCCGGCGTAGGATCGCTTTCGCCTTTTGGTGTGATCTTACCGATCAGGATATCTCCCTCTTTCACCTGCGCACCGATACGGATGATACCGTTCTCGTCGAGATCTTTCGTTGCTTCTTCAGAAACGTTGGGGATATCCGGCGTCAGTTCTTCTTCACCGAGTTTGGTATCACGAACTTCCAATTCATATTCAGAGATGTGAACGGAAGTAAACAAATCTTCTTTTACCACTCTTTCGCTGATCACGATCGCATCCTCGAAGTTGTAACCCTTCCACGGCATGAAAGCCACTTTCAGGTTCTTACCCAGTGCCAGTTCGCCATTCTGCGTAGCGTAACCTTCCGTTAAGAAGTCGCCCCTCTTCACCTTCTGGCCTTTCTTTACAGCAGGCTTCAGGTTGATACAGGTTTCCTGGTTGGTTTTGATGAACTTGGTGAGCCTGTAAATTCTAAGGTCGTCTTCAAAGCTTACCAGTTTCTCCTGGGCATCACGATCATAACGAACATGAATTTCGTTGGCATCTACAAACTCTACCACACCATCTCCTTCTGAATGTATCTGGATCCTTGCGTCACGGGCAGCTTTTCCTTCCAGTCCGGTACCCACAATAGGTACATCAGGACGGATCAGCGGAACAGCCTGGCGTTGCATGTTCGATCCCATCAGCGCACGGTTCGCATCATCATGTTCCAGGAACGGGATCAATGAAGCACTCAAACCCACGATCTGGTTCGGTGCCACGTCCATAAACTCCACATCATTCTTATCGAGAATGGGGAAGTCGCCTGTTTCGCGACTAACGATCTTATCTTCTTTAAAATGTCCTTTTTCGTCAATTGGTGTATTCGCCTGTGCAATCTTTGCGAGATCTTCTTCTTCGGCGCTCAGGAAACTCAGCTCCTTCATATTCACCTTGCCTTCATTCACTTTCCTGTATGGCGTTTCGATAAAGCCCATGTCGTTGATCTTGGCATGCACGCAAAGGGTGGAGATCAAACCAATGTTTGGTCCTTCCGGAGTTTCGATCGTACACAGACGGCCATAGTGAGAATAGTGAACGTCACGCACCTCGAAACCTGCTCTTTCACGGCTCAGACCACCGGGCCCGAGTGCGGAGATACGACGTTTGTGTGTGATCTCAGAAAGCGGATTCGTTTGGTCCAGGAACTGTGATAACTGTGATGTTCCGAAGAAGGAATTGATTACAGAAGATAATGTTCTGGCATTGATCAGGTCAACCGGAGTGAACACCTCGTTGTCCCTTACGTTCATTCTTTCACGGATGGTCCTGGCCATACGTGCAAGGCCCACACCGAACTGTGCATATAATTGCTCACCCACCGTACGTACACGACGGTTGCTCAGGTGATCGATGTCATCGATCTCTGCTTTACCATTGGTAAGTTTTACCAGGTATTTTATGATCAGGATGATATCTTCTTTTGTCAAAGTCTTTTTATCCAGCGGCAGATCTACATTCAGTTTACGGTTGATCTTGTAACGGCCCACTTCACCAAGGTCGTAACGTTTGTCGCTGAAGAATAATTTATCAATGATACCGCGTGCTGTTTCGTTATCCGGTGCATCTGCGCCACGCAATTGACGATAGATGAACTGAACGGCTTCCAGTTCGCTGTTAGAAGTATCTTTATTCAGGGTATTATAGATGATCGCATAATCACCGCCCACATCTTCCCGCTGGATGAATACACTCTTCACATCCATTTCAGCAATTGTCTCGATCGCTTCTTCGTCGAGCACGGTATCCCTCTCCATCACGATCTCATTTCTTTCGATCGATACTACTTCACCGGTATCTTCATCCACGAAATCTTCCACCCATGTTCTCAGTACCCTTGCGGCCAGTCTCTTGCCCACATATTTGGAAAGTGTTTTCTTATCGGTCTTCACTTCATCGGCCATTCCGAAAAGTTCGAGAATGTCTTTATCTATTTCATAACCGATAGAACGCAACAGCGTGGTTACCGGGAATTTTTTCTTACGGTCGATGTAAGCATACATCACGTTATTGATGTCGGTGGCAAACTCCATCCAGGCTCCTTTGAAGGGGATCACCCTGGCAGAGTAGATCTTGGTACCATTCGGGTGAATGGACTGACCGAAGAATACGCCGGGTGAACGGTGAAGCTGCGATACCACCACCCTTTCAGCGCCGTTGATCACGAAAGTACCGCGGGGCGTCATGTAAGGGATGTTTCCGAGAAATACATCCTGTACGATAGTTTGGAAATCGACGTGTTCTTCATCGTTACAGCTCAAACGGAGTTTGGCTTTCAATGGCACAGCATAGGTCAGGCCACGCTCCATACACTCTTCGATGGTGTAACGGGGCGGGTCGATGAAATAGTCAAGGAATTCCAGCACGAAAATGTTCCTCGTATCAGTGATCGGGAAATTTTCTTTGAACACACGGAACAAACCTTCGATGTTCCTTTTGTCGGGTGTGGTCTCTAACTGGAAAAATTCTTTGAACGATTGGATCTGTACTTCAAGAAGGTCGGGAGTTTCAGCCAGGTGCTTGATTTTACCGAAATCCACTCTTGAGTTCACTTTAGTTGAAGACATATGCGTAAAACCGGTTTTTACAACGTTGAGGACATACAAATCACACACAGGCTTTTATTTCCTTCGAAACAAAAGTCTATGAAATTCAACTACTTGCGCATGATTTGGGATGTCAAAATATATTTGGCCAAAATAAAGGATGGCAAAGGTAAGGAATTATTATTCACCGCCAAGAAAAGTTTGCTCACAATAACCCGGCCAAAATCCCAACTTCTTGCCATTTTCAGCCACTCCATAACCGCTTATTTTCGTTCAAAACCGTCCTATGAACTGGAAAGAATTTACTGCCGATTACCTGAGTTTTTCCCGTCGCGACAGGATAGGGATTGTCGCCATTTTAATCCTTATAGTGGTGATTTTTTTACTGCCCAGGGCTATTTCGCAATCAGCCAGCCCAGCACAGGCCCCTTCCGACAGTTCCTGGGCTTCCCTGCTCAGGGATCTTGAAGAAAAACCTTCTTCTGCCCGGAATACAGACCCCCAGGATGATCCAGGTAAATTCTATGCAATCAGCGGGAATAATCCCGGAGATAATGACAAGCCGCGGAATGAATTGTTCGAATTTGACCCCAACACGCTTGCTCCCGAAAGCTGGGCCAGGCTGGGCCTGCGGGAAAAAACGGTCCGCACCATTCAAAACTATCTTTCCAAAGGTGGGCGTTTTAAAAAAGCAGCGGATCTGCAAAAAATCTATGGACTGCAACCGGATGAATATGAAAGAATTGCTCCCTTTGTCAGGATTGAATCTACCTGGACGAAGATCACAGAAGAGGCTGAAAGATCCGGACCCGGCAAAGGGTTTGTAGCGGTGCCTGCATCTACCAAAGCCCGGTATGAGATCATTGATGTGAATACAGCTGATACGACTGCTTTTATTGCATTACCCGGTATTGGCAGCAAGCTGGCATCACGGATCATCAGCTTCAGGGAAAAGCTCGGTGGTTTTTATTCTATCGCACAGGTGGGGGAAACATACGGCCTGCCTGATTCCACTTTTCAGAAAATAAAATCATATTTGAAACTGGAGAATATTGCAGTAAAGAAGATCAATATTAATACCGCCACTCTTGACGAATTAAAAACGCATCCTTATATCCGTTATAGTTTGGCTAATCCTATTGTTGCATACAGAAAAGAGCATGGGCCCTTTACAAAACCAGAGGACCTGAAAAAAGTAATGGCGGTGACGGAGGAAGCATATCAGAAATTCTCTCCTTATATCAACACAGACTGAGACCAGGCTTTTTTATCGCAATCGAAGATGGAGGTGGGATATTTGTAACAACAGCAAACTATCCTTTTTCTTTTCCTTTTGCATGTAAACTATGGTTATTGAAAAGTATCCACGGCTAAACTCCCATCCGTAATCCGAAGGTCGGATCTTACTAGTTAGTTCTTTTAATTGAAAGCTGCTGCCTACTATTGCAAGAATTTTGTCTTTCCATTCATCTGTCATGGCTTTTCCTTGCTTTTCAGAAACCGAACTTACTATTTCTGCCATATAATAATCCAACACATAGGTAGATTCTTCATTTGAGATAAATAGTTCATTATCCTTGGTCCCTTCTAAATTAAAACGGGTATAAAAAACGGAGTCATTACCCAGTTTTTCTTTAAACCCTGCCTTAAAGTTTGTAAATCTGTCGGTCGAATCTTTTATCAACGAATCTAACTGGCTCTTAAGAATACTTTGCCCGAAAATACAGGTACAGACAGACAGGAAGACTATACAAATAGCAATTCGCATTTGTCCTCAAAATATATACTAAAATGTTATTAAAGAGTTACAAAGAAAAAACCCTTCGGTTACGAAGGGTTTAAAAATATCGCGGTTACAGTAATTACGCAATCTCCACATCAGCACCTGCTTCTTTCAGCTTCGCTGCAATTTCTTCAGCTTCTGCTTTAG
>CAZSGD010000048.1:0-2436 GCA_964606155.1 uncultured Chitinophaga sp. | reverse complement strand
ACATCAGCACCTGCTTCTTTCAGCTTCGCTGCAATTTCTTCAGCTTCTGCTTTAGAAACACCTTCTTTGATGTTCTTCGGAGCGCCATCAACGAGGTCTTTTGCTTCTTTCAGACCCAAACCAGTCAGGTCTTTCACGATTTTCACCACGTTCAGTTTAGAAGCACCGCCATTTTTCAGAACAACGTTGAATGCGGTCTTTTCTTCAGCAGCGGCTGCGCCACCACCATCACCACCACCGGAAACTACTACTGCAGCAGCTGCAGGCTCGATACCGTATTCTGTTTTCAGGAAATCAGCGAGTTCCTGTACTTCTTTTACTGTTAAGCCTACCAGGCTTTCTGCTAATGCTTTTACGTCTGCCATTTGATTTACATTTTTCCCGCCTTCATTGTCCTTCGACTTTGCTCAGGATCTCCGGCGGAGTTTAAAAAAATTGTTTATAGTAAAGCCGGGAACAGGTCCCCTGCTAAATACTCATTACTCTGCGGGAGCAGCTTCTGCTTTCTTTTCTGCGTGTTGCAGTAAAGCAGACAATACTCTTTTTGCAGGGGATTGCAACAGGCCGATCACTTCGCCGATCAGCTCGTTCTTCGTCTTGATCTTTGTTAAAGCAACCAGTTGGTTATCGCCCATATACACATCACCATTGATGAAGGCCGCTTTCAGCACAGGCTTTTCACCATTGCTTTCCTTGCGGAAAGAGCTGATGATAAGAGCCGGCTCTTTGGGATTTTCAGAGAACAGCAGGGCTGTTACGTTATGCAGGGAATCGTACATACCTGCATATCTTTCTTTATCCAGCGCTTCCAGCGCTTTTTTGATCAAAGTGTTCTTAGCCACTTTCATCTCCACCTGTTTGTTGAAACAAGCACGGCGCAATTTGCCCACCTGCTCAACACTCAGTGATTCAGTATCGGTAACATAGAAGTTGTTATACTGAGAGAACTTGCCTTTCAGCGCTTCTATTACTTCGTTTTTTTGATCTTTAGTCATTTTATTTTGTTTTGACTCTTCTTAAAAATTGTTTTACTCCTGCTGTTAATGCACGAATGCTTTTGTATCAATAGCGATACCAGGGCTCATCGAGCTGGCCATACTGATCCCTTTCAGGTAAATACCTTTTGCGGATGATGGCTTAGCCTTGATGATCGCATTCAGCAATTCCTGGCTGTTCGCTTCAATCTTTTCAGGAGAGAAACTTACACGGCCGATAGAAGCATGGATGATGCCCACTTTGTCAACTTTGAAAGCGATCTTACCGCCTTTTACATCGTTGATAGCATTAGCTACATCGTTGGTAACAGTACCTGTTTTGGGGTTGGGCATCAGGTTACGGGGACCTAATACTTTACCCAGCTTACCGATCTTCGGCATGACGGAGGGAGTAGCGATGATCACGTCTACGTCTACCCAGCCACCTTCGATCTTGGTAACAAATTCGTCCAGGCCTACAAAGTCGGCGCCGGCTGATTTTGCTTCAGCTTCTTTATCGGGGGTGCAAAGCACCAATACTTTTTTCGTTTTACCGGTACCATGAGGAAGTGTAACCGTGCCACGGATAGCCTGGTCTGCTTTCTTGGGATCAACGCCCAAGCGGATATGCAGGTCAACAGAAGCGTCAAATTTCGCGATGTTGACTTGTTTCACTAAAGAAGATGCTTCTTTGAGTGAGTATGATTTGTTAGCGTCCACTTTCGTTTCCGCCACTTTTCTTTTTTTACTGATGAATGCCATTGTAAATTCTTTTAAAAGTTTTTAGTTTCCCCTCCGGGGATGATGAGGTTAGTTTTCCCAGGGAGCTTTACCTTCCACTGTTAAACCCATACTGCGGGCAGTACCGGCCACCATTTTCATGGCACTTTCCACGGTGAAGCAGTTCAGGTCAGGCATTTTGTCTTTAGCAATAGCCTCGACTTGTGTCCAGTTCACTTTACCCACTTTGTTGCGGTTGCTCTCTTTAGAACCTTTTTGGATCTTTGCAGCTTCCATCAATTGAACGGCTGCCGGAGGTGTTTTGATGATGAACTCAAAACTCTTGTCAGAATAAACAGTAATTAATACGGGGAGAACTTTTCCCATTTTGTCCTGCGTTCTTGCATTGAACTGCTTGCAGAATTCCATGATGTTGATACCCTTGGAACCCAGCGCTGGACCGATCGGAGGTGCAGGATTGGCCTGGCCACCCTTGCACTGCAGCTTTACAAAGCCACTGATTTCTTTAGCCATTTTTTAATCTTTTTTGGTGTTAACGACCTTTCCCCGCCAACCAGCGGATACTTGATCTCCCAAATTCCTCATTCCCAATTATATGGGATTTCAAAAGAACTTATGGGGCTGCAAAGATAAAGATTTACAGGAAAGTACAGGCAATTTTTAGAAGATATTTTGCCCTATTTTGACCCCGGGATTGACCTTGATTTTCAGTTTATTGATA